>NZ_CP060695.1:526875-836250 GCF_014352875.1 Polaribacter pectinis
ATTTGTTTTGCAGGCTTTTAGACGATAAATTCAAAGATGTTTTCACTTTTGAAATTCCAAAAGGAGGAATGGCAGTTTGGGTTACTTTAAACAAAAAGTATTCTTGGAAAACGATTGCTGAAATCACTCAAAAACACAAATTAGAAATAGGAGAATGGCAACGTTATGACGCTTCAAATTTTGGGCACAATTCCATAAGAATGGGTTTTGCTACTTATAACGAAGAAGAAATTTATGAGTTGATGAATCGATTTTCGAAAATTATTGATGATGTTAAAGTTTAGTGAGTTTGTCATTCCTGCGTAGGCAGGAATCTAAACTATATCCAACAAGAAAGCTTTAAATAGATTAAAAATTAATGAAGTATTAAAAACTGATTGCTGTTTTGGTTACTCTGTATGGATTCCTGCCTACGCAGGAATGACATGTGGAAAAATCTTTGTAAACTTCTTTGGCAATTCTTTAGAAATTAAAATTTTCTTTTTTGTGAAAGGGTGCACAAATTCTAATGTTGAAGCATGTAAATACAACCCTTTTCCATTTAAAACTTTTCCTTCTAAATAATGTTCTTTATCTCCCAAAATAGGGTTTACAATAGATAATAAATGTTTTCTTAATTGATGTTTTCTTCCTGTTTTTGGGTTTAATTTTACCAAGTTTAAAAACTCAAAACGTTCCGATTTTACGGTTTGTAAAACAGTGTATTTTGTAATTGATTCTTTTTCGTCAATTGGAGAGTTTATAATTCCTCCAGAATTCATTTTGCCAATTGTAATTGCAAAATAGGTTTTACTAATTTCTTTATTTTTAAACAAAATTCCTAATTCGAGAATTGATGAACTTGTTTTTCCTATTAATAATAATCCGCTTGTTGGGTAATCTAATCTGTGAATTGGTTGTGGTTTTACAGCATCTTGCTGATTGCTTTTTTGTAAGTTTTGCGCCAATCCGTTTGCAATGGTTACAAACTTATTTCCACTAACTAATATTCCTGCAGGTTTGTAAATAATTGCTAAAAAATCGTCTTCAAATAAAACTTCAATATCTAATTTTAGTCTTTCGAAACTGGAAGATTTCTCTGATTCGAACAATTCTATTTTTTCTCCTCCAGAAATAAATTTAGAAGTGGTTGCTAAAACTCCATCAATAAAAACAAGTTCTTTTTTGATGGCTTTTTTAATGGCAGATTTTGTTGGAATTGTTTTAAAAATTCCAACACCATATTCTTGAAAACGAATAGGTTTCTCTAATTTTTTGGCAATATGAGTTTCTGATAATTTCATTACTTAGCAAACAATTGCCCAATATCTTTAAAGGCTTTAAATTCTAACGCATTATTTTCTGGATCCATGAAAAACATAGTCGCTTGTTCACCCACTTTTCCTTTGAAGCGAATGCAAGGTTCTATTTCGAATTTTGTGTTAGCTTCTTTTAATCTGTCTGCTAAAGAATTCCAATCTTCCCAGGTTAAAACAACGCCAAAATGCGGAACAGGAACATTATGTCCGTCAACCGAATTTGAAATTCTTTGCGGTTTAAAGTCTTCTTTTACGTGAATTACCAATTGATGTCCGAAGAAATTAAAATCTACCCAATCTTCTGTTGAACGACCTTCTTCGCAGTTTAAAATGTCTCTGTAAAAAGTTCTACATTTTTCTAAATCTTGGACAGGAATTGCAAGGTGGAATGGTTGTACGTTTGTTTTCACAAGTTTAAAATTTTATATTCAAAGTTAAGAAAATTTATTAGTCTTAATTTCCGTTTGAGTTTTGTTTTGAGTGAGCGCGTTAGGGATTGAAGTGGAAATCCTTTTGCCTTTTTTAAGTTAAAAGATTGTAGCGAAAAGCCCGCTCGAACGCCCAAAAAAATAAACCGAATAATTTTCTAAAATCCAACTGCAGAATCGTCTCCACGTTTGTCTGCGCCAGCTTCTAATTTTCCGTTTGGTAAAACCAAAATAGCATCGACTCTACCAATAATTAAAGAATTTTTCTCCAAAATTTCATACCCCAAAGTTTCGAGTTTGCTTTTCGTTTGCGCGTTAAATCCATTTGGTTCCATTCGAATAACGTCTGGCAACCATTGGTGATGAAACCTCGGTTTGTCTACAGATTCTTGCATTCCCATATTAAATTCGGTAACATTTAGGATGTTTTGCAACACAGAAGTGATAATTGTGGAGCCTCCAGGAGTTCCTAAAACCATTTTCAATTTTCCATTTTGCTCAACAATAGTAGGCGTCATAGAACTTAACATTCGTTTTTCTGGAGCAATTGCATTGGCTTTAGAACCGACCAAACCATACACATTTGGCACACCAGGTTTGCTGGAAAAATCGTCCATTTCGTTGTTTAAAATGAAACCTGCTCCTTTTACAACTACTTTAGAACCATAACCAGTATTTAGAGTTGTGGTCACAGAAACTGCGTTTCCAAATTGATCTACAATGGAATAATGCGTGGTTTCATCGCTTTCGTAACCTAAAATTTTTCCGTGAGAAATTTCTGATGAAGGTGTTGCTTTGTCCCAAGAAAAAGAACTCATTCTTTTGTTGATGTAATTTTGGTCTGTTAAACTATCAATTGGGACTTTTACAAAATCGATATCGCCCAAATAATTGGCTCTATCTGCATAAGATCTTCTTTCTGCTTCTGTTAATAATTGAACGTATTTTGTAGAGTTATGTTCTAGTTTTGAAACATCAAATGGTTCTATAGATTTTAAAATTTGTGCCAAACAAATGCCTCCACTTGAAGGTAAAGTCATGGTGTTTATTGTGTAATTTTTATAGTTGAAAGAAATTGGTTTGCGCCAAATTGCTTGGTATTTTTCTAAATCTTCGTGGGTGATAATTCCACCTAATTCTGTAACGTAGTTTACCAATAAATCTGCGGTTTTGCCTTTGTAGAATCCGTCTTTACCAAAATCTCGAATGCGCTCTAAAGTTTGTGCTAATTCTTCTTGTTTTAAAACGTCTCCTTCTTGCCAATCTTCATTAAAAACACTTTTATAATTGTTGACTTTATTGAATCTCTCTTTCGCATTTTCTAAATCGCTTTGTTGGTTTTTGGTAATTGTTATTCCGTTTCTTGCTAAATTAATTGCAGGCTGAATTAAATCTTTAAAAGGTAAACTTCCGAATTTTTCGTGAACCTCAAACAATCCAGCAACAGAACCTGGAATGCCAACTGCATGTGCGCCTAAAACACTTTTATTTTCAATTACGTTTCCTAGTGAATCTAAATACATGTCTTTATGGGCAGTAATTGGTGCTTTTTCTCTAAAGTCTAAAGCGCCTTTTGTGCCATCATTATTTCTGTAAATCATAAAACCACCACCACCAATATTTCCTGCAACAGGATATACAACAGCCAAAGCTAAATGTGTTGCAACCATTGCGTCATAGGCATTTCCACCTTTTTGTAAAATATCTGAACCAATTTTAGATGCTTCCATTCTTGCAGAAACAACCATTGCTTTTTCTGTTATTTTACCGATAATTTTCTCTTTCTTTTCTGATGTTTTACACGAAATTATTAATAAAGAAAGGAATAGGAATGTTATAAAGATGTTTTTTGTTTTCATTTTTTGATGGTTTTTAATTCCAATTGTCATTTCGACTTTATGGAGAAATCTTAAGAGAATAACTTAATAAATAAGATTTCTCAACTCCACTACGTTTCGTTCGAAATGACAGTTAATTTTTTGAATTTCTGATTAGAAAAATTAATTAAATCTTTAAAAAAGAGCGTAAAATCTTCTTGTAATTCTGATTCTAATTCTCGTAAATCTTCAATGGCTAAATTCATTTGAGATTTTCCTTTGGTTCTGTTATTCATTCCGTTTAAAACCTTTTCAATTCCTTCTTCAAATTGATAATTGTATAGAATGTTATATTCAATCATATATTTGATGAAATTTTGAGATTTTAAAGGTAATTCAGCAGATTTTTCTAAAAATAATTTATTGATTGCATCAGTATATACATTCAATGGAATTGCAGAATAATCTGCCCAATTTTTAGCTAAAAAATAATCGTAAAAAATATCGATAATTACACCATCATAATGCCTGTAACGTGCGTGCAATCTACGTTTACTTTTTCTTACAATTTCATGTGCATCTGTAAACGTGTCTATTTCTCTGTGCAAGAATATTCCTTGTTGAATTTCTTTTGAAAAATTTGTGTAATTATTTCCTCTAATATGATCTGCAATAAAATTGCCAATCATAATATTGGTATCGTTTTGTGATAGGTATAAATGGGCGAGGAAGTTCATAAAAGTAAATGTAAACAAAAAACCACAATCATTTGATTGTGGTTTTTAAATATTTATAAGTGAATTCGTTGTTAGTTATTCAACATTACTGGCATAACTAACATTGTAATTTTTTCACCTTCGTCTGTTCCATCAATTGGAGTTAAAATTCCTGCTCTGTTTGGTAGCGACATTTCAATTAAAACTTCGTTTGAACTTAAATTATTTAACATTTCGCTTAAAAAACGAGAGTTGAAACCAATTTGCATATCATCACCTTGATAATCGCAACTTAAACGCTCATCTGCTTTGTTTGCAAAATCTAAATCTTCCGCAGAAATATTTAGTTCTGTACCTGCCATTTTTAAACGAATTTGGTGTGTTGTTTTGCTTGAGAAAATAGAAACACGTCTTACAGAATTTAAGAAAGAAGCTCTATCAACAGTTAATTTATTCGGATTTTCCTTTGGAATAACTGCTTCGTAATTTGGATATTTCCCATCAATTAAACGACAAACTAAAACCACATTGTCAAAAGTGAATTTTGCATTTGCGTCATTATATTCAATAGTTACATCGCTATCAGAACCACCTAAAATTCCTTTTAATAAATTTAAAGGTTTCTTTGGCATAATAAATTCTGCAGTTTGATCTGCAGTAACATCTGTTCTGGAATATTTCACTAATTTATGAGCATCAGTAGCCACAAACGTTAAACTTTGAGAGCTAAACTGAAAGAAAACTCCACTCATAACTGGACGTAAATCGTCGTTTCCAGCAGCAAAAATAGTTTTCGAAATTGCAGTTCCTAAAATATGTGCAGGAACAACTGTTTGGCTTGGAGATGGTAAAGAAACCGCTTTTGGGAATTCATCACCACCAAAATATGCCATATCGTATTTTCCTTGGTCAGAGCTAATTTCAATTGTATTGTCTCCTTCCGTTTTAAATGTTAAAGGTTGGTCTGGAAACGTCTTTAAAGTATCTAACAATAAACGTGCAGAAACAGCAATAGAACCTTCGCTATCACTTTCTACATCTACAACAGAACTCATTGTAGTTTCTAAATCTGATGCAGAAACTTTTAGTTGATTTTCAGACAATTCAAACAAAAAGTTGTCTAAAATTGGTAATGTATTATTACTATTTATAACGCCACCTAAAACCTGTAATTGTTTTAGTAATTGCGAACTCGATACAATAAATTTCATTGATTTTCTTATCTTAATTAGTATTACAAATATAACCTTAATATGTTATTCTGAAAATTAATTTATCAACAGGTTATGAGCAATTTTGTTGATGATTTTACAAACGTTATAATTATGTTAATTCGCTTATTTTGGTTGATAAAAAAAGTACATTTGTTTGCTTACTAAACCGTTAAAATGAAGAGAATTCTACCAATATTATCAGTTTTTTTGCTGATTTCTACTACAATATTTGCACAAAAGCCAGCTAAATTAACTTCAAATCAGATTTACGAGAAAGTTCAAAAACTAAACTTTTTAGGAACTGCTTTATACATTGCTGCACATCCAGATGATGAAAATACACGTTTAATTGCTTATTTAGCTAACAATGTAAAAGCAAGAACTGGTTATTTGTCTTTAACAAGAGGAGATGGAGGTCAGAATTTAATTGGTCCCGAAATTAGAGAATTGTTAGGCGTAATTAGAACGCAAGAATTATTAGCAGCAAGAAGAGTTGATGGAGGTGAACAATTATTTACAAGAGCGAATGATTTTGGATATTCTAAACATCCAGATGAAACTTTAGAAATTTGGAATAAAAATGAAGTTTTAAGCGATGTTGTTTGGGCAATTCGAACATTTAAGCCAGATGTAGTTATCAACAGGTTTGATCACAGAACTCCAGGAACAACTCATGGACATCATACAAGTTCTGCAATTTTAAGTGTAGAAGCTTTTGATAAAGTTGGTGATAAAAGACAATTTCCAGAGCAATTAAAATATACTGAAACTTGGCAACCAAAGAGATTATTTCAGAATACTTCTTCATGGTTTTACAGAGATAAAGAGAAATTTAAAGAAATTGCAAAAGATTTTACAAAGTTCGATATTGGTGTGTATTATCCGTTAAAAGGTTTATCTAACAACGAATTAGCTTCGATGGCAAGTAGTCAGCATTTGTGCCAAGGTTTTGGAAGATTAACAACAAGAGGAGAACAAACAGAATATGCAGAGTTTTTAAAAGGCGATAAACCAAAAGATAAAAACGATATTTTTTCTGGAATAAACACCACTTGGAATCGTTTAGAAAATGGTGGCGAAATTGGCGATATTTTATATGAAGTTGAAGAAAAATTCGATTTTGTAAATCCGTCTAAACATTTACCAATGTTGTTAGAAGCGTATCAGAAAATTCTGAAATTAAAAGACAATCATTGGAGAAAAATTAAAGAAAAGCAGCTGTTAGAAATTATTGAAGCTTGTGCAGGTTTGTATTTAGAAGCTTCTGCAGTGAGTTCTTCAGGAACTCCAAATTCTTCAATAGAAATTAATTTTGAAGCCTTAAATAGAAGTAATTTTCCAATTGAATTAACTTCTATTTATTCTACGATTGACGGAAAAAAGATTGCTAAAAATATTGAATTAGAAAGTAATAAAAAGTCAAATTTTAAAGAAACGATTCAATTAAAAACGAATACATATTCAGATCCTTATTGGTTAAGAGAAAATGCTTCTTTAGGAATGTACACTGTAAAAAATCAGTTATTAATTGGGAAACCAGAAACACCAAGACCAACAAAAATTACGTTTAATTTAATGATGGAAAACGTGCCTGTTTCCATTACAAAACAGGTGGTAAGAAGATATGCTGAAAGAGACAAAGGAGAAATTTATGAGCCTTTTGAAATTCTGCCAAAAGTAATTACAAAACTAAAAGATAAAGTGATTATTTTTTCTTCAGAAAAACCAGAGAGAATATTTGTTGAAATTCTAGCTGGAGAAAAAAATGTTGTAGGAAATGTTAAAATTGAAGTTCCTAATGGTTGGAAAACTTCTACTCGAACTAAAATTTTTAGAATTAAAGAGAAAGGGGATGTTCATAAAGTTGAATTTTTAGTTTTTCCTCCAAAAAATCAATCTGAAGGAAAGCTTAAAGTAATTGTAACTTCTGATGGAAAAGAATACAATAAAGAATTAGTGGAAATTAATTACAATCACATTCCTAAACAATCTGTTTTATTAAATTCTGAAGCAAAAATTGTTCGCTTAAATATTGAAAAAGTTGGCAATAATATTGGATATATAAAAGGAGCAGGAGATACTGTGCCAGATAATTTACGTCAAATTGGGTATACTGTAGAAGAAATTAATCCGTTAGAAATTAATGCTGAAAATTTACAAAAATACGACGCCATTGTATTGGGAATTAGAGCTTACAATGTGGTAAAAGAATTGAAATTCAAGCAGAAATTTTTGTTAGCATATGTAAAAAATGGCGGAAATATGATTGTGCAATACAATACAAACAGAGGAGTAGATGTGGCTCCTCCATTTCCATTACAATTATCCAGAGACAGAGTTACAGACGAATTTGCTGAAATTAGAATTTTAGATAAAAGCAATTCTTTATTGAACTTTCCTAATAAAATTACGCCAAAAGATTTTAAAGGTTGGGTACAAGAAAGAGGTTTGTATTTTCCAAGTTCTTGGGATGCAAATTATACATCAATTTTATCGATGAATGATAAAGGAGAAACCCCAAAAAACGGAAGTTTATTAATAGCAAAATACGGGAAAGGAAATTACATCTATACAGGTTTAAGTTTCTTTAGAGAATTACCTGCTGGAGTTTCTGGTGCGTATAAATTGTTTGCGAATATGTTGTCTGTAGGGAAATAAGTTCAAGGTTTAATATTTCGAGTTTAAAGTACGGGATTCGACTTGTTAAGGAACAACTATAAATAAGCGTCATTGCGAGGTACGAAGCAATCTGTTATTCGAAAAAGCAGAATGCTGGCAAACAAGTTTAGCCCTGATTGAGCGGTCTGTTTGAGCTCTTTTTTATTTTTTTGTTTGAAAAAAATAAAAAAAGCGAGTAGCGAAAGCAGGAAATAGCTTCAAAAAAATAATACAAAATGAAAGAACAAAAATACGTTTGGAAAAAAGTGTACACACTGGTTTTAGTGGCAAATTTGGTGTATTTGATTGCGTTTTATTTAATTACTAATTATTTTACAGTTTAGTTATGGAAATAGAAAGCAAATTAGCCACAGTAGATTGGATTGTGTTATCAATAACGCTCTTGTTTATAGTTGCTTACGGAACGTATGTGACACGAAAAAGCAAGAACGTAACTGACTATATAAAAGGTGGAAGTGACTCCAAATGGTGGACGATAGGATTGTCGGTTATGGCAACACAAGCGAGTGCAATCACGTTTTTATCGACGCCAGGACAAGCGTTTCATAGTGGAATGGGATTTGTGCAATTTTATTTCGGTTTGCCAATTGCCATGATTATAATTTGCGTGGTTTTTATACCTATTTATCACAAATTGAAGGTTTACACAGCCTACGAATTTTTAGAAGGAAGATTCGATTTAAAAACAAGAAGTTTGGCAGCGATTTTGTTTTTAATTCAGCGTGGTTTGGCAGCAGGAATTACCATTTTTGCGCCTGCAATTATTTTAAGCGCAGTTCTTGGTTGGGATTTATTAACGTTGAATATTATCATCGGTTTTTTGGTGATTATTTACACAGTTTCTGGAGGAACAAAAGCAGTAAATGTTACGCAGAAACAACAAATGATTATCATTTTTTGTGGAATGGTAATCGCTTTTTATATGATTATGAGTCAACTTCCTGCTGATATTACATTTACAAAAGCATTAAAAATTGCTGGTGCAAGTGGAAAAATGGAAGTGTTAGATTTTTCTTTCGATTTGAGTAATCGTTACACAGTTTGGACAGGGATTTTAGGTGGAACCTTTTTAATGTTGTCTTATTTTGGGACAGATCAAAGTCAGGTGCAGCGTTATTTGTCAGGGAAATCTGTTCGTGAAAGTCAGTTGGGTTTAATTTTTAACGGACTTTTAAAAGTGCCAATGCAATTCTTTATTTTACTGATTGGTGTAATGGTTTTTGTGTTTTATCAATTTAATCCTTCGCCTTTAAATTTTAATCCTGGCGCAAATGAAGAAGTTATAAAATCTAAATACGCGAATGAATATCAGCAATTACAAGACGAACATATTAAAATTGAAAACGCTAAAAAAATAATTTTTGCTGATGGTTTTCAGCCAGAAGAAAAACAACAAATTTTAGATTTAAATACAAGAGATTTGGCTTTAAAAGCAAAATCGAAAGTAATTATCGATAAAATTGACGAAGAAAATACGCTTGATAAAATAGAGTCAAATGATAAAGATTATGTGTTTATTCATTTTATTTTAAACAATTTGCCAAGAGGATTAATAGGACTTTTGTTAGCGGTAATTTTGTCTGCAGCAATGTCTTCAACAGCATCTGAATTAAATGCGTTGGCGAGCACAACTGCAATGGATTTATACAAGCGAAATGTAAAAGGAGAAAAGAGCGATGAGCATTTTGTAAAAGCGTCTAAATGGTTCACTTTAGCTTGGGGAATTATTGCCATTTCTGTGGCTTGTATTGCCAATTTGTTTGATAATTTAATTCAGCTTGTAAATATTATTGGTTCTATTTTTTATGGAAATGTACTGGGAATTTTCTTACTCGCATTTTTTATAAAATTTGTAAAAGGAAATGCTGTTTTTATTGCGGCTTTAATTACACAAGCAATTATTATTGCAGTGTATTTTTTAGATTGGTTGCCTTATTTATGGTTGAACTTATTGGGTTGTGCGTTGGTAATGGGAATTGCGATTGTAATTCAATCGTTTTTACCAAAAAAGCCAAAATTAAAATTGAGTGAAGTTTAAAAAAAAAATAAAATGAAAAAGATTAAATGGGGAATCATTGGTTTAGGAAAAATAGCCAATAAATTTGCAGAAGATTTAGGAACAATTAAAGATGCAGAATTAGTTGCAGTTGCTTCTCGAAACATGGATAATGCAAACGAATTTGCAAAGAAATACAATGCAAAAAAAGCCTATAATTCTTATAAAGATTTAGCAAAAGACCCAGAAGTGGAAGCTATTTACATTGCAACTCCACATAGTTTTCATAAAGAACATGCTGTACTTTGTTTGCAAAATAAAAAAGCAGTTTTATGTGAGAAACCATTTGTAATGAACTCAAAGGAAGTTGCTGAAATGATTGCAATAGCCAAAGAAAATAATACTTTGTTAATGGAAGCTTTGTGGACTTATTTTTTGCCACACTATAAATTTGCTTTAGAATTTTTGCAACAAGAAAAATTAGGTAAAGTGATTGAATTACAAGCCGATTTTGGTTTCCATCCAACCTACAATGAAGAGAGCAGAGTTTTTAAGAAAGAAGTTGGTGGAGGAAGTTTGTTAGATATTGGCATTTATCCAATTTTTGCAGCTTTATCAACTTTAGGAAACCCAAAAAATATAAAAGCAAATGCCACTTTTTTCGAGAATGGAGCAGATTCGAGTTGCTCTATGGTTTTTCAATATGAAAACTCAAAGGCAATTCTAAAAAGTACGTTGTTAGAAGAAACAAAAACAGAAGCAATTTTTACTTGCGAAAAAGGAAAACTAATTATTAACAGACAATTTCACGCACCAAGTTCTGTAACTATTATTTCCGAAGAAAAAGAAGAAACTATTCAGTTTGAAAATAAAACCAATGGTTATAATTTCGAAATAGAACATTTTAATCAGCTTCTAAGAGATGGTAAAAAAGAAAGCAATATTATGACTTTCGATTTCTCTAAAAACTTAATGAAAACCTTGGATGATGTTAGAGAGATTATTGGTTTGGAGTATTAATTAAGAATATTCGCTAACGTGTTTTTTGTATGGTTAGTTGCGTGGTTTAATTACTAACAAAGAAAATCCGCAAGGATTTTCGTAAGTAAGCAAAAAGTAAGCAATTAATTCTTTACTGTGTTGGCAGTAGTTATTTAGAATATTTTATAAACTCCTACTTTTAAATAAATACTGTCGTATTCATTATTCGAGTTAATTTTGTATTTTTTCATTATAATTTTTCTAATTTGTTCCTCACTTTTTCCATTGTACTGACCATTTTCATTTACGATTTCACTATAAATTTCTAATTCTCTTTTAGTAGGTAGATTAGTTTTGTTAATGTTTCCTACTTTATTTTTAATTGATATGTTAAAATCATAATTGTCTCGAATGTTTTCCCAAACGATATAAGGTGTTATATTACCTTGTTCTCCTTTCTGAGTCCACAATAATTTTCCAAATGTAAAACCATTATCAATATCATTCTTGTTGTCGTAAGCAAAAATAATAATTTCATCAATATCTTCGTTCTGCTTTGTTGTATCATATACAATGGATTTCATTGTGTTTTCCAAACTTGATTTTGAAATGTCTGAAGGAACTATAATTGACAAGGTAAGTCGCCTGTACTTTGTTAGATTTTGTAATTCACTGTAACTATATTCAGAAATTTTTTTAAACATTATTTTTATAAATTCAGTTTCAGATTTCTTTACTTTATAGTTTGAAACTTGTTTAGAATCAAAAACTATTTTAAATTTAGTTGTAACTTTAGAAGTCTCAGTTTTTTGAATTTTATGTTTTGATATTATTTCCTTTGGTACTTTGTTTTTATTTTGGTTATTACAACTTAAAAAAAGTATTACTTGGATTAAAAAGAGTGTTTTATTCATTTTATTTTTCAGTTTTTAATTACTGCCAACGTTAACACGAATTATGTAACGTTTTAATTTTTTATATTCATAGTTAGCTAAGTTATATTTTTTTGAGGAGATAATCAATACTGAAAACATTTGTTGTCAAAAAAAAACTCAAGCTTACACTTGAGTTTTTTTTAATATTTTAAAAGAGAAATCAATTTACTTTGCTCCCCATTCTTTTAAAGAATCTGCATTCATTTTTACATAATCGTCATTACCAGCTTTTTTAGCTAATTCTAAAGATTTTTTAGCTGCAGCAATTGCAGTTTCGGTTTTACCAGCTTTTGCATGAATTAAAGATTGTTGTCTTAACATCCAAAATTTAGGATCTTCTTTAGTCATTTCAATCGCTTTATCTACCCAAATTAACGCTTTGTCTATATCTTTATTTTCAGTTTTAAAATATACTGCAGCTGTATAGTAAGCATTTGCGTTTGGCGAACCTTTCATCACTTCATCAATAGAAGCCATAACAGCTTTATCTGTATCTACTGTAATTGGCAAACCAACATAAACATCTTCCCAAAGAAGTCCAATAACTCCAGAATTGTTTGTTAAATCGTCTAATGTAATTGTAAAAGTTTCAATATTCATTGGCATTTTTACTACTTCAGCAGAAACTTTTGCAACAACTTTTGCATCATCCCATTCTTTTGGTAATCCAGAATTATTAGCATCACTATATAACATAATGTCCCAAGATTTTTGGTTTGGAACTGTATATAAAGCATACGATCCTTTTTCAACATTTGTACCATTTACAGTAACATCTGTACTAAAAGTAACTTTTGTATTGGCATTTGCACCAGTTCTCCAAGTTTTTCCATAAGGAACTAAATCGCCAAAAATAGTACGACCTCTCATATTTGGTCTAGAATACTCAATTGTAACATCTGTTAAACCAACTTTTTGCTCTAATGTAGAAAAAGGACTTGGAGCAGGAGAAGCAATTCTTGCAGCTGGAGCTTTTTTAATTTCCTCTTTCACTTCTTTTACAGTTTCTTCATTTGTTTCTTTATTCTGACAACTTGTAAAGAAAACTAACGTAAAAACAGTTAGCGTACTTAAAAATTTAATTGAAATTTTTTTCATGATTCGTTATTATAATTAGTTAATAGTTATATCAAAATTACGACTTCAAAAAACAGTAAATGTTAACAAAACCTTAAAATAAAGCAATGTATATTTGTACTTATTTATAAGTATGAAAAGATATATTTCTGAATTTATTGGAACTTTCTCAATGATTTTCTGTGGAACAGGAGCAATGACTGTTAACGAAGTTACTGGTGGAGAAGTTACCCATGTTGGGATTGCAATTACTTGGGGTTTAATTGTTATGGCAATGATTTACGCTTTTGGCGAAACTTCTGGAGCGCATTTTAATCCTGCAGTATCAATCGCTTTTGCGTATGCTAAAAAGTTTTCTTGGAAAGAAGTACCAAAATATATAATTGCTCAAATTTTAGGAGCTTTTGCTGCGAGTTTAATACTATGGTTTCTGTTTCCTGCAAGTGAAAATTTAGGAGCAACTATACCAACTGTAGATGTTTGGCGAGCATTTGTGTTAGAATTGTTATTAACTTTTTTCTTAATGGTAGTCATTATAAACGTTTCTACAGGAAGCAAAGAAATAGGAATTATTGCTGGAATTGCAATTGGTTCTGTGGTTTTGTTAGAAGCAATGTTTGCTGGGCCAATTACAAATGCTTCTATGAATCCTGCGCGTTCTTTAGCGCCAAATATTGTTTCTGGAAATATACAAGGATTGTGGTTGTATATGATTGCGCCAGTATTAGGAGCTTTGTTGGCAGTAGTTTCTTGTAAATTAGTAAAAGATGATAATTGTTGTGATAATGCAAGTTGTTAAATAATGAATAGAGTAAGTATTTTAGGTTGTGGTTGGCTAGGAAAACCACTAGCAATTTCATTGTTAGAAGATGGGTTATCTGTTAAGGGTTCTACAACTTCGGAAGAAAAAATAGCAATTTTAGAAGCTGAAGGAATTGAAACTTATTTAGTAAATATCTCTGAATTTGAAGAGTTTGACGATTTTTTAAATACTGATATTTTAATTATTGCAATCACATCTAAAGATCTAGATGGTTTTGAAAACTTGATTTCTCAAATACAGAATTCTTCTGTGCAAAAAGTGATTTTTATTAGTTCTACTTCAGTATATCCTAGAATTAATAAAAAAATGACGGAAGAAGATATTGTTGTAGAAAATAATCCGTTGGTAGAAATTGAAAATTTATTTAGAGAAAACACTTTTTTCGAAACAACAATTATTCGTTTTGCTGGTTTGTTTGGTGGAGAAAGGCATCCAGCTAACTGGTTTAAAAACGGAAAGAAAATTCCGCAACCAAAAGGTTTTGTAAATATGATTCATAGAGAAGATTGTATTGAAATTATGCATACAATTATTGCTAAGAATTGCTGGAATGAAACATTTAATGCGTGTTCTAATCATCATCCTACAAGGGAAGAGTTTTATGTAAATGCTAGAATGAGCAAAGGTTTAGAAGTACCAGTTTTTGAAGAAAATGACACATACGAATGGAAAATTATTAGTTCTAAAAAGTTACAAAACGTTTTAGACTATGAGTTTATTCATGATAATTTAATGAAGATTTAGTTTACTACTAACTATATTTTCTTTTTCTTAAATAATTAAAAACAAACCCAAAAATAAATAATAAAATTAGCGGTAAAACAACATTTAAGAATTGCCAATAAGTTCTTTCTTTAAAGGCTTTTTGTTTGTCTAACATTCTTATTTGTAGTGACTTGTTTCTTAAATTCATCAAACCAACATCATCTAATAAATAATCAACTGAATTTAGTAAGAAATCTTTATTCCCAAATTGTTCGTTTGTCCATTTATCTCTAGATAAATCAAAAGGTTGTTCTTTTAAAATCTGATTTTTCCCAACATCACCATCAGCAATTACAATCATTTTATTATTAATTGCATTTTCTTTAAAAAGAGATGTTTCAAAAGGTTTTACTCGATTTTTATAAGCTGAATTAAAATTACCTTCTAACAACACTGCAAATAATTGATTTCCGCTTTTATAATCAGTTTCTAAAACTTCATCAGCAATAGATTGTAATTCTATAAAAGTTGGCGTTCCTACTTTTTGAGTTAATAAAGAGCTAACTAATAAAGGTGTTTTTTTAATGTTATTTTTTAAAGTATCAATCTGATTTGCAAACTGTAATCTTACAGGAGAAACATTTTTTGTGATTGGATGATTTGGATTTCCTCCAACCAAAGGATGGTAAAACCATTCTAAATTTTGAAACTGTGTTTGGTTACCAACTTGGCCAGTTGCAACAGGTATTTTTGCTGCATATAAATCTTTAACTAATGTTGTGTTGATTCTAATTCCGTATGAAAATAACAAATCTGTTAACCCTAAATCTCTTGGATATGCTAACATTTTTCCTCCGTTAAACAAACTATCTTGGTCTGCTTGTACATTATCTATCATCCAAAGTGTTTTTCCGCCATTTGCAATAAACTGGTCTAAAACAAACTTTTCTTCCGAAGAAAATAATTGAGTTGGTTTGGCTATAATTGCCAAATCTATTGATGCTAAATCTTTTAAAGTTTGCTGCGGATTTGTAGCAACAGAATCTAAAGTGAACTTTGCCAAACGATATTTTTTAGCAACTTCATTTAAAAAACTATATTGATAAATGTCTGGTAGTTCGCCATTTCCAGTAATTACGGCAATACTTTTTTGTTTTTTTTGAGTGATGGAATTAATTGCATTCGAAAAACTATACTCAAGATTTTCAATTGCTTTCTGCAATTGCTCATCTTGCGAGGCCACAATTGCATTTGGCAGTAATGAAACAATTTCTATTTTATCTCCGTAGTTAATTTCTGCCCATGGAAATATTATGGCTTCAGAAAGTTTTCCTTCTTCTTCTACTGTTAATTGACTTGGTAACATTCCTTTTTTAACCAAGTTTTCTCTTTGGTTATCGGGATTTTCGAAATGTATTTTTATGTTAGAATTTTCTGCTGCTAACTCTTCTAAATATTGTTTGGTTTCTACTTGTAATCGTTTAAATTCTGATGGAAAATCGCCTTCTAAATATACATTTATAAAGAGAATTTTATCAACATTAGAAATAATTGTATTTGTAGTTTTAGAAAGTGTGTAACGTTTGTCGGCAGTTAAATCGAAACGTTTATAAAAAGATTGATTTATAACGTTTAAAACTATTAAACCAAGAATTAAATAAATTATATATTTTGTGTTTTTATTCATTTTCTAAACGTGTTTTAGTAATGAATAAAAAGAAAAAAGTAACACTTAAAAAATAAATTACATCTCTTGTATCAATAACACCACGTGAAATGCTTTTAAAATGTTCGTTAATTCCTATTTTTTTTATGGTGATAGAATCGTTTCCAAATGAATTAGAAATCGAATCGAAACCATAAAATAATATAAAAGTGATAAAAACACCTAAAATAAAGGCAACTATCTGATTTTTAGATAGAGTAGAAGTAAATAAACCAATTGCTGTATATGTTGATGCTAAAAACAATAGACCAATATAAGAGCCAATTGTACTCCCGAAATCTAGATTTCCAACTGGGTTTCCTAATTCATTAACCGTAAAAACATAAGTTAAAGTGGGAACTAAAGCAACAACAACTAGTAGGAGTGAAGCCCAAAATTTCCCTAAGACAATTTGCCAATCAGAAATTGGTTTTGTTTTTAAAAGTTCTATGGTTCCGTTGTTAAACTCATCAGCAAAACTCTTCATAGTAATTGCAGGAATTAAGAATAGAAAAACCCAAGGAGCTAAAAAGAAAAACGGATTGATATCTGCAAAACCTGCATTTAAAATATTAAAATCGTCTTTAAAAATCCAAAGAAATAAACCATTAATCAACAAGAAAACACCAATTACTAAATAAGCAATTGGGCTTGAGAAAAATGAGTTGAATTCTTTTTTTAATATGGCTATCAAATTTGTGTTTATTTTTAAATTTAAGTTTTCGAACGATATATATTCGCTTTTTTCCTTGAATTTCTGCTCTTAATTTTTCTCTATCATCCAACTTCTGTTGTTTTCAAAACCTTCATCTCTTCTTTCTGGAAAAGAAACAAAATTGTTTTTTTCTAATAACGCAATAGAAGCATTATTATTTTGGTGCGTGAAAGCCTCTATAGTTTTTAACTCTAAATTGTCGAAACCAAATTTTACAACTTCATTTAAGGCTTCTGTCATATAACCTCTATCTTGATAATCTGGATGAATTTCATAACCAATTTCTGCATAATTATCTTCAAAATCGAAGTAACTCAAACTAATAGACCCTAAAAGTTCATTACTGTTTTTAGATTCTAAAACCCAAAATACGCGTTTGTTATTCTCTATTGAGATAGCAATTTTTTCGATAAAAGCTCTTATTTCAGATAAGTTTCTTGGTACCTTTCTTTCTATAAATTTGTTAATAGATTTGTTAGATCTTAAGGCAAATAAAGGTTTTGCATCTTCTAATGTTAATGCTCTTAAAGTTAGTCTTTCTGTTTCTAAAACTGGAAAAGGGGTAAAATTGTATGTCATAATTATTTATAAAAAATCAATATTTAAGTTATTTGTTTAATTTGTTTTATTGTTGGTAGAAACTCAATTTATTTATATTTAAGCTAATGAAACTTTTTTATCTACACTCCATGCAGCCGGTTTGTCGTTAAATAATATTTTTGTTTTTGCCCAAACTGTTTTAAAGAGTTCAGAATTTCTGTAGTTTTCTAAATTTTCTTCTTTTTCCCAATAAGAATAGGTGAAAAATATTTCAGGATTATTTTTATCTTGATAAAGCTCTAGTAATTTACAACCATCAGAATTTCTTATAAATTCTTTTTTTTCTTCAAAAATTTCTTGAAAAGCCTTAATATGTTCTTGATGAAAACTCATCTTTACAATTCGTACAAACATTGTTTAATTTAAAATGGTAAATTCTTGTTCTGGTTGATTAACAAAATCAATAACTACTGTATCTCTATAGGCCAAGCCTAATAAAGAAGAAGCACCACCAACAGTGTCTAAATTACTTCTGTAAATAGCAATTTCTAAATATTCGGCAGAATTAAAAATGGCTAATTTATGACCCTCATACTGTTGATTACTGTAAGCGCTATTAGTTGCAACTTCATTATATTTTGAGAAGATTTTAGTAAAAGAATGCTTTTTAGCTGTAATTTTAAAATTTCTTCCTTTGCCAATGTCATTAAACATTTTTTTACTGATGTTGGTAATTACGTTTCCATAATTATCTATGTATATAATACCACCTACTATTTGAGTTTCTGCCTGATTTGCTTTTGGTTGAATCTCAATAATCTTTTTAAACTCATTAATTTCTTTTCCAATAACAGTTAAATTTCCGCCTCTAGCAATAAAGCAGGCAACTTGTACAAAAACATCTAATACAGGAAAACTACTTTCTATTCTATCATGAATATTAATTTCAACAATTTTTGTTGGTTTAATTTCTGAAGCAATCATAGAGATTAAACCATTGTCTGGACACACAAAAAAATGACCATCTAATTCTAATGCTATATGTTTATTTTCATCACTTAATTCTGAATCTACACCAATTATATGTATGGTTCCTTTAGGAAAGCTTTTGTAAGAATTTTTTAAAATATACGCAGTTTCTGTAATGTTAAATGGAGATATTTCATGAGTAATATCTACAATTTTAGCATCTTCCAATTCAGAATAAATAGCTCCTTTAACAGCACCCACAAAATGATCTTTGGTTCCAAAATCTGTAGTAAGCGTTATAAATGCCATAAGAATTTTTGCTGTTAATTAGTTGTGTAAAAGTTGTTAACTATTTTACGCAAATCTAATCAATTTAGAGATTTTATTCGCTATTTTTAGTTGAAATATAATTAGTGTCAAACATATAAAAATAAACATTTGAACGAACGCATTATAGAACTAACAGAAATTAATCCTGGTGAATTTTTTGGAGCACAAAACAGTACAATAGAACAGCTTAAAAGATACTTTCCTAAAATTAAAATTGTAGCAAGAGGCTCTAAAATGAAGATTTATGGAGAATCTGATCTTTTAGATGAATTTGAAATTAGAATCGAGAGATTAATAAAGTACTACAACAGATATAATAAGTTAGACGAAAATAGTATAGAACGTATTTTAACTTCTTCTGGAAATGATGAAAAAAATGCAGCTTCTAAAAAAGCAAAAGACGTTTTAGTGCATGGTGTTAGTGGAAGGTTGATAAAACCGCAAACAGAAAACCAACGTAAAATGGTTACTTTAATGGCAAAAAATGACATGCTTTTTGCAGTAGGACCTGCAGGAACAGGTAAAACATATACAGCAGTTGCTTTGGCTGTAAAAGCATTAAAGGAAAAAGAAGTTAGAAGAATTATTTTAACAAGACCAGCAGTAGAATCTGGAGAAAATTTAGGGTTTCTTCCTGGTGATTTAAAAGAAAAATTAGACCCTTATATGCAACCTTTATATGATGCATTAAGAGATATGATTCCGCATGAACGTTTAGAATCTCATTTAGAAAAAGGCGTAATTCAAATTGCACCTTTGGCATTTATGCGTGGTAGAACTTTAGACAATGCGTTTGTAATTTTAGATGAAGCACAAAACACAACGCACAATCAAATGAAAATGTTTTTAACCAGAATGGGAAAAAGTGCAAAGTTTATTATTACTGGAGATCCAGGGCAAATAGATTTACCTAGAAAGCAAGTTTCTGGCTTAAAAGAATCTTTATTAGCTTTAAAAGATATTGACGGAATTGCACAAGTTTATCTAGATGATAAAGATGTGGTTAGACACAAACTCGTTAAAAAAATTATATCAGCATATAAAAGTATAGAAACAGAATGATAAAAATAGAAGAGAGTAAATTAGGTCTACAAGATTATTTTTATATCGGTTATTTATATTTAATTATTTTAGGAATTATAAGTGATGCAATTTTCTATGGAATTTTTGGAGTTTCTTATTTGAATTACACCACAATTTTAGATGCCTTAATTTCTCCAATAAGTTTATTAACTAATAACTGGAAAATCTCTCTATTTCTTGCTTTAATGTTTTGGTTGATGCATTTATACTTTACAAAATGGATGTTTAAGTTTTATGCATATTTAAGAGTTAAAAAATGGTATCAAAAAGTATATAACATAGAAAAATGGGATAAAAAATATGACGCGTTAAGTAAGAGGAAAAATCAACTTCCAGGAATGATGTTTATCTTTTTCTTATTGTTTATTTCAATGAGAACAGGAATGGGAATTGGTACAAAGCAAAAAATTAAGTCAGAAGAAATTGTTCCTAATTACACATTAGTTTTTAAAGATAATGAAAGATTAGATGTACGTAAAATAGGACAAAATTCTGCTTATTTCTTCTATTTTATTCCTGGTGAAACAGAAATAACAGCAACACCAATTACAGATAATTTAAAGCAAATAAAACGTTTAAAAAAGAAGAAAAAATAACTTTTTAAATCACTATTTTTGCAACAACAAACAACACAACAATTATAATGAATACAATTAACGAAACGAATTTTAAGTTTCCGAACCAAAATTCTGTTTACAAAGGTAAAGTAAGAGAAATTTACAATATTAATGACGAGCTTCTAGTAATGATTGCAACAGATAGATTGTCTGCTTTCGATGTAATTTTGCCACGTCAAATTCCTTTTAAAGGTCAAATATTGAATCAGATTGCAACTAAAATGATGAATGACACAGCAGATGTTGTGCCTAATTGGTTAATTGCAAACCCAGATGAAAACGTAGCAGTTGGTCATTTATGTGAGCCTTTTAAAGTAGAAATGGTTATTAGAGGTTATATGTCTGGTCATGCAGCTCGTGAATACAAATTAGGTAAAAGAGTTTTGTGTGGCGTTGAAATGGCAGAAGGTTTAAAGGAGAATGATAAATTTCCAAATCCTATAATTACACCATCTACAAAAGCAGATAATGGAGAACATGATGAAGATATTTCAAGAGAAGATATTTTAGCAAAAGGAATTGTTTCTGAAGAAGATTATCTAATTTTAGAAGATTATACGCGTAAATTATTCAAAAGAGGAACAGAAATTGCTGCAAAAAGAGGACTTATTTTGGTAGATACTAAATATGAATTCGGAAAAACAAAAGACGGTAAAATTGTTTTAATTGATGAAATTCATACGCCAGATTCTTCAAGATATTTTTATGCTGAAGGATATCAAGAAAGACAAAATAAAGGCGAATCTCAAAAACAATTGTCTAAAGAGTTTGTAAGACAATGGTTAATTGAAAACGGGTTCCAGGGACAAGATAATCAGCAAATACCAGAAATGTCTGATGCCAAAATCACAGAAATTTCAAATAGATATATAGAATTATTCGAACAAATTACTGGAGAAACTTTTGTAAAAGCTTCTACAGAAAATGTATTAAATAGAATTGAAGAGAATGTAAATTCTTTTTTATCAAACTAAAAATAAACAACAATGATTATAGAACCAAGAACAAGAGGCTTTATCTGTTTAACTTCACATCCAACAGGTTGTGAACAAAACGTAAAAAATCAAATAGAATATGTAAAATCTAAAGGAAAAATTGAAGGCGCTAAAAAAGTTTTAGTATTAGGTTCTTCAACAGGTTTTGGTTTAGCATCAAGAATTACAAGTGCTTTTGGATCTGACGCAGCAACAATTGGTGTCTTTTTTGACAAACCAGCAACTGAAGGAAGACCAGCTTCACCAGGTTATTATAATACTGCAGCTTTCGAAAAAGAAGCTCATGCAGCAGGTTTATATGCAAAAAGTATAAATGGAGATGCGTTTTCTAACGAGATTAAACAACAAGTTGTAGACTTAATAAAAGAAGATTTAGGTCAGATAGATTTGGTTATTTATAGTTTGGCTTCGCCAGTTAGAACACATCCAAATACAGGAGAAAGATTTAAGTCGGTTTTAAAACCAATAGGAGAAGTTTTTACAAATAAAACGGTAGATTTTCATACAGGAAAAGTATCGGAAATATCTATAAATCCTGCTGAAGGAGATGATATTAAAAATACAGTAACTGTAATGGGAGGTGAAGATTGGAAAATGTGGATAGATGCTTTAAAAGCAGAAAATTTACTTTCTGAAGGAGCAACAACAGTAGCCTATTCTTACATTGGCCCAGAAGTTACAAAACCTGTGTATAGAAATGGTACAATTGGTGCGGCAAAAGATCATCTAGAAGCAACTGCTTTTGAAATTACAGACGAACTAAAATCAATTGGTGGAAAAGCATATGTTTCTGTAAACAAAGCATTGGTTACACAAGCAAGTTCTGCAATTCCAGTAATTCCATTGTACATTTCTTTGTTGTATAAAATCATGAAAGCCAAAGGAATACACGAAGGTTGTATTGAGCAAATTCAACGTTTATATTCAGAACGTTTATTTGGTGGCGATTTAGATTTAGATGATAAAGGAAGAATTAGAATTGATGACTGGGAAATGCGAGAAGATGTTCAGGAAGAAATTGCTGAACTTTGGAAAAAAGCAACAACAGAAAACTTATCTGAACTAGGAGATTTAAAAGGCTATAGTGATGAGTTTTTTAGCCTATTTGGTTTTAAAGTTCCTGGTGTAGATTATGATAAAGATGTAAATGAACTAGTTGTAGTACCTAGTGAAAAATAATTTTTAGAGATTACTAAAAAACCTCACAGCTATTTAAACTGTGAGGTTTTTTTATTAAATAGAATAAAATTTGAAAGCTGTAACCATTAAACAATTAAAAGATGAACTCTCGCATAAATCTGCGAATGAGTTAAAAGAGTTGTGTTTACATTTGGCAAGATTTAAAAAAGAAAATAAAGAATTGCTAACTTATTTATTGTTTGAATCACATGACGAAGAAAGGTATATTCAAACGATAAAAGAAGAAATGGATTTTCAGTTCGATGAAGTAAACACCAATAGTTTTTATTATATTAGAAAGAGTGTTCGAAAAATATTATCATCCATAAAAAAACACATTCGTTATTCTAAAAAGAAAGAAACTGAAGCAGAATTATTATTGTATTTCTGTAAAAAGTTAAAAACATTTAGACCTTCTATAAAAAGGAGTACACGTTTGCAAAATGTTTTCGATTCGCAGATTAGAATGGCAACAAAAGCAATAGATAAATTACATGAAGATTTGCAATACGATTTTCAGATAGAATTAAATGAATTGTTAGATAATGAATAAAGAAAGACCAGTTTTAAGCGGATTAGTAAATAAAGGAACTTCAGAAACGGAAGAGTTTCAAAATAAAACTTTAAGACCCGTTATTAAAATGCAACATCAGTTGCTAATTAGCTCTTTTAAAAATTATCTTCTAAAGAGAAAAATAGATTTTCCAGCATTATCAGAACAAAAGAGAAGAGGTAGAGTTGCTGCTATTTTTAAGACGGATAATAATTATAAAAACTTTACTTTAGGTTTAATTATAGCTCATTTTTCTATGGAAGAATTTGAGTTTTATAAACCAGTTTCTTCAGAAATAAATAGAAGAATTCTACAAATTATAACGAAAAGAATTCAAGATAGTTTTCAAGAAATATTATCATAAAAAAGCCACCATATTTCTATAGTGGCTTATCAATCAACCAAAAAAAACTTCTTATTAGAAAAAATCAATATTACTATTGAATTATCACTTTTAGAAGCAATATTTTCTAACACAAAGATAAAGCTTGTTTTGTTTAATTTGTTGAATAAATAATTAAACATTTGTTAATGTTTTTTAATTTTAATGCAAAAAAAAGAGCGTTATCAAATAACGCTCTTTTGTAATTTTGTACTTAATTTATTTCTTTTCAGCCAATAATTTCTTTTGATATCTTCCTTGTACAACATCAACAATAATTAAAATTGCCAATACAAAGTAAAATGTAGTTTTACTCATTGGTACAATTTCGTTTCCAAATAATTTTAAATGCGCTAAATGTCCACCTTCAGTAACCAACATTATACCCACAATAAAAAGTATAAATAATCCTAAAACTTCATACATTCTATTTTTTGATAAGAAAACAGAAATTTTATCTGCCATAAAAAGCATCAATAATCCACTGATAACAATGGCAATTGCCATAATAATAAATGCAGTAGTAGAGTTTTCTATTTCACTAGTTAAACCAATTGCTGCTAAAATAGAATCAAAAGAAAAAACTAAATTCATTAAAACAATACTAAAAATAACTGCTTTAGAAGATTTAGATCTTTTTTCTGTTGCCATTTCAGATACTTCCAATCCTTTGGTAGAAATCATGTGCCAAATTTCTTTAATGGCTGTGTAAATGATAAATCCTCCACCTAAAAGAACAATAATACTATGTCCGTTAAAAGCAAAACTTACAATATCTTCAATTTTTCCTGTTAAAAAAGAAAATGGTTCTTGAAAATAATCGATAATAGAAACTAACAAGAATAGAAGTACAATCCTTAAAATGATTGCAATTAAAATTCCATTTTTTCTAACTTTTTTTTGATCAGATTCAGGTGCTTTTTTAGATTCTAAAGAAATGTATAATAAGTTGTCAAAACCTAGAACAGCTTGTAACATTACTAACATTAGTAGCGTAAAAATATTTTCTAACATTTTTTATTTTTTTTGATTGATGGCTTCAAAGATATTTGGAATGGATTAGATACACAATATTATTTTTTGATAAGTTTGGAAACAAGAAACATAAAGCAAGAAACAAGAATTCAATGTTTCTAGGTGGTTAAGTTTTATATTAAACTAAATATTTAATCAAAATTCGAATACTCACAACAGCTATTAAAATGGCAGTTGCTTTTTTAAGTTGAATAGGAGTAAAGTAGTTATTACTTATTCTATTACCAATTTGTCCACCAAAGAAAACGGTAACTAATAAGATGTAAGTTAAATTCCAATCAATATAAAAATCTGGATTAGAATATTGCCCTATCAAACCAGCAACAGAGTTTACAAGAATAAAAAAACTTGCAGTTGCAGCAATTCTTTTAGGTGTATCCCAATTAGTTAAGTGTAAAAGCGGCGCTAAAAAAATACCACCTCCAATACCAACCATACCAGAAATAAATCCAATAATTCCACCGTAAGTTGCATTTTTCACGGGTTTTGTGTCAATTTTATTTTCATGTGTAGAAACAATTCGTTTAGAAACCCACATTGTAATTGCTGCAAATAACAAAGTAAAACCTAATAAAATAAAGAAGAATTGCTGACTTATTTTTAAATAGCCACCCAAATAAGCAAAAGGAATACTTAACAAAATGAGCGGAAGAATCTTTTTGAAATTTAATTTTTCTCTCCTATTATATAAAAATACATTTCCAAAAACCACAACAATATTACATAATAGAGCAGTTGCTCTAATTTGTGTAAAAACAATTCCTGTTAAAGCAAGAATAGCCAGGTAGCTTGAGCCACCACCAAAACCTACAGAAGCATAAAAAATTGCAACTGTAAAAAAGAGCAAAATAATAATCCAGTTAGTTTGAAGAAGTTCAATGTTTAATAATGACATTAATTAGATAGAATTAGGCATATAAAAGTATACAAATTAATTTATATTGCAATTCATTAATATTTAACAACATACTTATGGTTTCAGAAAATAAAAAAAAATACTGGAAGAAGAATTTGCAGTATTTGACAATATTATTAAGCATTTGGTTTTTGGTTTCTTTTGTTTTTGGAATTATTCTGGTAGATGAACTAAATACAATAAGAATGGGTGGTTTTAAACTCGGCTTTTGGTTTGCACAACAAGGGTCTATTTATGTTTTTGTAATTCTCATTTTTGTATATATAAGGTTGATGAATAAGTTAGATAAAGAATTTGGTTTCAACGAAAAATAAAAGATAGATTATGAGTATTCAAGTTTGGACGTGGATTTTAGTTGGAATAACATTTACACTTTATATAGGAATTGCAATTTGGTCGAGAGCTGGCTCAACTAAAGAATTTTATGTAGCAGGTGGTGGCGTTTCGCCATTAGCAAATGGTTTGGCAACTGCAGCAGATTGGATGTCTGCAGCATCATTTATTTCAATGGCAGGTTTAATCTCTTTTAATGGTTATGATGGTTCTGTATATTTAATGGGTTGGACTGGTGGCTATGTTTTATTAGCTTTATTGTTAGCACCATATTTAAGAAAGTTTGGCAAATTTACAGTTCCAGATTTTATTGGAGATCGTTATTATTCTAACGTTGCAAGAAGTGTTGCTGTTTTTTGTGCACTTTTAGTTTCATTCACTTATGTAGCAGGTCAAATGCGTGGAGTAGGTTTGGTGTTTTCACGTTTTTTAGAAGTAGACATAAATACAGGAGTAATTATAGGAATGATAATCGTACTTTTTTATGCTGTTTTAGGCGGAATGAAAGGAATTACATATACACAAGTTGCACAATATTGCGTGTTAATTTTTGCATTTATGGTTCCAGCAATTTTTATTTCTATTCAAATGACTGGAAATCCAATTCCTCAATTAGGTTTTGGTGGCGCAGATGAAAATGGCGTTTATTTATTAGATAAATTAGACGGTTTGCATAGAGAATTGGGTTTTGCAGCATATACTTCTGGTAGTAAATCTACATTAGATGTGTTTTTAATTACTGCTGCATTAATGTTTGGGACAGCAGGTTTACCACATGTAATTGTACGTTTTTTTACAGTTAAAAAAGTTGCAGATGCAAGAAAATCTGCTGGTTGGGCGTTACTTTTAATTGCTATTTTATACACAGCTGCACCAGCAATTTCAGTATTTTCCAGAACAAATTTAATTGAGACTGTAAGCAATAAAGAATATGCAGAATTGCCAGAATGGTTTTCTAATTGGGAAAAAACGGGTTTAATTACTTTTGATGATAAAAATAACGATGGTAAAGTTCAGTATTTGGCAGATACTTCAAAAAATGAATTAGTAGTTGATAAAGATATTATGGTTTTGGCAAATCCAGAAATTGCAGGTTTACCAAATTGGGTAATCGCATTAGTTGCAGCAGGAGCATTGGCAGCTGCTTTGTCAACTGCTGCAGGTTTATTACTAGTTATTTCGGCATCAGTTTCTCACGATTTAATCAAGAAAATGATCAATCCTAATATTACAGAAAAAGGCGAATTAATTGCTGCAAGATTAGCTGCAGTAGTTGCTGTTTGTGTAGCTGGTTATTTTGGAATTAATCCGCCAGATTTTGTAGCAGCAACAGTAGCTTTAGCTTTTGGCCTGGCAGCAGCTTCGTTTTTCCCAGCCATAATTTTAGGTATTTTTAGTAAAAGAATGAATAAAGAAGGAGCTATCTCTGGAATGGTAATTGGTATTTTACTAATGCTTTACTATATGATGAAATTCAAATTCGATTGGTTTGGTGGAGGTACAAAAGAAGATTGGTGGTTTGGTGTTTCTCCAGAAGGTTTTGGTACAATTGCAATGTTGGCAAACTTTGTAATTGCAATAGTAGTTTCAAGATGCACGCCAAATCCTCCAGAAGACGTTCAAGAAATAGTAGAAAATATTAGAATACCAAGTGGAGCAGGAGAAGCTACACATTAAATAAAAGTATTTTTTTTATTTTTTTGCTAATATGTCATACACTTTTGTATGGCATATTTTTTGACTGTTAAATGAATCTATAAAATATATAAATGCAACATCTACAAGATAAAAAAGAACATAAAAAGAAACCAAAAGTAACCTTAAAACAAGCTTTTAAAACCATTATTTGGCCAAGAAAAAACATAATCTTTGTAGGATTAATTCTTATAATTATACGCAGTTTATCTGGTTTTGTTTTGCCGTTACAAAGTAAAGTGCTGTTAGATGAGGTTGTACCTAATAAAGATTATAGTCAATTATATACAGTAATATTTGTTGTTATTGCAGCTATTTCAATTCAAGCAATAACTTCTTTTTTATTGACAAAAGTATTAAGTATTCAAGCACAATATTTAATATCAGAATTAAGAGCGCAGGTACAAAAAAAGGTATTGTCTTTACCAATTAGTTTTTTCGATAACACAAAATCTGGCGCATTAGTTTCCAGGATTATGAGCGATGTAGAAGGTGTTAGAAACCTTATTGGTACAGGTTTGGTACAATTAATTGGTGGTTCATTTACGGCAATTTTAACTTTGGTTATACTCTTAAAAATGAATGTTTGGATGACACTTTTTACTTTTGTTCCATTATCAATTTTCGGACTTATAGCTTTAAAATCTTTCAAATATATTCGCCCGATTTTTAGAGCCAGAGGAAAAATTAATGCAGAAGTAAAAGGTCGTTTAACAGAAACTTTAGGCGGAATTCGTGTCATAAAAGCATTTAATGCAGAAGAACAAGAAAGCAAAGTATTTGAAGAAGGAGTGGATAATATTTTTCAGAATGTAAAGAAAAGTATGACAGCAACAGCAATTATGACAAGTTCTTCGACTTTCTTAATCGGTTTAGCAACCACAGGAGTTATGGGAATTGGTGGTTATTACATGATGCAAGGCACAATGACATTTGGAGATTTTATTCAATTTACTTTTCTCTTGGCATTTATGGTGGCACCAATTGTGCAAATGAGTAATATTGGTAGTCAATTAACAGAAGCATTGGCAGGTTTAGATAGAACAGAAGAGCTAATGAATATGCCAGCAGAAGAAGATAATGAAGAAAGAAATATTGTGTTAGAAGATTTAAAAGGAGAAATTATTTTTGATGATGTTTCTTTTGCCTATGAAGAGGGAAAAGAGGTAATAAATAATATCAATTTTAAAGTTCCTTCTGGCTCGGTAACAGCTTTGGTTGGGAGTTCTGGTTCTGGGAAATCTACAATTGCAGGTTTATCCGCAACATTTTTAAATCCTAAATCGGGTAAAATTACTGTCGATAATCAAGATATGTCTAAAGTTAAATTATCGAGTTTTAGAAAATATTTAGGAGTTGTTTTACAAGACGAATTTTTATTCGAAGGAACTATTAGAGAAAACATTTTATTTCCAAGACCAAATGCCACAGAAAAAGAATTGCAAAATGCTGTAAAAGCTGCTTATGTAAACGAATTTACAGACAGATTTGATGATGGTTTAGATACTTTAATTGGCGAAAGAGGTGTAAAACTTTCTGGCGGACAAAGACAACGTTTGGCAATTGCAAGAGCCATTTTGGCAAATCCAAAAATTATTATTTTAGACGAAGCAACGTCGAGTTTAGATACAGAAAGTGAAGCTTTAATTCAGAAAAGTTTGTCTGAATTGGTAAAAGATAGAACCACAATTGTAATTGCGCACAGGTTAAGTACCATTAAAAAAGCAGACCAAATTTTGGTTGTAGAAGCTGGTAATATTGTAGAAAGAGGAACGCATGATGAGTTGATAAAATTAGAAGGAAGATATTTCGATTTGTATACCTACCAAGCGAAAATATAATTTTATAACTTTGGTTTTTTGGGCGTTTTAACGGGCTTTACGCTACAATCTTTTGCCAGAAAAAGGCAAAAGGATTTCCACTGCAATCCCTAACGCGCATACTCAATCCTTAAAAAAGGAATAAATTTTCTTAATAATAAATTCATTGTATTTTTGTAATTATCAAATTTAAAAATCGACTTTATCATAAAATAAAATCAAACTAAAAAATGAAAAAAATAATTTTATTACTAATTATTGCAGTAACAGTTTCTTGTAAAAATGAATCAAAAAAAGAAACTAAAAAAGTAAAAAATGTTGAGGTTAAAAAAGAAAATTTCCCAACAGAATTAGGAAAAGTTTTTGAAAAACACGGTGGAATTGATACTTGGAGAAAAGCACAGGTTTTGTCTTTTAATAAAGGAGAAGAAGTTCATACAGCAGATTTACATTCAAGAAAAACAGTAGTGAATTCACCAACATATTCTTTAGGTTTCGATGGTAAAGAAGTTTGGTTAGATGAAGAGGTAAAAGGTTCTTATAAAGGAAACCCAACTTTTTACTATAATTTATATTTCTACTTTTATGCAATGCCTTTTGTCTTGTCAGATGATGGAATTATTTATGATAAAGTAGACGATTTAGTTTTTGAAGGAACAAATTATCCTGGTTTTAAAATTTCTTACAAATCTAATGTTGGTACTTCACCAGATGATAATTACATAGTGTATTACAACCCTAAAACGTATCAAATGGAATGGTTAGCATATACAGTTACGTTTAAGTCTAAAGAGCCAAGTGAAAAATTCAATATTATAAAATACAATTCTTGGGAAAACGTAAACGGATTACTTTTACCAAAAGCAATTACTTGGTATAAAAAAGATGAAAACGGAATTCCAACAGAACCTGCAAAACCGGCAACAGAATTTACATTGCCATTAATTAGCCAAGGTAAATTAGCAGATTCGTTTTTTGAAAATCCAGTAAAATAAGTGTCTAGAAAACTGTGTCTATTTACAGTTTGTTAAATTATTTTAAAAGTGAAATAATTTTCTCATAAACAGAAACATAATATTCGTGAAACCTCGGGAGCAAAACGTTTTCGAGGTTTTTTGTGTCTTTTAAAACTTTTAAATCGAATAATTGTAAACCAGCAACTTCCTCAATTTGCATGGTTAAACTCTCTACAGGAACTTTTAATTCCGCAATAAAAACATGATGATGTTCATTGTCTTGAATTCCGTTAGCATGTGAAACTTGATGAATTCTTGTGCCAATTTTAACCAACTCTTTTTCTTGTAATTCAAGTCCAATTTCTTCAAAAACTTCTCTTTTTGCTGATGATAAAATTTCTTCTCGAGCAGCAACATGTCCTGCAACAGAAATATCCCACAAACCCGGAAATACTTTTTTTGTCAAGGCTCTTTTTTGAAGAAGTATTTTCTTGTCTGAAGTAAAAAGCCAAATATGCACAGTTGCGTGAAACCAACCATTTTTATGAGCTTCCGATTTTAATGCCGTTTTTCCTGTTTGTTTTCCTTCAGGAGTTAAAATATCAATAAGTTCATCCATGATAAATAATTATAAATTACGAATTATTAATTAACAATTCGTAATTCATAATTGAATATTTTATTCGAAATAAGAAAAAGTTTCTCCGTCTTTAATTTTTAACAACGTTTCATAAATCATTTTAATAACGTTTTCAACATCATCTCTATGCACCATTTCTACAGTTGTGTGCATATAACGTAGAGGTAAAGAAATTAAAGCAGAAGCAACACCACCATTGCTATAAGCAAAAGCATCTGTATCTGTTCCTGTTGCTCTAGATAATGCAGAACGTTGGAAAGGAATGTTTTTTTCTTCTGCAGTTTCTGTAATTAAATCACGTAATTTTTGTTGTACAGCAGGTGCATAAGCAACAACTGGCCCTTTACCAATTTCTAAAAGTCCGGCTTTTTTTTCCTCAATCATTGGAGTTGTTGTATCATGAGTAACATCTGTTACAATTGCTACATTTGGTTTTATTGTTTGAGTAATCATTTCAGCTCCACGTAAACCAATTTCTTCTTGCACAGAATTTGTTATGTACAATCCAAAAGGTAATTCTTTTTTGTTTTCTTTTAATAAACGAGCAACTTCAGCAATCATAAAACCACCCATTCTATTGTCTAATGCTCTACAAACAAACTTATCTCCGTTTAAAATATGAAATTCATCTGGGTACGTAATTACGCAACCAACATGAATTCCCAAAGCTTCTACTTCTTTTTTTGTTGCACAACCAGTATCAATAAAAATGTTGTCTGGTTTTGGCGCTTCTTCTTTAGATTTATCTCTTGTATGTATAGCTGGCCAACCAAAAACACCTTTTACAATTCCGTTTTTTGTGTGAATATTTACAATTTTACTTGGGGCAATTTGATGATCTGAACCACCATTTCTAATCACATAAATTAATCCGTTTTCAGAAATATAATTTACATACCAAGAAATTTCGTCTGCATGACCTTCAATAACTACTTTATATTTTGCATCAGGATTTATTACCCCAACAGCAGAACCATACGTATCTGTAATAAACTCGTCCACATAAGGTTTTAGATACTCCATCCAGATTTTTTGACCTTCCCATTCGTAACCAGTTGGAGCTGCATTGTTTAGATATTTTTCTAAAAATGTAAGTGATTCTTTATTTAAAATTGATTTTTTTGCCATTATTTATATATTTATAAAAGTTGATATATTCTTGATGAATGTAAAAATAAAGCGAATTTTTATGATTTGCATTAAAATAATCACAAAAAAGTGTAACAAAAGTTGTTACTTTTACACTAATCTCAAAAGTAAAATCATTAAAAACCAAGAACATGAAGTTAGTAATAGAAAATTTGACAAAGACTTATAAAAATGGTGTAAAAGCTATAGATAATTTAAGTATTGAAATTGGTACAGGAATGTTTGGACTGTTAGGTCCAAATGGTGCAGGAAAATCTTCTTTAATGCGAACAATTGCAACTTTGCAAAGTCCAGATTCTGGTTCTATAAAATTTGGTGATATTGATGTTTTAGAAGATAACATGTCTTTGAGAAAAATACTAGGTTATTTGCCACAATCTTTTGGTGTATATCCAAAAATGTCAGCAGAAGATTTGTTAGATTATTTTGCAACTTTAAAAGGTATAGCTTCTAAATCTGATAGACAAAAACTAGTGAAAGAAGTTTTAGAAATAACCAATTTATATGATGTTAGAAGAAAACATGTTGCTGGTTATTCTGGTGGTATGAAACAACGTTTTGGAATTGCACAATTACTTTTAAATAATCCAAAGTTAATTATTGTAGATGAACCTACAGCTGGTTTAGATCCTGCAGAAAGACATCGTTTTTTAAATGTTTTACGTGAAGTTGGTACTAATTGTACTGTAATTTTTTCAACTCATATTGTAGAAGATGTAAAAGAATTGTGTAATGAAATGGCAATTTTAAATGGAGGTAGAATTTTAAATCATACAACTCCACAAGAAGCTACCAAAGAAATTGAAGGTACTATTTGGAAAAAAATAATTAGTAGAGATGATTTAGAAGAGAATGAGAAAAATTTCAATATTTTATCTTCAAATTACAATCAAGATAATACGTTAAATATTAGAGTTCATGCCACAGAAAAACCTGCGGATGATTTTGTAGCTGCAACTCCACAATTAGACGATGTTTATTTTATCGCATTAAAACAAGATGAACCAGTTTTAAATTAACAGAAATTTAATCTAAAAAAAAACCTATTCATCTAACAATCTAAACATCTAAATAAATGTTTTCAACAATATTCAAACAAGAATTAAAATACTGGTTTAATAGACCAGCATTCTATATTTATGTATCAATTTTCTTATTATTAGCTTTTTTCTTATCGGCTTCAACTGCTGGTTTTTTCGATTCTATAACAGCCACAACTGGCTCTTCTAGAATTGTAAACTCACCAATTGGAGTTTCAGGCTTATTTAATGCACTTTCCATTTTTATATTCTTTTTATTTCCATCTATTGTTGGGGTTTCTATTTACAGAGATTATAAAAGTGAAATGCATACCATTTTATATTCCTACCCATTTACAAAAGCTAATTATCTTTTTGCTAAGTTTTTTAGTTCTATTGTAATTGTTTCTTTAATTGTTTTTTCGATTGCATTAGGAATGATAATTGGATTCAGATTTCCAGGAACAAACCCAGATATTGTAGGTCCTTTTAATGCTGTTACCTACTTACAAACGTATTTTGTCTTTATTTTACCCAATGTTTTATTGTTTGGAGCTATTGTTTTTGCAGTAGTTGCATTTACAAGAAATATAGCAGCAGGTTTTATAACAGTTATTATTTTAATGTTTGGGCAAGGAGTTTTAGAAAGTTTACTTTCTGAACCAGAACATAGAACTTTAGCAGCTATTTTAGACCCTTTTGGTTCAGCAGCTTCAAGTTATTATACTAAATATTGGACACCTTCTGAACAAAACGAATTACAGATTCCTATTAAAGAAATGATTATTTACAATCGTTTATTGTGGTTGGTAATTGCTACCTTAATTTTTGGGTTGGTTTATAAATTCTTCACTTTTAGTCAGAATGCAATTTCTTTTTCATTTAGAAAACCAAAAGGAGAAAGAATTACGAAAACTAATTTTAGCGGAATTACAAGAATTACGCTTCCAAAAGTAGATTATAATTATTCCTTTTTTCAGAATTTAAAATCAACTTGGACCTTATCTAATATCGATTTTAAATACATTGTTAAAAGTTGGGCATTTATATCTATTGTATTGGTTGGCTTGGTTTTAATGATTGTTGGTTTGTCTGAAATAGGTAATATTTTTGGAACAGCAACATTACCTGTTACTTGGAAAATGCTAAATATTGGTGGTGTTTTTACTGCATCTATAAATATTTGTACATTTTTATATGCTGGTATGTTGGTACATAGAGCAAAAATTGCCAAAGTAAATCATTTGGTAGATGCAACTCCAATTCCTAACTGGACATTGTTACTCTCTAAATTTATTGCGTTGGTAAAAATGCAATTGGTTTTATTGGCAGTAATTATGGTTGCTGGTATGTTATTTCAAATGTATAATGGGTATTATAATTTTGAAATTGGTCATTATTTAACAGAACTTTATTTGTTAAGTTTTATTAGTTTTTTAATCTGGGCATTGTTGTCTATTTTTATTCAAACCTTAATAGGGAACCCATATTTAGGATTGTTTATATTATTGGTAATTTCTATTGGAATGCCATTTTTATCATTAGCAGGTATAGAACAATCTATCTTTAAATATAATGAAGGACCAGGTTTTAGTTATTCAGATATTAATGGTTATGGTTCTTTTTTAGCGCCTTATTTATCATATAAAATATACTGGTTGTTAGCTGGTACTATTTTGTTAATTGCTTCTTTTTTATTCTGGGTTCGTGGAATTCCGAGTTCATTTGTAGAAAGAATAACGATTGCAAAATCTCGTTTTAAAGGTTTTGCTGCCATCAGTTTTATTGTGTTTTTTATCGCTTTTATTTCACTAGGATATTCAATTTATCAAGAAACAGGTACAAAATCGAAAAGAACTTCATCTAAAGAGGCAGAATTGCAACGCGTAAACTGGGAAAAAACTTACAAAAAGTTCGAAGGTTATGCGCAACCAAGAATTATTGCTGTTAAAACCGATGTAAATATTTTTCCAAAGAAAAGACTTTTTGATGCTTCTGGGTCTTATATAATGGTAAATAAAACTGCTGAAGAAATAGATAGTTTATTTTTAAATCATAATTCTTTAGAAAGTACTTTTGAATTTAATAGACCAAATACATTGGTTTTAGAAGACACTATTAATAATTTTGATATTTATAAATTCGATAAAAAAATATTGCCTGGAGATACTTTGCAACTCTCGTTTTCGGTAAAAAGCAAGCAAAATACTAATTATAGAAAACGTTCTCCAGTTAGAGAAAACGGAACATTTATAAATAATTTTGAAATGTTTCCTTCTTTAGGTTATTCATCTCAAGGAGAATTAACGGATAATAAAACACGTAAAAAATACAATTTATCACCAAATGATTTACGTCCTCATCCATCAGATTCATCAGCTTTAGGAGATACCTATATTTCTAAAGATTCAGATTGGATCGATTTCGAAGCAACTGTTTCAACTTCTGAAGATCAAATTGCAATTGCTCCTGGTTATTTGCAAAAAGAATGGACAGAAGGAAATCGTAGATATTTCAACTACAAAATGGACAGTAAAATTTTAAATTTCTACGCATTTAATTCTGCGAGATATGAAGTTAAAAAGGAAAACTGGAAAGGAATAAGTTTAGAAATTTATTATCATAAAGGTCACGAGTTTAATTTAGATAGAATGATGAAAGGAATGAAAGCTTCTTTAGATTACAACTCTAAAAACTTTAGTCCTTATCAACATAAACAAGCAAGAATTATAGAATTTCCAAGAACAGGAGGAAGCTTTGCACAATCTTTTCCTAATACAATTCCTTTTTCTGAAGGACTTGGTTTTATTGCAGATGTAGATGATACAAATGATGATGGTGTAGATTATCCGTTTGCAATTACAGTTCACGAAGTTGCACATCAATGGTGGGCACATCAAGTTATTGGAGCAGATGTTTTAGGAGCAACAATGTTGTCTGAAAGTTTGTCTGAATATGTTACTTTAAAAGTATTGGAACATCAATTAGGTAAAGAAAAAATGAGAACTTTTCTTAAAGAAGCTTTAGATGGTTATTTGTTGCAAAGAACGTTAGAACGTAAAAGAGAAAATGCATTAATGTATAATGACGGACAAGGTTATATTCGTTACCAAAAGGGATCTTTGGTGTTTTACGCTTTAAGTGATTATATAGGTGAAGAAACTCTAAATAATGCATTAAAGAAATATGTAGAAAAAGTGAAGTTTCAAGAGGCTCCATATACAACTTCAATTGAAATGGTAGATTATATAAGAGAAGTAACTCCAGATTCTTTAAAGTATGTAATTAAAGACATGTTTGAAACCATTACTTTATATAGAAATAGAATTATCGATGCAAAAACAACCGAATTAGAAAACGGTAAATATCAAGTAGATATAGAGTTTGAAGTTTCTAAATATAGAAATGATGAAAAAGGAAAACGTTATTATGGTGAAAAAGTAGGAGATACTTTGTCTTACAAAACAGATAAAATGAAGAAGCCTATTTTGTCAGTTCCTTTAGCAGACTATATAGATATTGGTATTTTTACTGAAGAAGAAATTGATGGAAAAAAAGAAGAAAAAGAACTTTATTTTAAAAAACATAAAATTACTGCTATCAATAATAAAATAACTATTATAGTTGATAAAAAACCTACTGAAGTTGGTGTAGATCCTTACAATAAATTAATAGACACGCAATCTGAAGACAATAGGAGAAAACTATAAAAAAAAATGCAGAGACAAACTAGAATTACAATTACTTCAATTTTATTTTTAATAGTTGTTGTATTACATATTTATGGACTTATAGATAAAGAAATATTAGCATTTTTTACAAAACCATTGTTAATGGTTACGTTGGTTTTGGTCTATTTAGTATCTGTAAAAAGGCCAAATTTTTGGTATGTTTCTGCACTGTTTTTTTCTTTTTGGGGAGATGTGTTTTTGCTATTTAAAGATGAGTTTTTCTTATTTGGTTTAGCATCTTTCTTATTGGCTCACATTTTATTCATAAAAATTTCTGCTGGGTTTTTAAAGAAAATTAGTATCCAAAAAGTAGTGTTAATTTCGTTACCATTTGTGCTATATTTACTTGGTTTACTATATATTATAGAAGAAAATCTTGGAAAAATGTTAATTCCGGTTCTTATTTACGGAGTTACTATTTCTTGTTTTGGTATTGTTACTTTGCTAAATTATATTCAAGAAAAAACAACAGAAAATATGTGGCTTTTTCTAGGAGCTTTTATTTTTATAATTTCTGATAGTTTAATAGCAATTAATAAATTTCACGAACCAAAAGTTATATATAGTATTTCTATAATGCTAACTTATATTGTTGCTCAATATTTAATTTGTAAAGCAGTAATTGTAAAAGAATCTAAAAAGTAAAAAAGCAGTTACAAAATGTAACTGCTTTTTTTTGATTCTAAATAAATAGATATAGTTTTTTTTATTTTTTTTATCAATTATCAGTTAAATTAGGGGGGACTAATAATTAGGGGGATGACTCAAAAATAAATTTACTTCATATGTATTATTTAGGGGAAAACAATAATTAAAAATCACTAACATAATTCATAATTACATTACAATAGTATAAAGAAAAATAATATAAAACAACAAAAAAGTAATTTTTTTTAAATTTCTTTATCAAATTAATAAAAAACTTCCTGACATTGAGATGTTTACTCAATGTCGAAATAAATAAAATAACTTTGCTAAAAAAATAGATGAAGAACATTTGTACCTTATTTATAATAACCATTGTATTATTTTCTTGTTCTGTTAAAAAACAAACAAGTCTTAAATTTTTAGATGAATATGTTTTGCAAGACTCAATTCAGTTTAAAAATACCATTATAGGTGGGCTATCTGGGATAGATTATTCTAAAGGACTTTATTATTTAGTGGTAGATGATGCAAGAAGTCCAAGGTTTTTAAAAGCTAAAATAGATATTCATCAAAACAAAATTCAAAGTATAAACTTTAAAGACGTTGTTTTTTTAAATGATTCTTCAGAAGTTTTTTACAAAGAAAACGCACTAGATTTAGAATCCATTTTTATAGATGAAGAAACACAAGAAGTTTATTTTGTAAGTGAAGGTTCTATCAGAAAGAATAAATTACCAACTGTTTTTAAAACGGATGATAAAGGTAATTTTGTTAAAGAATTTCAGCTTCCAAATAATTTAACAAACCTAAAAGCTATAAAACACAATGCTGTTTTTGAAGGTTCTTCTAAAAGTATCGATAAAAAAGGTTTTTGGGTTGCCATGGAAGGTCCATTAAAAACTGATGGTGAAGAACCAACTTTCACAAAAACGTCATCACCAATAAGAATCACTTATTTTGACAAAAACTCTCAAAAAGCTACAAAACAGTTTGCATATCAATTAGAACATATTACAAAACCAGCAAAAGCAAACATCAACTTAAATGGCTTAACAGCTATTTTAGAATATAAAGAAAATAACTTTTTTATAATTGAAAGAACTTACCAAAGTGGCTATGGATCTTACGGAAATATTGTTAGAGTTTTTGAAGCTTCAATAGATAAAGAAACTACTAATGTTTTAGAAATAGACTCTTTAAAAAACACAAAATTTACACCTCTTAAAAAAAGATTGTTGTTAAATTTTGAAGATGTAAAAAAGCATTTAACAGAAAGAATAATTGATAATATAGAAGGAATAACTTTTGGGCCAGAATTAGAAAACGGAAATAAAACAATTCTGTTAATTTCAGATGATAATTTTCAGATTTATGGTAAACAATTAAATCAATTTATTCTGTTAGAAATATCAGATAAATAATACTTATTTTTACGACGTTAAAACTTTAAAAGTTGCCAATGTTTGCAAAATTAAAACAGTCTATTTTAGAAAAAAAGTTTGATGCTTCATTATTAAAATTTGTACAAAATAGAAAAACTTCTCAAAAAGAAATTTTATCGGTAGGAATTTTAACTTCAGAAGAGATTTCATCAAAAAATGATATTCAAAAAGAAGTTGAAACGCTTTTAAATGTTAGGAATACTAAAATAATAAGCTTCAGAAAATTTAATAAACTAGATGAGGTTTCGTTTAAACATTTTTCAGAGAACGATATTAATTGGAAAGGGGAGTTTACACAAGAAAACTTACAAAGTTTTTTAGAACAACCTTTCGATTTATTAATTGGCTACTTTAATACAAATAATCTTTATTTAGAAACGGCAGTATTAAAATCTAATGCCACATTTAAGGTTGGTTTTTCTAAAGTAAACTCTAAATTATATGAGTTGGAAATTTCAGAAGACGTTTCAAATCTTCATCAATTTTTATCAGAATTAAAAAAATACTTAATTATCTTAAAAAAGTTGAAAATTTAAACTTTAAATATAAAGTTGTGTATTCTTTTTAAGAATCTATTATTTCAGTATTTAATCTAATTGAATATTGTAATTTTACAGCTTTATAAAAATAATATAGAATGCAAGAATTTATTGGAACTGGAGTTGCGTTAATTACACCTTTTAAAGAAGATTTAAGTGTAGATTTTGATGCATTAATAAAATTAGTGAATTTCAACATCGAAAACGGAACTAACTATTTAGTAATTAATGGTACAACTGCCGAAAGCGCAACTATTACTGCAGAAGAAAAACAAAAGATTATAGAGGTTATTGTAAAAACAAATAATAACAGATTACCTTTAGTTTTAGGAGTTGGCGGTAATAATACCTTAACAGTTGTAGAAGAGCTTAAAACTAGAGACTTATCTAATATAGATGGTATTCTTTCAGTAGCACCTTATTATAGTAAACCTACACAAGAAGGATTCTATCAGCATTTTAAAGCAATAGCAGAAGCTACAGAAAAACCAATTATTCTATACAATGTTCCTGGAAGAACTGCTAAAAATATGGATGTTGCAACAACAATTCGTTTAGCTAAAGATTTTAAAAATATAGTAGGAGTCAAAGAAGCAGGAAATAATACTCAACAATATTTAGGCTTAATTAAAAATAAACCAGCAGGTTTTTTAGTTATTTCTGGTGATGATGATTTGGCTTTAGGTGTAACTTTAGCAGGTGGTTCTGGAGTAATTTCGGTTATTGGGCAAGCATATCCTAAAGAATTTTCTACAATGATAAACCATGGTTTAGAAGGAAACAATAAAGAAGGATATAATATTCATTTTAAAATGATGGATATTATCGATTATATTTTTGAAGAAAATAACCCAGCAGGAATAAAAACTGTTTTACAAGAATTAAATATTTGTAAAAATGAAGTTCGTTTACCTTTAGTAAAAGCAACTCATGAACTTCAATCAAAAATTGCTAATTTTGTATCCAACTATAAGTAGAATAGAATTCGTAATTTAAAAACAATCAATAAACATGTTATCAGCAAAAATTCAAGACGCATTAAATAAACAAGTAACAATAGAAGCAGAATCTTCACAAGTATATTTAGCAATGGCTTCTTGGGCAGAAACACAAGGTTTTGAAGGTGTTTCTCAATTTATGTATGCACATTCAGACGAAGAAAGAATGCACATGTTAAAAATGGTAAAGTTTATAAATGAACGCGGAGGACATGCAAAAGTATCTGCATTAACAGCACCACCATCAGAATTTGGTTCTTTTAAAGAAGTTTTTCAAACTCTTTTTGAACATGAAGTGTTTGTATCTAAATCTATTAATGATTTGGTTCATATAACTTTAGAAGAAAGAGATTATGCTACTCATAATTTTCTACAATGGTATGTTTCAGAACAAATAGAAGAAGAAGCATTAGCCAGAAATATTTTAGATAAAATAAACTTAATTGGTGATGATAAAAGTGGTTTCTATCTTTTTGATAATGATATAAAACAATTAATTACTGTTGCTCCAGACCAAGGGCAAAATTAACAAACTTTTAGTATCAAATAGCGCAAATTTTTGTTGTTTTGTAATGATTATTACACAGCACAATTAACTGTGTGAAAAATCGTTTTATTTATCCATTATTAATCACTAATTTTGCCCGATGCAAAAAATTAAAAATTTAGCGTTTTTATTGATGTTCTCACTCCTGTTGTTTTCATGTGGTGAGTATCAAAAAGTATTAAATAAAGGTACTACAGAAGAGCAGTATAAAATGGCTGTTAAAATGTACGAAAGTAATAAATATGGAAAAGCGTTACGCCTTTTCGAAAAAATTACGCCAGCTTATAGAGGAAAACCACAAATGGAAAGAATTTCATTTATGATTTCTCAATCTAACTTTAACGAAAAAAATTACAGTATTTCTGGATATTATTTCGATCGTTTTGCAAAAAACTATCCTAAAAGTTCTAAAAAAGAAGAAGCTGCATTTTTGTCTGCTTACAGTTACAAGTTAGCTTCTCCAGTTTTTAGTTTAGATCCTACAGATACAAATAAAGCATTAGAATCTTTTCAAAGTTTCATAAATACGTATCCAGATTCAGATAAAATTCCTGAGGCGAACAAGCATTATAAAGAATTACGTTACAAGTTAGAAAAGAAATATTTCGAAATTGCAAAAACTTATTATAGAACTGCAGATTACGACTTAAGAAATTACAAAGCAGCAATTCAAGCTTTCGATAATTTATTGTCAGATTTTTTAGGATCAGAATTTAAAGAGGAAGCACTATACTACAGACTAAAAGCAGCGCATGATTTTGTGCTAAAAAGTTTCGATAGAAGAAAACCAGAACGTATTAAAGATGCAATTGAAGCTTATGAAAAGTTAAAAAGAAACTTTCCAGAATCTCAATTTATGGAAGATGCTAATTTAATGTTAGCAACTTTAGAAAAAGAAAAGGTAAGAATTGATGCTTTGGTAGCAAAGCAAAAAGAATACGAAAATTCAAAAAAGAAATAATTATTATTATGGATTATAAAGACACAAAAGCAGCATTAAGTACTATTACTTATAACAAAAATGAAATTGAGGCGCCTACTGAAAATATTTATCAGGCAATTTCTATTATTTCTAAAAGAGCAGAGCAAATAAACTCTGATTTAAAGAGAGAATTGGTAGATAAATTAGATGAGTTTGCTACTTACAATGATAGTTTAGAAGAAGTTTTTGAAAACAAAGAACAAATAGAAGTTTCTAAATTTTACGAAAGATTACCTAAACCAACTGCTATTGCTGTTGACGAATGGTTAAATGACAAAGTATATTTTAGAACTCCAGAAACAGAATAATGTCTGTTTTAAGTGGTAAAAAAATTCTATTAGGAATTACTGCTGGAATTGCTGCTTATAAAACGGCTAGTTTAGTTCGTTTATTTATAAAATTAGGCGCAGAAGTCAAAGTTATTATGACTCCTGCGTCTAAAGATTTTATAACACCTCTTACACTTTCCACACTTTCTAAAAATCCAGTTCATACAACTTTTTATGATAAAGAAGATGAAAATGAACTATGGAATAATCACGTAGATTTAGGTCTTTGGGCAGATTATATGTTGGTTGCACCAGCAACAGCAAATACATTGTCTAAAATGTCTAATGGAACTTGCGATAATTTGCTATTGGCTACTTATTTATCAGCAAAATGTCCTGTTTATTTTGCTCCGGCAATGGATTTAGATATGTACATCCATCCATCTACAAAAGAAAGTTTAGACAAATTACAAAGTTTTGGTAATATTTTAATTCCGGCAACTTCTGGAGAACTGGCTAGTGGTTTGGTTGGTGAAGGAAGAATGTCAGAACCAGAAGATATTGTCTCATTCATACAAAATGATATTTTATCAAAATTGCCTTTAAAAGGTAAAAAAGTATTAATTACTGCCGGTCCAACATACGAAGCCATAGATCCTGTTCGTTTTATAGGAAATCATTCCTCTGGTAAAATGGGGTTTTCTATAGCCAATGCAGCAGCTAATTTAGGAGCAGAAGTGTATTTGATTTCTGGACCAAGTCATCAAAAAATAAATCACTCTTTAGTAAAAAGAATAGATGTAGTTTCTGCGGAAGAAATGTACAAAGCTTCTCATACTTACTTTAAAGACGTAGATATTGCTATTCTTTCTGCTGCAGTTGCAGATTACAAACCAAAAAATGTTGCCAATCAGAAAATAAAAAAGACAGAAGCAGCGTTAGAGATTGAGTTAACACCAACTAAAGATATTTTAGCATCTTTAGGTAAAATAAAGAAACAACAGTTTTTAGTAGGTTTTGCATTAGAGACCAATAATGAAATAGAAAATGCAAAAAGTAAATTAAAACGTAAAAATTTAGATGCAATTGTATTAAATTCACTGCAAGATAAAGGAGCAGGTTTTGCAACAGACACAAATAAAATTACTATTATTGATAAAGATTTTAATGAAAAATCTTTCGAGTTAAAGTCTAAAAAAGAAGTTGCAACTGATATTATAAACGAAATCATAAAAAAAATAAATGCGTAAACTTATTTTCCTTTTTAGTTTAATATTTACAATTTCAAGTATTAATTCGCAAGAATTAAACTGTTTAGTTACAGTAAATTCAGAACAAGTTGCAGGTTCAAATAAGCAAGTTTTTAATACTTTACAACAGTCTTTAACAGAATATTTAAACCAAACTAAATGGACAAATAAGACCGTAAAACCAGAAGAAAGGATTGATTGTGCAATGACAATTATAATTACTTCTAGAGACGCTAATAACTTTAAAGCAACTTTACAAGTACAATCTACAAGACCTGTTTTTGGTTCTAGTTATGCATCACCAATTTTAAATATAAAAGACAATGAATTTAACTTTAAGTATAATGAGTTCGATCCTTTAATTTATAATAAAAACTCTTTTGATAGCAATTTAGTTTCTACAATTGTTTTTTATGTGAATGTTATTTTAGGTGCAGATGCAGATACATTTTCTAAATATGGTGGAGAAAGTCATTTAAAAGAAGCGCAAAATGTAATGTTACAAGCGCAACAAAGTGGTTTGTCTTCTTGGCAGAATGTTGTAGGTAAACAAAACCGTTATTTATTGATAGATAATATGTTATCTCCTAAATTGAAAAACTATAGGAATGTAATGTATACATACCATAGAAATGGGTTAGATGAGTTTCTTTCAAATAAAAATATAGCCAAACAAAGTTTAGAAGATTCAGTTTTATCTATGGAAAACATATATAATAAAACCGTAGGTAATTATCTAATAAGGCTCTTTTTTGATGCAAAGGCAGATGAAATTGTAAACATCTATTCAGATGGACCAAAAACTAGAAATATTTCTAGGTTAACAGAGGTTTTAAGAAAAATTTCTCCTAACAATAATAGTAAGTGGAAAAACATTAAGTAGAATTCTTAATTCTACTTTGTTTTTTACTATTATTTCTAATTTAAAATAGCTACTTTTATTCTTTAAAAATTAGAGAATTTGCTAACACAACTTTCCATAAACAACTACGCATTAATCGATTCATTATCAATTGATTTCTCTTCGGGTTTATCCATAATTACGGGTGAAACAGGAGCAGGTAAATCTATACTTTTAGGAGCTTTAGGTTTGGTTTTAGGAAACAGAGCAGATTTGTCTTCTTTAAAAGATACTTCGCAAAAATGTATAGTAGAGGCCAAAATGGCAATTGCAAATTACAATTTAGAAGATTTTTTTAATGAAGTAGATTTAGATTACGAAGCAGAAACCATTATTAGAAGAGAAATTCTTCCTTCTGGTAAGTCGCGTGCTTTTGTAAATGATACGCCTGTAAACTTATCCGTTTTAAACGAATTAAGAAATAAGTTGATTGATGTGCATTCGCAACATCAAACAATGGAATTGTCAGATAATGCTTTTCAATTTTCTATAATTGATGCTTTAGCAAATAATAAAAAGAAAATAGAATCTTACCAAAGAGGTTACTTACAATTACAGTATTTAGAAAAAGAGCTTAAAGAATTAGAAAGAATTCAAAAAGAGGCAAATCAGCAATACGATTATAATTTGCATTTGTTTAAAGAATTGGAGGAAGCAAATTTAAAGGCTGATGAGCAAGAAGATTTAGAAGAAAGATTAGAGAAGTTAAATAATATTGAAGATATTAAAACAAACTTATCTGAAGCGTTAGAAATCTCTATTAATGAGGAAATAGGAATTCAGAATTTGCTAAACACATTAGAAAATAGGTTGTCTAAAATAGCTTCTTTTTCTAAAGAATACCAACAAATATCAGAAAGAATAACTTCTGTAAAAATAGAAATAGACGATGTTGTTGCAGAATTAGAAGATGCAAATGAAAATGTAGATTTCAACCCTAATGAAGCTGAAGAAATTAACGATAGATTGCAATTAATCTATAATTTACAAAAGAAACATACAGTAGGTACTATTGAAGAACTGTTGGTGGTTTTTGAAGAATTATCAGATAAAGTACAACAAGTAGAATCTGCAGAAGACACAATCAATAAGAAGAAACAAGAAATTCATTCAGTTTCAGAAAAACTAGACAAAGTTGCCGATTTAATTACAAAATCTAGAACAACTGCAATTCCAAAATTAACCAAAGAATTAGAAAGTTTATTGGCGGATTTAGGGATGCAAAACGCACGTTTTTCAATAAAAGTAAAACAAACTATTATTTATTTCCCTAATGGAAAAGACAATTTAGAGTTTCTATTTTCAGCAAATAAAGGTGGTAATTTTGGCGAGCTTAAAAAAGTAGCTTCAGGTGGAGAATTGTCAAGAATAATGCTGGCAGTAAAGAAAGTATTGTCAGAAAACATTCATTTGCCAACTATTATTTTCGATGAAATTGATACAGGAGTTTCTGGTGAAGTTTCCAACAAAATAGCAGCAATTATGCAACAAATGAGCAATCATATGCAAGTTGTTGCAATTACGCATTTACCACAAATTGCAGCAAAAGGTAACAACCATTACAAAGTTTATAAAGAAGAAATAAAAGGAATTACAACCACCAATTTAAAACAACTTTCCAATGAAGAAAGGATTGTTGAGATTGCAGAAATGTTAAGTGGAAAAGATATTTCAGATTCAGCTTTAACGCACGCAAAAGAATTGTTAGGTTAGAAGCTATTTCCTGCTTTCACTACTCGCTTTTTTTGCAAGAAAAATGCAAAAAAGAGCTCAAACAAACCGTTCAATCAGGGCTAAACTTGTTTGCAAACTTTCAGATAAACCAATTATTAAATTATATTTTAAAGTTGAAAGGGTAAAATAAGTCCATTCAACTTTTTTAATTTCACTACTTTTGAATTCAGAAACCAGAACAAAGAACTTTGAACCTAAATTTCTCCATAATAATTCCCGTTTACAATCGTCCACAAGAAATAGACGAGTTATTAGAAAGTCTTACAAAACAAGATTTTTCTGATGCTTTCGAAGTTTTAATAATTGAAGATGGTTCAGAAAATTCTTCAAAAGAAATTGTAAATAAATATAATAATCAGCTTGATTTAAAATATTATTTCAAGGAAAACAGTGGAGCAGGAGCAAGCAGAAATTTTGGAATGGAAAAAGCTTCTGGAAGCTATTTTATCATTTTAGATTCAGATGTTATTGTTCCAACCCAATATTTATCGGAAGTTAAAAAAGCTTTAGAAATTAATTATACAGATGCTTTTGGTGGGCCAGATGCTGCACATAAAAGTTTTACATCTTTGCAAAAAGCAATTAACTATTCTATGACTTCCGTTTTAACAACAGGTGGAATTCGTGGAAAGAAAAAAGGAGTTGGTAAATTTCAACCAAGAAGTTTTAATCTTGGCATGTCTAAAAAAGCATTTAAAAAAACAAAAGGTTTTTCTAAAATGAAAAACGGAGAAGATATCGATTTAACTTTTAGACTTTGGGAAAATGAATTCGAAACACAGTTGATAGAAAAAGCATTTGTGTATCATAAACGTAGAAGTACAATTCAGCAATTTTTTAAACAGACTTTTGGTTTTGGAACAGCAAGGCCTTTATTAAATAAAAAATATCCAGAAACAGCAAAACTGACGTATTGGTTTCCAAGTATATTTATAATCGGATTCGATTTAAGTATAATTGCTGCAATTTTTGGCTACAATCAGCTTTTATATTTCTACGGTTTTTACTTTTTACTAATCTTTGTAGATTCTTTATTTCAAAATAAAAATTTATACGTTTCTTTTTTGAGTATGATTACTTCATTAACCCAATTTTTAGGTTACGGATTAGGCTTTTTAGAGTCTCAATTTTATCCGAAGAAAGACAATTAACGAAAGAATTTTTTAGATTCTTCCCAATAAACATCCATTTCGGTTAAGGACATGTCTGCAAGTTGTTTTCCTTCTTTTTTAGCAGCTTTTTCTAGATATTGAAAACGATTTATAAATTTCTTATTCGTTTTTTCTAAAGCATTTTCGGGATTTACACCTATAAAACGAGCGTAGTTTATCATAGAAAATAAAACATCGCCGAATTCTTTTTCGGTATTTTCTTTATTACCAGCTTTAATTTCTTCGTTTAATTCAGAAAGTTCTTCTTGTACTTTTTCCCAAACTTGTTGTGGTACTTCCCAATCGAAACCTACACCAGCAACTTTTTCTTGAATTCTACTAGCTTTAACAACAGCAGGTAAACTTTTAGGAACTCCTTCTAGAACAGATTCTTTTCCTTCTTTTAGTTTTAATTGTTCCCAATTACGTTTAACTTCTTCTTCATTTTCAACAATAACATCTCCATAAATATGAGGATGTCTATCTATTAATTTATCAGAAATTGAATTGGCAACATCAGCAATATCGAAAGCTTTTTTCTCGCTTCCAATTTTTGCATAAAAAACGATGTGCAAAAGCACATCGCCTAATTCTTTTTTTATTTCTTGTAAATCGTTGTCTAGAATAGCGTCTGCAAGCTCATACGTTTCTTCAATTGTTAAATGACGTAAGCTTTCTAATGTTTGTTTTTTATCCCAAGGACACTGCTCTCGAAGCTCGTCCATAATATCTAACAAACGATTAAAAGCGGCTAATTGTTCTTTTCTAGAGTTCATTATTTTGAGTTACAAAGCAATTATTACCAAAGATAAAAGCCGTAAATTTTTCGTTTTAAAAAACTTACAACTGGTTCTTAAAACTATTTAACTTCTTCAGAATTTTCTTCTGCTGGCGCTTCAATTTTAGTAAAATCCATTCCAGCTTTTACTAAAAGATTATACCACTGAATTACTTTCTTAATGTTAGAAGTATACACACGTTCATCATCGTAATTTGGTAAAATTTCTAGAAAAAATGCTTCTAATTTTTTGCCACTTTCTTTATGAGAAATTGCTTCTTTACCTACAGTTTTTGCTGAAATAGCTTTAAAAACATCTAACAATGGCATGTCTTCTTCGTAGGTGTAAATTGCAATATTTTCTAACAAACTAACATTTTGTGTAGTGTTAATTGCTAAACGTTTTTTGTCTGCTAAAGCTTCTACAATAATAGCATTTTTAGATTGAGAAACTACTTGGTATAAACCTGGTTTTGCTGTAACAGCAATAATTTTATTAAATTCCATTTGTATATTTTTTTGTCTTTTTTAAGACTATTTACCTTTTTTTAAATTTGGAAAACGCATTCTGTAATCTGCTCTAATTTTTCCTTTTGAAATATTTTCTAATTTCTTTTTTATCAACCTTTTCTTTAAAGTAGAAAGTTTGTCTGTAAACAAAACACCTTCAATATGGTCATATTCATGTTGAAAAACTCTGGCTGCTAAACCGTCTAAAACTTCTGTATGTTTTTTAAAATCTTCATCTTGATACTCAATTGTAATTTTTGGTTGACGAAAAACGTCTTCTCTAACATCAGGAATACTTAAACATCCTTCATTAAAAGCCCATTCATCACCTTCTTCTTTTACAATTTGCGCGTTTATAAAAACTTTATTAAAATTTTTTAAAACTTCTCTGTCTTCATCTGATAATTCCTCATCATCAGCAAAAGGAGATGCGTCAATTAAAAACAAACGAATGGCTTTACCAATTTGTGGGGCAGCCAAACCAACACCAGAAGCATTGTACATGGTTTCTTTCATGTTAGCAATTAACTTTTCTAAATCTGGATAATCTGCATCTATTTCTACACACATTTTGCGTAAAACAGGATCTCCATAAGCAACAACTGGTAATATCATTTAATATTCATTTTAAAGGAATGCAAAAATACAAAGATTGTAGGTTGTAGAAAATTATTTGCTATATAAATACGACTGCAAAATAATTGTTGCACTGATTTCATCTACCATTGCTTTATTTCTACGTTGTTTTTTCTTCATTCCACTATCTATCATTGTTTGAAAAGCCATTTTAGAAGTAAAGCGCTCATCAATTCTTATTATTGGAATTTGTGGAATTTGTTTTTCAAGTTTTTTTAAGAAAGGAAGAATCAATGCTTCACTTTCACTGTCAGAATTATCCATTTGTTTCGGTTTACCAACTAAAAATAATTCTACTTTTTCTTTTGTAGTATATTCTTTTAAAAACGGAATTAATTCTTCTGTATTAACTGTTGTTAAGCCAGATGCAATTATTTGCATTTCATCTGTAACAGCTATTCCTGTCCTTTTTTTTCCAAAATCTATTGCTAAAATTCTAGCCATTTACAATTGTTTTTGCAAAAATACGTTTTTTAAACAAAGCAGAAATATCTGTTTAAAAAATGTATCTTCGCTTTCTATTTTTACAGATACATTTATATTTGCAGAAATTAATTTATTACAATGAAAGATATTAGAGAAATTATAGAATCAGCTTGGGAAAACCGTGAGTTATTAAAAGAACAAAACACGATAGATACCATTAGAAAAGTAGTTGATTTATTAGATAAAGGAGAATTAAGAGTTGCAGAACCAACAACTGATGGTTGGCAAGTAAATGAATGGGTTAAAAAAGCGGTTGTTTTATATTTCCCAATTCAAAAAATGGAAACTTTAGAAGCTGGTATTTTTGAATATCATGATAAAATTCCTTTGAAAAGAAATTTTGCAGAAAGAGGAATTAGAGTAGTGCCAAATGCAGTTGCAAGACATGGAGCATATATTTCTGCAGGAACTATTTTAATGCCAAGTTATGTAAATATTGGTGCTTATGTAGATGAAGGAACTATGGTAGATACTTGGGCTACAGTTGGTTCTTGTGCACAAATTGGTAAAAATGTACACCTTTCTGGTGGAGTTGGAATTGGTGGTGTTTTAGAACCATTACAAGCTGCACCAGTAATTATAGAAGATGGTGCTTTTATTGGCTCTAGATGTATTGTTGTTGAAGGAGTAAGAGTAGAAAAAGAAGCAGTTTTAGGTGCAAATGTTGTATTAACTATGAGCACAAAAATAATTGATGTTACTGGAGATGAACCTATTGAAATGAAAGGAAGAGTCCCTGCAAGATCTGTAGTAATCCCAGGAAGTTACACGAAGAAATTTGCAGCAGGAGAGTACAATGTACCTTGTGCATTAATTATTGGAAAAAGAAAAGAGAGTACAAATAAGAAAACATCTTTAAACGATGCTTTACGTGAATATGACGTAGCCGTATAAGATTTAAAAATCTATGACTAAAATTACCGCAATTATACCAACTCTAAATGAAGAAATTCATATTGCAGCAGCAATTGAATCTGTGAGTTTTGCTGATGAAATAATTGTGATTGATTCTTTTAGTACAGATAAAACTATAGAAATAGCAGAGAAGTATAATGTAAAAATCATCAAGCGAAAGTTTGATGATTTTTCTTCTCAAAAAAACTTTGCTATTGAACAAGCTAAAAACGCTTGGATTTATATTTTAGATGCAGATGAAAGAGTAACTCCAGGGGTTAAGGACGAAATTTTAAAAGCGGTTAAAAAACCTAATGGTTTTGTTGGCTTTTATGTAAGAAGAACCTTCTATTTTTGTGGAAGAAAAGTAAACTACAGTGGTTTTCAAAGAGATAAAGTAATTCGTTTATTTTTAAAAGAAAATTGTAAATATACTGGGCTTGTCCATGAAAAGATAGTTGCTAAAGGAGAAATTGGTTTTTTTAAAAATAAAATTGATCATTTTTCATACAGAAATTATGATCATTATATTTCTAAAATGAATCATTATGCTGCCATTAGAGCAAAAGAATTACATCAAAAAGGAAAAACTGTTAACATTTATCATGTAATGATAAAACCTGCAGCAAGATTTTTTATTCATTATATAATTAGGTTAGGTTTTTTAGATGGATTTACTGGTTTTTTAGTGGCAAAAACTCAAGCATATGGAGTTTTAACTAGATATATTAAACTTTGGTTACTAAATAAAGGAATTAAAGAAAATTAATTTTTTTTGTAGAAAATATAATTTCTAACACATCTATTTAGTTTATAAGTAAATAAAGATATAATTTGCCAGAAAGGACGAATAATTTCTCTAATTACTTTTTTCCAAACAATCATATTGTTTTGTTGAATTGTACTTCCACCCATTTTCTTATCAATACTTTCTACGTATTTTTTGTTAGTAGAATATAGCTTTACCTTGTGTTTATAAACATCTTGTTTCATAACATCAATAGGGGCATAGTAATCACTTAAATTATCAGATAGCTTTTTAGCTGCATTTCTACCAATAATTTGCCCAATCATTAAAACTGGTGGCATTAAGAATTTGGTAATTAAGTCATTTTTATTGAGTGAAAAGAACCCTTTTTTACCAGAAATATCTAAAAAATCGTCAATGGTTATTTGTTCTAAAAGTTGTTTTAAATCCGTAAAAAAATCTTTGTGAACTTCGGCATCATCCTCTAAAACAATAGAGAAATCTTCTGGTTGTTTAGATAGAAAATCCCAAAGTTTAAAATGAGTTAAACAGATACCAATTTCACCATCATTTGGATACGGAAAATGAGCTAAAATTTTATGTTTACTTTTCTCATTTTTTAAAAGTGCTTTGTCTAGTTTTTTTCCATAAACTGCAGTAATTCTTGTTATTGGAATATTCAATTCTTTAAATTGATTTTCCATAAAGGTTCTTCTCTCAAGACTCTTATCTAGATTTATATAATATACTTTGTATGAACTCATATTTTAACCCAATTAGAGCAAGCAATCTCATTTTCTTTATCTACAAACCATTGTTTTGGCGCAATTACAGTTTTACTTTTGTGGTTGTTTAACCAAGCTCCCCACCAAGAAAAACTACTATTTGCTGTAATGTTATTTTTGCACAAACTCATTAAATAGATGTCTTCATGAGGTATTGTTTTGTGTTCTATAAAAATAGCGTTTTCTATTTTTAAGTTTTCTTTTGTCCAAGCAATATCATCAGAAAAAATAAAAAAATGAGTATCTAAATTTTGTTTTAAAATTATTTCTATTGCTTCTTTATAATACTCTAAACTACAAGTTCCATGTACGCTATTTGCTTTTTTATCAGTAATGTAATCTCCTCTTCTAATATGTAAAGAACAAGTGTTTTTATAAGATAAAATAGCGTCTACATACTTTTTTGTTGAAGGAGCTATTTTTTGCTTAATCTTAAAATTCTTCAATAAAATTTCTCTAATTTCTAAAAAATATTTCTCTGTTTGAAAGTATCCTTTTACATATTCATTTCCTTTAAGAGAAAGCAAGTTTTTATCAAATAATAAACTTTTTTCTTTTAAAGATTTTTTAACACCAATTTTCCCTAGTAAAATAGGTAAAGTATCGGCAACATTAATGTCTATATTGAATTTATTTAATTGATAACCACCATGTAATTTGTATTTTTTAAATTTAGAAATATCTAATTTTACATTAAAACCTTTCTGTTCTAATGCTTTCGCATATGCGTATTGAAACATTTGATTTCCTAAACCACCAAGAATTCTAACAACAATCATTTTAGGTTTTTTCTATAAGAATATGGTATTTTTGTACCCGTTGTAAAAATACAATTTAATTGTTATAATAAAAGTTTGAAAATTAAATGTTGACAGAAATTTTAAATACAAATGAATTTTTAAAACAAGGAAAAACAATTTTATACCCTACAGATACTGTTTGGGGTTTAGGTTGTGATGCTACAAATTTTGAAGCAGTTTCTAATATCTATAAACTAAAGAATAGAGAAGAAAGTAAGAGTTTAATTGTATTAGTTAGCTCTATATTTATGTTGAAAAAATATGTTTCTGTACCTAATAAAGCATTAGAAATTCTAAAAAACACAAACAAACCAACTACCATTATTTATAACAACCCAAAAGGTTTTGCTAAAAATACAATTGCAGAAGATAAAACCATTGCTATTAGAATTGTAAAAGACGAATTTTGTAGAAAATTAATAAAACGATTTGGCAAACCAATAGTTTCTACGTCTGCAAATGTTAGTGGAGAAAATACACCAAAATCATTTAAAGAAATTAGTCAACCAATTTTGGATGGAGTAGATTATATAGTAAATTTGCATCAAAGTAAAGAGAATATAAAATCATCAACTATTTTAAAGATTGTAGGAGAAGATATTCAAGTTTTAAGAGCGTAGATTCATGCAGAAACAATTTTTTAAAGAAGCAATTTCATCAGAAATATTTAGTGTAATATCAGAAGCATCAAAGCAAATAGCTGTAGAAAGCTACGTAATAGGAGGTTTTGTTCGTGACTTTTTTCTTAAAAGAGGAACTGCAAAAGACATAGATATTGTAGCTGTTGGTAGTGGTATTGAATTGGCAAAAAAAGTTGCTAGTTTACTGTCTAATAAACCTAAAGTACAAATTTTTAAAACTTACGGAACAGCAATGTTGCGCTACAAAGATGTTGAAATTGAGTTTGTTGGCGCAAGAAAAGAATCGTATTCTGAAGAAAGTAGAAACCCAGAAGTTACTGAGGGTAGTTTAAAAGACGACCAAAACAGAAGAGATTTTACTATAAATGCGTTAGCGTTAAGTTTAAATGAAGATAGTTTTGGAGAATTATTAGATCCATTTGAAGGGATTGAAGATTTAGAAAGCAAAATAATTAGAACTCCTCTAGAACCAGATATTACTTATTCAGATGATCCTTTAAGAATGATGCGTGCAATTAGATTTGCAACACAATTAAACTTTAAAATTGAAGAAAATTCACTCTCTGCAATTTCAAAAAATGCTGCAAGACTAAAAATTATAACGAGAGAAAGAATAGTTGATGAATTGAACAAAATAATGTCATCAGTAAAACCTTCTATTGGATTTTTGTTATTAGAAAAAACAAATTTATTAAAGCAGATTTTACCAGAATTAATAGCTTTAAAAGGAGTAGAGGAAGTAGAAGGACAAAAGCATAAAGATAATTTTTATCATACATTAGAAGTTGTAGACAATATTTCTGAAAACACTAATGATGTTTGGTTAAGATGGGCAGCTTTGTTACACGATATTGGAAAAGCACCTACAAAAAGGTTTGACAAAAAAGTTGGATGGACTTTCCACTCACACGAATTTGTTGGTTCTAAAATGGTATATAAATTATTTAAAAGGTTAAAAATGCCTTTGAATAATAAGATGAAGTTTGTTCAGAAAATGGTTCTTTTAAGTTCTAGACCCATTGTATTAGCAAGTGATGTTACAGATGCTGCTGTAAGACGTTTAGTTTTTGATGCTGGTGAAGATATAGATTCTTTAATGACACTTTGTGAAGCAGATATTACTACTAAAAACCCGAAGAAATTTAAAAGATATCATCAGAATTTTGAGCAAGTAAGAGAAAAAATTAAAGAAGTAGAAGAGAGAGATAGAGTTAGAAATTTTCAACCTCCAATTACAGGAGAAGAAATTATGGAAGCTTTTAATTTAAAACCTTGTAGAGAAATAGGACAAATTAAAGAAGCTATAAAAGAAGCAATTTTAGAAGGTGAAATACCTAATGAACACAAAGCTTCTTATGATTTTATGATTGAAAAAGGAGAATCTTTAGGTTTAAAAAAATAATAAAAAAATCCATAATTAAATATTTAATTATGGATTTTTTTATTGAGAATTTTATGTTTTAAAAAGACATAATAATATTTGCAGAAATTCCTGTACTTTCTGGCACAAATCTACAAACACCACCAACACAAACGAGTCCACCTCTTTGTCTTCCGTAATTTACAGCAAATCTATGTGCGCCAACAGAATAACTTCCACCAACGTTGTAGTAGTGTATTTGTTTAGATGCTACATCATTTCCATAATTATAAATATCGTTTACATAAACACCCAATCTTGGAGTAATATTAAATTCTACAGTAGCACCAACCCAATTCTTTTTATCATCATCTGTAGATAAATGTTGTGCTTCAAAACGTAAAGATTTTCCATTACCCATTCTGTAAGTTGATTCAGCAACTACAATATTGGCATTTATTTTTCCGTTTGTTTCTTCAATATACCTTTTATTGTAAGACTGGTTTACAAAGTAAAAAATAGAATTCCAGCTTTTGTTCCATTTTTTTCTAATTTCTAAACTTACATCAGAAAAATACTTCTCTCCAAAACCAAGAAATTCATTGTCGAAATCGAAATTTTGAAAATCATTTTCACCTTTTAAACCATACCAAAAAGAAGTATTTACGGCTAGTTTTGTACCATATTTACCTCCTAAAAAAGTCCCTTTTTTAATTTTATAAAAAACGTCTATTTGTCCGCCAATTTCTCCAGATTTAATTAGACTAGGATCTTGAAAAGAAACTTGGGGTTGTGCCTGATACACATAAATATTAGTTAATAAATAATCGTGTTGTTTTGTTAATGCGGGTAAGTAGTTTACAATTGCTTCATTAAAAACATTTCCAGAAGCTTCTCTTTCTGAATAAATGTTCATGTTTTCCATCCTTCTAAATGTAGCATCTATTCCTAATCCTTTTTCAGAATAACCAAAATTAACTAAAAAGGCATTTCCTTTTTTTGCGTTTTTAATTTGGTTTACAAGAATTACAGCATCTTTACTTTTAGAAACCATTTCTGTATTTACATAAAAGTTGTTTTTAGAAAATTCTAAACGAGAAGAAAATAAGTTTGTTAGTTTGTTGTATTCGAAATTAGAAGGTTCTTTTTCTTGCGAACGACCAACATAACTAAAGCCTACATTTAATGTAGAGTTTTCTGATTTTAAAAAAGATGTTAAATTAATATTTGAGTTGAAACCATAAATATCTCCATCAGAAACTCCAAAACCAATTCTTTGTTTACCATACAAACCAGTAAAATGAATAAAATCTGTTGGACTATATTTTACTCTTGCTCCTCTTAAAGCATTATTAATACCAATTTGTCGATCTTCCCAAGACCTTAAAATTAAACCGTTACCAAACTGTTCATAAAAATGACCTAAAGTAATATCTAATTTTTCGGTTTTGTAACCAGCAAAATAAAGACCAAGGTTAGTTTTATTAAAACCAGGCGAATAATTAAGTAATGCCATAGGTTCATAACTTTCTAGCTGTACACCAAAATAAAAGTCATTTATTCCATAATCTACCTTTAGATAATTATTAGATCTAAATCTTTCTGGGAACAAGAAATCTCCTGTTTTTTCGTCATCTAAATAATATTGAGAATTAGACTCAAAACCAACAGAGAAAAAACTATTTTCTTGTGCAAAAGATATTGCTGAAATTAATAAAACAGTAAATAATAGTATTTTTTTCATAATTTGAATTTGTGAAAATTATTTAGAGAATTCTTTAATTTTTTTATAAAGTTCGTTTTCTGCTCCTGGAGCGTAACCTGTATGTCTATATAAAATTTCAGATCCCTTTAATATAATTACATGCGGAATTACAGATATATTTAAAGCTCTTTTTAATTCTTGGTTTTTATCAATTAGAATTTTATAGTCCCAATCTTTTCCATTTATTAATGGTTTTACTCTTTTTTGAGTCCTAGCATCATCAATAGAAATAGCAATGATTTCTACTTCAGTTTCATCTTGCCAATCTTCGTAAACTTCACTAATAATATCTAATTCATTAATACATGGTACGCACCAAGTTGCCCAAAAACTTAATACAGTAATTTTATCTTTAGAAACTTCATCTTCTATATTTACAGATTTACCATCTAAAGTTTTTAAATTTACGTTTGGTATTGTTTTTTGCGAATAAATAGAGCTAGAAATTATTACACAAATGACAGTTAAGAATTTTCTCATAATTATGAATATTTGTTAAAAATTTGCGACAAATATATACTATTCAATAAAAAAAATGGTTTTTAGCGAAGAAAAATATACTATCTTTAGCGAAAATTTATAAAACTCAAACAATTCAATCTATGAAAACAACTAAATTATTTAATTTTATTACTCTTTTAGCAGCCGTATTTATTATGTCTTGTTCATCATCTGAAAGTGATCCAGGTGGTTCGGGTTCTGGAAGTGGTTCTGGAAGTGGATCAGGTTCTGGAGGAGAAGAAACACCACCAACTTCAATTACATTAACATCTGACAAATCTGTTTTTGATGTAGGAGGAACAGTTAGTTTTACAGTTAAAACGAATCAAAATACAAATGTAACTTCGCAAGCAGCTTTAAAAGTTGATGGAACAGCAATTTCAGGAAGTACTTATACTCCTTCTACACACGGTGTTTTTAAAGTAGTTGCAACTTTTAATAGTTTAACTAGTAACGAATTAACAATTACAGTTAATAATGTTGTAACGGTTTCTTCAGTAACAATTACATCAGATGTGTCTTCGGCTACTGCTGGAGATATTATAACTTTTAATGCAGAAGCAACTTTAAGTGATGGTTCTAAATTAGATAAAACTTCAGATAGTGATTTTTCTGTTGATGGAAAAGTAATTACAGGAAACAAATACATTGCAGATAAAGTAGGTGATGTTAAAGCTAAAGCGGTTTATAACAATGTTACTAGTAATGAAATCGTTATTCAAGTATCTCAAGTATCTACGCCAACAACATATACTAAAAAAGCAATTATTGAAGACTATACAGGAACTTGGTGTGGATGGTGTCCTAGAGTTTCTCATGCCGTAAGTTTGGTAGAAGCGCAAACAGATAAAGTTTTTACAGTTGCAGCACACGTGGCAAATAATGAGCCTATGGAGAATGATGCTTCTAGAGCTTTAAGAAGTGCTTTTGGTGTAAATAGTTTTCCAACTGCTTATGTAAATAGAGGTTCTGTTTGGACTTATCCTGAACCAAGTAATATAGATGAAGCAGTAAATCAAGCTAGCGGAAATGCAAATGCTGGTTTAGCAATAAACTCTATGTTAACTGGAGATTTTATGGATATTGTTGTAAGTACAGGTTTTACTCAAAACTTATCAGGAACAAAATTGGTTGTTTTTGTTTTAGAGGATAAAATTATTTATAATCAAGCTAACTATACAAGTTATTATGCAGGAGCAGATCCTATTGTTGGTTTCGAGCATAACCATGTTTTAAGATATGCAGCAACAGATGTTTTGGGAGATCCTACTGATTCAACTACGGGAATTCACCATACATCATTTAATGTTAATTTAGGTTTTGTAGGTATTGCTAACGTAAATAATACAGCAGTAATTGCAATGTTAGTAGATGCTTCTGGAAAAGTTGTGTTAAATGCACAATATGCTAAAGTTAATACTAGAAAAGATTTTGACTAAAATATAAATAGTCTTATTTTAAATAATAAAAGCTCAAAGGTTCTAAACCTTTGAGCTTTTTCTTTTAGCACAAACTATCTAAAACTATATTTGAGAAATAAATAATTTAAAAAGAGAGATTAACTAGTGTCAATTTAAGTTTAATTGATTTTGACTTCCCAGTTGCTTTTAAAAAAAAAACTATTTAAACTTCACTTTAAAGAAGTATTAAATAGTTTTTTTGATTGATATTCAGTTATTGTTTTATGCTAAACTCTGCATAGTAACTAATTTAAAATATTCGCCTTTCTTTGCAAGAAGTTCTTCATGCTTACCTTGTTCTACAATTTTTCCTTTTTTCATTACCACAATTTTATCTGCTTTTTGTATTGTAGACAACCTATGGGCAATAACTAAAGATGTTCTATTTTGCATCATCTTTTCTAATGCAACTTGAACTAATTGTTCTGATTCTGTATCTAAAGCGGAAGTAGCTTCATCTAAAATCATAATTGGTGGGTTTTTTAAAACAGCTCTAGCAATAGATAAACGTTGTTTTTGCCCTCCAGAAAGTGTACCACCACTATCACCAATGTTAGTGTCGAATTTTTCTGGTAAATTCTGTATAAACTCATTGGCATTGGCAATTTCTGAAGCTTCTAAAATAGCTTTATTACTTGCATTTTGTGTACCCAATTTAATATTGTTTGCAATTGTATCATTAAACAAAATAGAATCTTGAGAAACAATACCCATTAAATCTCGGAGAGATTTTTTTGTAATGTCTTTAATATTCAAACCATCAATAAAAACTTCTCCTTTATTAACATCGTAAAAACGAGTAATAAGGTTTGCAAGAGTAGATTTTCCACTACCAGACTGGCCAACTAAAGCAACAGTTTCACCCTTTTTAATAGTTAAAGAAAAATCTTTTAAGACATACTCTTTTTTATATTTAAAAGAAATATTTTTAAACTCGATTTCATTTTCGAAATCTTCTTTTACAATTGCATTTGGTTTGTCTTTAATACTGTTTTCTGTATTTAGTACCTGCATTATTCTTTCTGCAGAAGCTTCTCCTTTCTGAATATTATAAAATGTAGTTGTAATTAATTTTATTGGATTTAAAACTGTGTAAAACAATACAATATATCCAAAAAATTCATCTGGTTGTAAGGCGCTAGTATTAGATAAAACTTCTGTTCCTCCATACCAAAGTATGGCTATAATTGTTGCAGAACCCAAAAACTCACTCATAGGTGACGCTAATGTTTGTCTGTGAAAAACACTAGTCATCAATTGTTTGAAATTTAAAGTTGAGTTATTAAATTTGTTTTCAATTACTTTTTCTGCATTAAAACCTTTAATAATTCTTAAACCAGTTAAAGTTTCTTCAATAAAAGATAAAAAATTACCTGTTTCTTTTTGCGCTTTTATAGAGTTTGCTTTTAATTTTTTACTAATAAAAGAAATAATAAAACCAGAAACTGGTAATAAAACAAACACAAATAGTGTCAGTTTTACACTCATAAAAAGCATAATTGATATCGAAATTATAACTGTAAGAGGTTCTCTTACTATGACTTCTATAGAGGTTAAAATAGAATTTTCAACTTCTTGTACATCAGATGTCATACGTGCTATAATATCTCCTTTTCTTTTTTCTGTAAAATAGGAGACAGGTAACTCTACAATTTTTTTGTACAATTTGTCTCTTAAATCTTTAACAATACCAGTTCTTGAAAATGTAATTACATAAGAAGCTAAATATCGAAATAAGTTTTTAAGAAAGAATAAAGACAAGGCTAAAAGACAGATAAAAACAAGTGTTTTTACATCACCTTCAGTGTCTATTTTTTCAGATATAAAATGATAAAAACTTTCTTTTAAATACGTACCTATTTTTGTAATTCCTTCATAACTTGGTTTACTGGTAATTTTTTTATCAGTACCAAAAAGAATACCTAAAACAGGTATAAAAGCTAAAACAGATAAGACATTAAAAAGAGCGTAAAAAATATTAAATACAATATTTAGAACCGTAAACTTTCTATATTTTTTCTCGTATTTTAAAATGTCTTTAAAATAACCCATTAATTAAGTTTCATTTCTTTTATAATTCTCTGAATTTTAGCATCTAATTCAGCTTCTACTTTTTCCGCATTTTCTATTTTATCTAAAGGTGCATTTACACTAAAATAAAATTTTATTTTTGGTTCTGTTCCACTTGGTCTTGCGGCAACTCTAGTTCCGTTTTCTGTCTGATAAATTAACACGTTAGATTTTGGTAAATCTATTGCAGTTTCTTTTACAGTAATTAAGTTTTTTTGAATTGAAGAATCATAATCTGAAAGTGTTGCCACTTTTTCACCATCAATTTCTAAAACGGGGTTGCTTCTCATGTCGCTTAACATTTGCTGAATTTCTGCAGCACCATCCATACCTTTTTTGGTAATAGAAATTAAATGTTCTTTGTAAAAATTGTTTCTAACATAAATGTTTAGTAATTCTTCATAAAAAGAACTTCCGTTTTGTTTGGCTAACGCAGCAACCTCACATGCTAATAAAGTTGCTGTAACAGCATCTTTATCTCTAACAAAATCACCAACCATATAACCAAAACTTTCTTCACCACCACCAATAAAGTCTTTACTAGGGTTGTCTCTAATCATTTTAGCAATCCATTTAAAACCAGTTAAAGCAACATTTGTTTCTACACCATAACTTGCTGCAACTTGATTTACTAATTCTGTAGAAACAATAGTTGAACCCACAAACTGATTTCCGTTAATTTTGCCTTCTTCTTTCCATTTTTTTAATAGAAATTCAGTCATAACAACCATGGTTTGGTTCCCATTCATCAACTTCATGTTACCATCTAAATCTCTAACTGCCACACCTAATCTATCGCAATCTGGGTCTGTTCCAATAACAATATCAGCATCTATTTTATTAGCTAAATCAGTTGCCATTTTTAAAGCTTCTGGTTCTTCTGGGTTTGGTGATTTTACTGTTGGGAAATCTCCATTAGGTTCTCTCTGTTCTTCAACAATATGTACATCTGTATAACCAGCTTTTGCTAAGGCATCTGGCACAGAAACAATAGAAGTTCCGTGCAAAGATGTAAAAACTATTTTTAAATTCTTTCGGTCTACTTGGTTAGAAATTTTTCCATTTTTTACTGAAGCTTCAATAAAGGCATCATCAACATCTTTACCTATAATTTCAATTAAATCTTCATTTGCATTAAATTTAATTTCAGAAAATTCTAAAGTATTTACATTCCCAATAATTCCACTATCATGAGGAGGTACAATTTGTCCACCATCTGCCCAATAAACCTTGTAACCATTATATTCTGGCGGATTATGAGAAGCTGTTAAAACAATACCAGCATCACATCCTAAATGTTTTACCGCAAAAGATAATTCTGGAGTAGCTCTTAAATCTTCAAAAAGAAATACTTTTATATTATTTGCAGAAAAAACGTCTGCTACAGTTTTCGCAAACTTTTTACTATTATGTCTACAATCATAAGCAATTACTACTTTTAATTGTTCTTTTTTTACATTTTCTATTAAGTAATTAGATAAACCTTGTGTTGCTCTACCTAAAGTATACTTGTTAATTCTATTAGTTCCTGCACCCATTATACCACGCATTCCACCAGTACCAAACTCCATGTCTTTGTAGAATCTGTCGTCTAAATCTGAAGAATTAGTTTCTATTAATTGCTGAATTTCTTGTTGAGTTTCAGTATCGAAAGTAGCAGTTAACCACTGTTTTGCTTTGTCTAGAATTTTGCTCATTTTAGTTGATTTTTAGGACTTAATATAATACAAATATACAGATTAGAAATTGAGTTTTTCTTTAATAGAATAGTGTTTTTCGTTGCTTTTGGTCTTAATTATTAATTCGCCAATAAAACCTGCTAAAAATAATAGAGTTCCCAAAATCATAGAAGTTAATGCTATGTAAAACCAAGGATTGTCAGTAACTAATATGGTTTTAATACCATTGTAGACCTTGTAAAGTTTATAAACACCAATATAAAAAGCACTTGTAGTTCCAAATAAGAACATAAAAGTTCCCCATAAACCAAAAAAGTGCATTGGCCGTTTACCAAATTTTGATAAAAAGGAAATCGTAATTAAATCAAGAAATCCGTTTACAAATCTGTCCATTCCAAATTTTGTAACTCCGTATTTTCTTGCTTGATGTTGCACAACTTTTTCGCCAATTTTAGTAAAACCTTCGTTTTTTGCCAAAACAGGAATATATCTGTGCATTTCACCACTAACTTTAACAGTCTTAATTACTTCATTTTTATAGGCTTTTAGGCCGCAATTAAAATCGTGTAATTTTAATCCAGAAGTTTTTCTTGCTGCTGCATTAAATAGTTTTGAGGGAATATTTTTTGTAATGACATTGTCATAACGTTTCTTTTTCCAACCAGAAATTAAATCGAAATCATCTTTAATAATAAGATCATATAACTCTGGAATTTCATCAGGATTATCTTGTAAATCTGCATCCATAGTAATAACTACATCACCTTTAGCAAGTTCAAATCCTGCGTCTAATGCTTGAGATTTACCGTAATTTTTTTGAAAACGAATTCCTTTAACAGATTTGTTTTCTTCAGATAGTTTCTCAATTACGTTCCAAGAAGTATCAGAACTACCATCATCAATAAAAATAATTTCATATAAATAACGATTGGATTGCATAACTTTTGCAATCCAATCGTGTAATTCTTGTAAAGATTCTTCTTCATTAAGAAGTGGTATTACTACCGAAATATCCATATTTTAAAATTGTAAGTCTTGTTGGTTAGCAAAGGTACTTTTATTTATAAAACTTACCTAAAAACAATAAACTTTAACCTAATTTTAATAAGTTTCTTCTTCAGATTTTTTCATAATTGCCGAAGTTATTGCAGCTACAATAAAACCACCAATTGCATAACCAATTATACCCATTGCAGCCATTATTCCAGGAGATTGAAAAGATTTCCCCATTTCATTAGCAGCTTCAATTTGCTCTTCAGTCATACCTTGATCTAAAAATTTTTGATTTTGAATTTCCATCATTTGATTCATAAAATCTGGTTCAATAAAATTCATGAAAATATAGTTGTAAACAACAACTATTAAGCCTGCTAAAATAGCAATACCAACACCAATTTTTACTCCTTGTCCCCAAGACATAAAACCACCATTAGCTGCTTTGAACTGTTTTGTGCCGTATATAATTAATCCAATAAATAAAGCTGCAGAAACCACAGAAGTAGACCAATGTGGGTCTAAATGGTTACCTGTAGCGAACATAACAAGAGATAAAATTATACTAGCTACACCTAATATTAATCCGTTGTTTACAATAAAACTTTTACTATTTGTTTGATTTTCCATTTGTGTTTGAAATTTAGTTAGTGTTACAAATATATTGATTTCATTTAGATAGTTTTTAATATTTATAAAGTTTGTAAACTATCTAAACAATTAATTAGTAATCAAAGTTTTAAAAATGTTACAGAAATTTTGATATTTTTTTTATTGCCATAAGAAAAATGTGTTGTAAATTTGCATCGGCAAGTCCTACACAACTAGCTCCCTTTGAATCCTCCAGGGCGGGAACGCAGCAAAGGTATTAGGTTGTAGCAGTGTGATGTAGATAGCTTGCCATTTTTTATGCCTTAAAGTTTCGGCATAACTTCCTAAATTTACCTCGTTAAATTTTAGATTTCTTCATTTACTTTTAAGATATTTGCAAACGAATTAAAAGATTAAAAATTAAAAGATTAAATAGGATTTTTTAATTTTGTAAAACTTCTATTTTTTAATATTTTATGTCTAAAGTTGTTTTAGTTACTGGTGCTTCTTCTGGAATTGGAAAAGCAATTGCTACTTTTTTATCTGAAAAAGGGTATAAAGTTTATGGAACTAGTAGAAGTCCAAAAAATCAAGAAACCTTTTCTTTTGAATTAATTGCATTAGATGTTTTAAAAATTGAAACAATAAAAACTGCTGTCGATTTTATTATAAAAAAAGAATCGAAAATAGATGTTTTAGTAAATAATGCAGGAATTGGAATAACTGGATCTATAGAAGATACACCAACAGAAGAAATGCGAAATGCATTTAATACAAACTTTTTTGGTGCTATAGATGTAATTAAAACAGTTTTACCGCATATGCGTAAACAGAAATATGGTGTAATTGTAAATACTACATCTATTGCTGGTTATATGGGTTTACCTTTTAGAGGAATCTATTCTTCGTCTAAAGGAGCTTTAGAATTGGTAACTGAAGCTACAAGAATGGAAGTTAAGAGATTTGGAATAAACATTGTAAATGTTGCTCCTGGAGATTTTGCTACTGATATTATTTCAAGAAGATACCATACACCGATTTTTGAAGACTCTGCATATAAAGAAAATTACAAAGCTAATTTAGATTTAATGGATGCCCATGTAGATACAGGGAAAAATCCAATTGAAATGGCAAAAAAAGTTTACGAAATAATCAATACTAAAAACCCAAAAATACATTACAAAGTGGGTGGGTTTTTAGAAAAGTTTTCTATAGTTTTAAAACGAGTTTTACCAGATACTTGGTTTGAGAAAATACTAATGAATCATTATAAATTATAAAATCACAACTAAATAAATACACATGAAATTTTTTATTGACACAGCAAATTTAGATCAAATTAAAGAAGCGCAAGCTTTAGGAATTTTAGACGGAGTTACTACAAACCCATCTTTAATGGCAAAAGAGGGTATTACTGGTGAAACAAACATTATTAACCATTACAAAGCAATTTGTGAGTTGGTAGATGGTGATGTTTCTGCGGAAGTTATTTCTACAGATTTCGATGGAATGGTTAGAGAAGGTGAAGCTTTAGCTGCTTTAAATCCGCAAATTGTGGTAAAATTACCAATGATAAAAGATGGTGTAAAAGCGTGTAAATATTTTTCTTCTAAAGGAATTAAAACAAATGTAACTTTAGTGTTTTCTGCAGGGCAAGCCTTATTAGCAGCAAAAGCGGGTGCAACTTATGTTTCTCCTTTTCTTGGTCGTTTAGATGATATTTCTACAGACGGAATGAATTTAATTTCAGAAATTCGTTTGATTTATGATAATTATAATTTCGAAACTCAAATTTTAGCAGCTTCTGTGCGTAATACAATGCATATTATTAATTGTGCAAAATTAGGTTCAGACGTAATGACTGGTCCTTTAAGTGCAATTGAAGGCTTGTTAAAACACCCTTTAACAGATAGTGGTTTGGCTCAATTTTTGGCAGATTATAAGAAAGGGAACTAATCAACTCTGTTGGTTTTTATAATAAAATCAGAAAGTAGAAAAGTTATTTTTTACTTTCTGATTTTTTTGTGGTTAATAACTTTTTGACTTTGTAACTTTGCTACTTTGTAACCTATATTGATGTATCCAAAAAAAGAACTCGCTCAACTTGTAATTTCTGCATGTCAACAATTTAATGTTGGCACTATTGTAATTTCTCCAGGTTCACGAAATGCACCTTTAACTGTTGGTTTTTCCAATCATTCAGAAATTGAAACGTTAAGTGTTGTAGATGAGCGTTGTGCAGCTTTTTTTGCTTTAGGAATCGCGCAACAAACTAAAAAACCAATCGCAGTTTTATGTACTTCTGGTTCTGCTTTATTAAATTATTATCCAGCTATTGCTGAAGCTTTTTATAGTAATATTCCTTTAGTTGTAATTTCTGCGGACAGACCAAAACACCTAATTGATATTGGTGATGGACAAACAATTAGACAAGAAAACGTTTTTGAAAATCATATCTTGTTTTCTGCGAATTTGATTGAAAACCCGAAATTTAAAACAAGAAACGCGCAATTAATTGGCGAAGCTTTACAAATTTCAATTTCACAACAAGGTCCTGTTCATGTAAATGTTCCTTTTGATGAGCCTTTGTATGAAACTGTAGAAAAAATGGAAGAATTTCACTTTCCACATATTTCTATGAGTTCATTGGATAATTCTCATATAAATTATGAAGAATTAGCCGGGATTTGGAATACTTCTGATAAAAAAATGATCTTAGTTGGTGTTAATTACCCAAATGATGATTTACACAAATTAATGGATTTATATGCAGAAGATGATTCTGTATTAATTTTAACAGAAACAACTTCTAATTTACATCATAAGAAAGCTATAGATTCAATAGATCAATTAATTTTTTCTTTGGATGAAAATCAATTTTATGATTTAAAACCAGGTGTATTGATAACTTTTGGAGGAATGATAGTCTCTAAAAAAATAAAACAGTTTTTAAGATATTATCAGCCAAAGCATCATTGGAATATAGACGAAAAAAAAGCTACAAATACGTTCTTTTGTTTGTCAGAATTTATACAAACAAAACCGGTAGATTTCTTTTTAAACTTTAATAAAATTATCAGAAATAAAAAAAGTAATTATCAGCAAAAATGGTTGCAAATTCGTGATGAAAAACGCGAAAAACATCAACAATTTTTAGCAGAAACCAAACATTCAGATTTTAAAGTTTTTGAGCAGATTTTAGAAAGTATTCCAAATAATAGTCAGTTACAAATTAGCAACAGTTCTATTATTAGATATGCGCAACTTTTTACAATAAAAGATTCATTTACAGTTTTTTGTAATAGAGGAACAAGTGGAATAGATGGAAGCACAAGTACAGCAATTGGCGCTGCTTTTGCGAATAAAAACCCAACTGTTTTTATTACTGGGGATTTAAGTTTTTTCTATGATTCTAATGCACTTTGGAATAATAACATTCCAAAGAATTTTAGAATTATTTTAATTAATAATTCTGGTGGAGGAATTTTTAAAATAATTCCTGGCCCAAGAACTACAAATGCACACCAGTATTTTGAAACACCACATAATTTAACGGCAGAACATTTATCTAAAATGTATAATTTTGAATATGTAAAAGCAGATTCAAAAGAAAGTGTAGAAAAAGGATTGGATGGATTTTTTGAAACATCAGAAAAACCAAAAATATTAGAAATCTTTACGCCAAGTGAAGAAAATGATTTAATTTTAAAAGAATATTTTAAATATATAAAATAATGAGTTTACACGAAGAAGAAAACAATTCTGAAGAATTTGAAAACAATTCACAAGAAAATGAAAATGATTATCAAGAACATGATTATGATTTTAAAGAAGGAGATAAAGTAAATTTAGTTATTGAAACTGAAACTGGTTTAGGTTACACTGTTTTAATTAATGAAGAATTTGATGGCTTACTTTTTAGGAGTGAGGTTTTCCAAGAATTGGAAGAAAACATGGAAGTTGTTGGGTACATAAAACAAATTAGAGAAGATGGTAAAGTAGATGTTTCTCTTCGTCCACAAGGTTTTAGAAATGTTATTGATTCTGATGTTGATAAAGTACTGACAAAATTAAAAGACAGTAGAGAGGGTTTTTTATTGTTGACAGATAAAAGTTCGCCAGATTCTATTCGTTTTCATATGAAAATGAGCAAAAAAGCATTTAAAAAAGCTGTTGGAAATTTATACAAACAAAAATTAATTGTAATAAAAGAAGACAGAATAGAGCTTGTAAAATAAGTTATTATGAAAAAGTTGTTATTAGGAATTTTCATTTTGAGTTCAGCGTTTGCGAATGCTCAATTTACAGAAACCTTGTCTTCAGATAGGCCTGGTCAAGCATTGTCTTCTAGCGTTGTTGGAAAAAAAGTTTTTCAAATTCAGGCAGGAATTGATTATTTTGAAAGTTCTTCAGATTTTTATCCTAGTTCATTTTTTAGATATGGTCTTTCAGAAAGATTCGAATTAAATTCAGGAATTATTTTATCTGGAAATGAATTTGCTAGTGATTTAGAATCTCTAACATTGGGAGCAAGGTATGTTTTAAACAGCAATCCAGAAGCTAATTTAAAATCTAGTTTACAGTTTTCTTATGATGTTGGTGCAACTAATAAAAGTTCTCAAATAACTTATATTTTAGGAAGTTCTTTTTCTGAAAACCTTTCTTATACTATAAATTTAGGACTTAACTTTAATGAAGATTTTGCACTAAATAACGGAATTTATATTTTTAATTTATCTTATGTCTTAAATGAAAAAGTGGGTGTTTTTCTAGAACCTTTTGGAACCTTTTTAAAGGGTGATTTTCAATTTAATCTTGATTCTGGCGTCTATTATCTTGTGAACAATAATTTTCAACTAGATTTTTTAATAGGAGAAAGCAATGGTTTTTTTACTGGAGCAGGAATTACTTGGAGAATTCCTTCAAAAAATAATTAATTTACTGTCCACCTAATCTTAAAATGTTTTCATAAAATTTATCGGAATTTGGGTCAGAAGGATCCATTTTTCCGTAACCAATTTTATAATATTTTAATGCTTTTTTAGTTTGTTTTCCGCTTTCATAATACCTTCCAAGATAATAATCACCTAAAGGAGAAGTTGGAAAAAGTTTTAAAATCATTTTACCAAATTCACGTAATTGATCTCCATTCTCTTTTTCGATTACAATTTTTTCTACGGCATAAATATCTCTTTCTCTAATTCCTAAATCACTTCCAAAAAGAAATTCAATTTCTAAATATTTGTTTTCTAAATAAGCAATCGCGTCTATAGGAGAAAGGTCTTTAATGTTTTTATCAAATTCCTCTTTAGAAATGGAAGAGTAAATTTCAAAGACTTTTGTTAAAGCTCTTGGTATTGCTTCGCTAATTGCAGAAATGCTGCTAGCTGTTGTAATAGTGTCGTTTACAACATTAAAATTTTTTAATTCTAATGAAGCAAGTCCTCTTTGTAATTCACCAATTTGTGTTTGCTTTTTTGATGAAAAGGAAGTAGAATTATTTGTGTAAAGGTAAAATGTGTTGTCTTCTTTTAAGAATTTTTGCAAATTGTAAGATTGAAATTGTTGTCCTACAAAATCTGAAAAAGTTGGATTAATACAGATATAAGTGTTTATAAAAGGTTTGTCTTCTCTTAAATAATGTGTAATTAAATTTGCAGAAGTTCCTTCGCCAACTAAAGAGATAAAAGGAGAAGTTCTGTAATTACTTTCCATGTAAAAAATAACTTCATCTCTAATAAACTGATAAAAAGCGTTGTTTTCAGCAGTTAAATTCCCCGTATTTATATCAAAATAAGTGTCTTTTTTTCTAGTTTTTCCCATAGAAACACCAACAATTATTTGTTTGGGTGCTTTGTCTTTAGCTGCAAAAAGCACAGAGTTACCCACGTACGCATCAAATAAATACTCTGCGTCAAAAACTACCGCCAAAGGATAATTTTTAACACTGTCTTTTTCATATCCTTGAGGAAGATAAATTTTTAAATTCCTTGTCGTTTCAAGTATGTCAGACTCAATGTTTTTATCAATTATTTTTTGTGAATAACCTAAAAAACAAAAAAGTATAAATATTAATGTTATCGATTTCTTAATCATCATATAGAATGTTTATTTTTGTAAACAATTATTTTATTTCTCTATTAAAGAACGTCTAAAATACAAAAATATGATACAACCCGAATGGAAAACTGTTAAAGAGTATGAAGATATTACTTATAAAAAATGTAATGGTGTTGCAAGAATAGCTTTTAACAGACCAAATGTTAGAAATGCTTTCAGACCAAAAACTACAAAAGAATTATACGATGCTTTTTATGATGCTGGAGAAGATGTAAATATTGGTGTGGTTTTATTGTCTGCAGAAGGACCAAGTACAAAAGACGGAGTATATTCTTTCTGTTCTGGTGGAGACCAAAAAGCAAGAGGTCACCAAGGTTATGTTGGTGAAGATGGTTATCACAGGTTAAATATTTTAGAAGTTCAAAGATTAATACGTTTTATGCCAAAAGCAGTTATTTGCGTTGTTCCTGGTTGGGCAGTTGGTGGCGGACACAGTTTACATGTGGTTTGCGATTTAACGTTAGCTTCTAAAGAACACGCTATTTTTAAGCAAACAGATGCAGATGTAACTTCTTTTGATGGTGGTTATGGTTCTGCTTATTTGGCTAAAATGGTTGGACAAAAAAGAGCGAGAGAAATTTTCTTTTTAGGAAGAAATTATTCAGCTCAAGAAGCTTATGAAATGGGAATGGTAAATGCAGTTATTCCTCATGAAGAATTAGAGAGTACAGCTTTTGAATGGGCGCAAGAAATTTTAGAAAAAAGCCCGACTTCTATAAAAATGTTGAAATTTGCTATGAATTTAACAGATGATGGAATGGTTGGGCAACAAGTTTTTGCAGGTGAAGCAACAAGACTTGCTTACATGACAGATGAAGCAAAAGAAGGAAGAGATGCTTTTCTTGAAAAGAGAAAGCCTAATTTTCCTAAAAAATGGATACCATAGACAATTATTAATTTTAAAAAGAAAAATTACGAATTGTCAGAATTCGTAATTATAAATTGGTAATTCATAATTAATTAGAATGAAATCACAAATAGTAACTTTTTTAATAAAATGTCCAGATCAAAAAGGATTGGTAGCTAAAATAACCAGTTTTTTTTATGAACAAGGATTCAATATTGTAAGTTGTCAGCAATACGTTAACTCTATAGAAGATACATATTTTATGAGAGTTCGTTTAAATGCAGAAGGAACTGTTATCTCTAAAGAAGATTTAGAGAAGAATTTCTTAAAGTTGGCAACACCTTTACAGTTTAATTGGTCTGTAAATTACGGAGATAAAAAACAAAATGTTGCCATTATGGTTTCGCATACAAGTCATAATTTATATGATTTGTTAGAACGTGCAAAAGAAGGTAGGTTAGATTGTAATGTAAAAATGATTATCAGTAATCATAATAAGTTAAGGCATATTGCAGAGATGTTTAATGTTCCTTATTATTATTTACCTGTTACTAAAGAAACCAAACTAGAACAAGAGGTACAAGTAAAAGAGCTTTTAGATTCTAATAATGTAGATTTAGTAATTATGGCAAGATATATGCAAATTTTGTCATCAGAATTTATAAACCATTATCCAGAACGCATTATTAATATTCATCATTCTTTTTTACCAGCTTTTCAAGGAGCAAATCCGTATAAAAAAGCGTATGAAAGAGGAGTGAAGCTAATTGGAGCAACTGCACATTATGCTACTGAAGATTTAGATGAAGGGCCAATTATTGAGCAAGACGTAAAACCTGTAACTCATGAAAGTACGCCAACAACCTTAAAAAGAATTGGTGCAGATATCGAAAAATTGGTATTGGCAAGAGCTGTTAAAAATCATTTAAACAATCAAATAATTGTTTCAGGAAATAGAGCCATTGTTTTTCCAGAAGCAGGAGAGTAATTTTTATGAAAATAATCTGTATTGGGCGCAATTACGCAAAACATATAGAAGAATTGGCAAACGAAAAACCAGATAACCCTGTTGTTTTTCTAAAACCAGATTCTGCTATTTTACCGAGAAAAAATCCATTTTTTATTCCACCTTTTTCTGATGATGTACATTATGAAGTTGAAGTTTTGGTGAAGATTAATAAAGTAGGAAAACATATAGATGCAAAATTTGCTCATAAATATTATGATGAAATTGGTTTAGGAATCGACTTCACAGCAAGAGATGTTCAAGCAAAGTGTAAGGAGAAAGGTTTGCCTTGGGAAAAAGCAAAAGCATTTGATGGAAGTGCAGTTATTGGTGAGTTTTATCCGAAGGAACAATTCGATTTAGAAAACTTAAAATTTCAACTGTACAAAAATGATGAAATAGTACAAGATGGAAATACCAATGCAATGCTTTGGAAAACAGATGAATTAATTTCTTATGTTTCGCAATACTTCACATTAAAAAAAGGAGATATTATTTTTACAGGAACTCCAGCAGGAGTTGGTAAAGTTGTAGAAAATGACAATTTAAAAGGAATAATTGAAGGTAAAGAAGCTTTTAATATAAGAGTGAAATAAAGTTTCAATATTTAATTTAAAAATTTATCTACAATAAGTAAAAATAATTAAAAAAAGAAATCCTTCAAATTGTAAAATTTGAAGGATTTTAATATTTAAATTTTAAAAACTCCTTAGAAGTTTTTACTACGTATTATTAATATTATTCTAAAAATACCTTTTTACTTACCAATCCAATTTCTGTATTTAGTTTTACTATATATAAACCTTTAGCAAAGTCCGGTAAAGAGATTTCATGAACACCATTAGACTCAAAAGTAGAAGAAAAAACTTCTTTCCCTAAAGTATTATAGAGTTTAAAATATGTTCTTCCTTCTGGTAAACCAACAATTTTAATTGTAGAGATGTCTAATTTATAAAGGTTTATGTTTTTTACAGTCTTTATGTTGTTAATACTTAAAGTACTAGGACCTGTATGAATATAGAATTGACCAATTCCGTTTGAAGCTGAATTTAAAGTAGTCTTATAACTACTTTCAGATAAATTAGTAAAAATATTGTTAGTTCTATCTTCTAAAAAAACATTAATATTTGTTGGAAAATTGTTTATGTTGGCAGAAAAAGTAATTTCTTCGCCATTTTCTGCAATTATACCCACTGGAACAACCATGTTTTCATAATTTGAATTAGGTAAGGCTTGAATACCTAATTTTTTTCCATCATTGTCAGATACCAATTCTGTGAATAACCTAAAATCATAGCTTGTTCCACCAAATATGCTGCTATCATAACCGTTATCAAATCCAGTAGTTTTATCTTCAACATAAAAAACTTTAGTAGATTCAGTTGTTTTGTCATTCGCAACAAATAATTCAAAATTTATATATTCTTCAGATGTTTGCCTCATAAAAGTATCTGAAGAATTATTGTGTGATTGATTACCAATATTAAAAGTTACATCATTATTACCAGAGGCTTCAACAAAGAAACCTTGGGTAGGTGCAATTTCAATAGAATTTAATGAGTTATATGCTTTATATTTATCTTGACTCCAAATCCAAACAGTTTTTTCAGTAAGAAATGTGCTATTATTATTTGTAAAAGTATTGGAATTCAAATATGCAGTATAAGGATTTCCTAAAAGATTAAAATTATTTCTATCACCTGTAGTTATACCAAAATCTAAGTTTGCAGAATTTGCTGTTCCTGTAAAACGAACAGAATTAGATTCTTTTAGTTTCATAGAATATCCTTTTCCTTCTTCGATATTTCCAGTTGTGCTGCTGGTAATATAATCCCAGGGTGTTGATCCATTATTTAAAAAAGGTGCAAAACCAAATATAGTTTTTGTATTGTTTTGTGCCAAATCATGATTAGTTCTAAAATTACTAATAGTTTCTCCAGAAACAGGAGAAGCTACTAAATACCAATCTGTAGTTGGTAAATCTCTTTCATAAGTTACTTCTCCAGTAACTGCACCTCCAAGTACAAAACTTGCTCCAGAATTTATTTCTATTGAATTTACAGTAATATCTCCATTTGTTGTTGGATATTTACTTAATCCTGAAGGAATAACGACATGGCTTGTTGTTGGTGGTACCGCATTTGTATCCCAATTTGCTGCTGTATTCCAATCATTAGTGTCATCTCCACCTGTCCAAGTTGTAGTTGCAATATTAGTAAGTTTTAAACGCAGTTTTGCAGGTTCTGTAGCTGTTGCAGGAACAACTATTAAATCATAAGAACCAGTGTAATCTTTAAATTTTACATTATCAAATAGATCACCTGTAGTGTTGGCAGTTGTAATATTATCAGCCGTCATAATATCGAAAACCTCATAACCTTCTGGTATATATTTAAAATCGAAAAAGATATCTCCATCTAAAGTAATATCGAAACCTTTAGCTTCTGTTTTATGATATTTTGTGTTAGTTTCTATTTCTACCACATATAAATTATTGTCAGGGAATATTTTATTTTGATGAATTACACTTTCTCCATATCTTAATCTTTCGTAAGTTGTGCCTCCAGTACCGCCTCTTTTATGATCAACAATAATTTTATCATACCAATCACTATAATCTTCTGGTACAACAATTTCATATTTACCATCGTAAGCAGCGTAAGTTCCTACTCTGTCTAAATCAAAACCGTCATCAGGCTTATCAGTAGCCGCCCACCAAGTTGCGTTAACAGTAAAATATAAAGATTTTCTTCCTTTTCCATCTTCTAAATCTGAATCACCATAGGTTCCGGAATCTGTGAATTTTGTTTCGTTGCCTGAAACACCATCTTCTAAACCAGGAATATTATCAAGCAACGTTTGCATCATTTTTTTGTGCTCGTGTTCCCAGTTATCATTTTCAACGGTTACTTTAAAATCATCTGCTCTGGCTATTAAGCTACTTAATACTGCAGGATCTATTCCTACACCAGATAATGAAGCATCAGAAAGAGAGAAATCTCCATTTTCTGGATTTTTAAAAAGTGTTGCGTTTTGTACAGTTGCAACAGATGCTGGGGTTGCTGTAACAGTGCCAAATGCAGCAATATTACCTGAAAAAGAACTACCTGTTGAACCATCAGCGTCTCCTAACTCGTACGTTTGTTTTTGGTCGTAAACATCTACGGCATTATTATTAGCTTGGAAATTTAAATAAGGAGTTCCATATTTAGCTTCATCAAATCCGTTTGCTGTGTCTGTAATACCATCTGCATGATGACCTCTTGTGTAAACAGTGTTATTTGTTACTTCTAAATTATTGGTTGGCTTTAATCTAATTGCATCAATTTTTGCGTAAGCAACAACATTATTGTTAATTCTTGCTTTCATTCCTGTATCATGTTTAGGAGTTTCATCAATTAAAATAGGTTTTCCTTCATCTAAAGTCATGTTTAAAAAACCTTTTGCTGGTACCCAAGAATAAATACGTTGGTGTACATTAAATATTAAATTTCCGTCAATTTCCCAACGATATTTATTTACATCATCAGCATCATCAAAACTACCAAAGCCTTGTTGACGCATAATACCATGACCACCACTTAAAGAGGTTAAACCAATATTATGTATGATGTTACCTTCAATTTTTAAATATCTTCCGTTTTCTATATTTATTGCTTTTTGGTAAAAATCATGAAATACATTGTTAGTAATCTTAATGTCTTCTCCATTTTGGACTCTAATAGCAATACCAGACCCTGTAATTTCGTCTGTTGTATTTTGTGGTAACCAAACATATTGAGATACAAAAACCCAATGATTTGTATTGTTAGATTTTCCATCTAATTCAAAACCTTTAATTTCAATATTTTTTGCACCATCAATAGTAATACCTTTTTGTGCTATAGTATTGATTTTAACAGTTCCATTTGGTTCTGGGCTTAATACAATTGGTGTTGTAGCAGCAGCGGTTATTTCTATTGATTTTGTTAAATTGTAGGTGCCACTTTTAACATAAACATTAGCGATGTTATTTGCTGCAGCAGTATTTAAGGCATATTTAATAGTTTTAAGTGGTGAGGCACTTGTACCAAAACTATTATCATTACCAGATTCTAAATCTACATAAAGTTCTGTTGCGCCATCAAAAATGTTTTCTACAAAAGAAATTTCTTGAATATCAATATCTATGTCGTCACTAGTATAAGCAGCTCCACTAGCTGTGTTGTCTTTTTTTCTAAAAGCTAATTGGATATCGTTTTGTATTCCAGTCCAATTGCCATTTGTCATATTAACCACGTACGTTTCAAAATTACCAGTTCCAGGTGTTAAAGTTGTAGCACTGAATTTAGAGCCATATTTAACTTGTAAAAAATCTGGTCCACCAGTAGCAACACGCATTTTTATAATCGCAAACTTTAATGCAACTGCATCTACACTAGCAGCAGTTTGTGAAAACTTTGGATTGTTACCTGTATTTGTTTTTAAATTTATATGTGTATTTGGAGTTGTATCAACATCTAGATTAGCAACAGTCCAACCCTGAATTGTATTGTCGTTAAAAGTCCAAGTTACTTGTGCTATTGATATTGTACTTAATAATAATGTTACTATTAAAAAGAAATATTTTTTTGTCATAATAAAAAATTTAATAGCGGCAAAGGTAATACTTTAAAAAAAAATAATAACTAAATTTAATTTCTGAATTTTTTAGTGATGTTTCTTTGAGAACTTTTGAAGTAAAAAGTAAGAATAGTATGATTATAATTACGAGATGATGTATGATTTTGTTTTTTACAAGTTTGGTAGAAACTATATTCTTACACAATGTGTGCTTATATTTGCAAAAAGAAAATAGAAATAAATGAAAGCAGAAATAATAACTATAGGAGATGAGATTTTAATTGGTCAGATTGTAGACACAAACTCTCAATGGATTGGTCAACAATTAAATAAAATTGGCGTTTCTGTATATCAAATAACTTCTATACAAGATGATAAACAGCATATTTTAAACGCATTTAAAGAAGCGCAAGAAAGAGTAGATATAGTTATTATAACAGGAGGTTTAGGCCCCACTAAAGACGATATCACAAAAAAAACAATTGCAGAATTTTTTAAAGATGATAAAATTATAGAATATCCAGAAGTTGTAGCACATATAAAAGGCTTATTCAAAAAAATAAATCATCCATTTAAAGAAATACAAAGAACTCAAGCGCAATTACCATCTAAAGCTACATTATTAATGAACAATTATGGAACAGCTCCAGGAATGTGGTTTTTCGAAAATAACACTGTTTTTGTGTCGCTTCCAGGAGTTCCTTATGAAATGAAAGGTTTAATATCTTCAGAAGTCTTACCAAGAATTCAAAAGCAATTTAAACTTCCATTTATCATTCATAAAACAATTATGACCTATGGTGCAGGAGAAAGTACAATTGCAGAAAGAATAGAAGATTTCGAGAATAGTTTACCAAGTTATATAAAGTTAGCTTATTTACCATCTTTTGGTAAAGTTCGTTTAAGATTATCTGTTATTGGAGCACATAAAGAAATTTTAGAAAACGAATTAAATAATAAAGTTGAGGCTGTTTACAAATTAATACCAGAAATTATTACTGGTTTAGATGATGATGCTTCTTTAGAGAAAAGAATAGGAGAGCTTTTAAAGAAGAATAATAAAACAATTTGTACAGCAGAAAGTATAACAGGTGGAAAAATAGCAGCAAATTTAGTTTCAGTTGCAGGTTCGTCTGCATATTATAAAGGTAGTATTGTAGCATATGCTGCAGAAACAAAAATAAATATGTTAGGTGTATTACCAGAAACTATTAAAAAACATACAGTTGTAAGTAAAGAAGTTGCTTTAGAAATGGCTAAAAGAGCTAAAATTAAATTAAATACAAATTTTGCAATTGCAGTAACAGGCAATGCTGGGCCAACAACAGACATAACAGATAAAAGTGTTGGAGTCGTTTTTATTGCGTTAGTTACTGATAATAAAGAGATTGTGCACGAATTTAATTTTGGGCAACCAAGAGAAAAAGTAATTAATAGAACCGTTAGCAAATCTTTAGAAATTTTACAGAAAGAAATGATGTAAAAATTTGCAAAATAGTTTTGTTCAATATTATAATTATTTGTAGATTTGCACCTCGTTTAGAGATAACACTAAAAAACTGTCGAAAAGATGTCTAGAGTTTGTGAATTAACAGGTAAAAAAGCAATGGTTGGGAACAACGTTTCTCACGCTTTAAATAGAACTAAAAGAAAGTTTGACGCTAATTTAATGACAAAGCGTTTTTACATTCCAGAAGAAGATAAATGGATTACTTTAAAAGTATCTGCTTCTGCTTTAAAAAATATTAACAAGAAAGGAATTTCTGCAGTTATAAAAGAAGCGAGAGCTAACGGATTTTTAACTAAATAAGCTCAAGCAATTTAAAATTTTATACAGATGGCAAAAAAAGGAAACAGAGTTCAAGTAATTTTAGAATGTACAGAGCATAAAGCTTCAGGAGAAAGAGGTACTTCTAGATACATTACAACAAAGAACAAAAAGAACACTCCAGATAGAATGGAAATTAAAAAATTCAATCCTATCTTAAAGAAAATGACTGTTCACAAAGAAATTAAATAATTATAATATCTAGAACTCAGAACAGAGCACATAGATTAAAAACATTTAGACAATGGCAAAGAAATCAGTAGCATCGTTACAAACAGGATCAAAAAGATTAAGTAAAGCTATAAAAATGATAAAATCTCCAAAAACAGGAGCTTATACATTTGTAGAATCTATTATGGATCCTTCAGCTGTAGACGCGTTTTTAGCAAAAAAATAACCGTTTACTTATAAAATTTACAAAGCTACTTTCTAATTTTAGAAAGTAGTTTTTTTTGTGCCTTATATTTACGTATTTTTGGGCGTTACCTTTCAGGTCGCGCTTTCGGCAGTCGCTCTTTTCAAGGAGCTCCAACAAAGCCTCAATCGCTAACGCAAAAGGCATTTTTAATGACAATTTGACCAAACCAAACAAATGGCACGTTTTTTAATGTACTGTTTTATAGTTATAAAATAATAAAATGAGTTTTTTTAAAAATATATTTTCAAAAGAAAAAAAGGAAACATTAGATAAAGGTTTAGAAAAAACAAGTACTAATTTTTTCGATAAACTTTCTAAAGCAGTTGCAGGAAAATCTAAAGTAGATGATGATGTTTTAGATAATTTAGAAGAGGTTTTAGTAGCTTCTGATGTTGGTGTAAATACCACACTAAAGATAATTACTAGAATAGAAGAGCGTGTTGCCAAAGACAAGTATGTTGGTACAGACGAGTTAAATAAAATTTTAAGAGAAGAAATTGCAGGTTTACTGTCGGAAACCAATGTTGGTAACGAAACTGAATTTACAATTCCAGAAATTCCAAAAAACGCAGCTGGTAACAAAATGCCTTATGTTTTAATGGTTGTTGGTGTAAATGGAGTTGGTAAAACAACAACCATTGGTAAGTTGGCAAGTCAATTTAAAAAACAAGGTTTAAAAGTAGTTTTAGGGGCAGCAGATACATTTAGAGCAGCAGCAATAGATCAATTACAAGTTTGGGCAGACAGAACAGATGTACCAATTGTACGTCAAGAAATGGGTTCAGATCCAGCTTCTGTAGCTTTTGATACGTTAAAGTCAGCAGTAAATCAAGATGCAGATGTTGTAATTATAGATACTGCTGGTAGATTACATAATAAAGTTAATTTAATGAACGAGTTAACTAAAATTAAACGTGTAATGCAGAAAGTGGTAGATAATTCTCCACACGATGTTTTATTAGTTTTAGATGGCTCTACTGGGCAAAACGCATTCGAACAAGCAAAACAATTTACTTTAGCAACAGAAGTTACTTCTTTAGCAGTTACAAAATTAGATGGAACTGCAAAAGGTGGAGTTGTTATTGGTATTTCCGATCAATTTAAAATTCCTGTAAAATATATTGGAGTAGGAGAAGGAATAGATGATTTACAAGTCTTTAACAAACATGAATTTGTAGATTCTTTTTTTAAGTAGAAATTACCAAACCTTACCTTTTTTTAAAATAGTTATGAAAAAAATAATTACGTTTTTTGTTTTACTTATTAGTTTTTCTATCAATTCTCAAATATCTAGTTTAGCCGAATTAGCTTCTGGAGATATTCAACTTTTTAATCCAATTTACGAAATGGATAAAAGTATTTATGGATATTTTATGGTGGTAAAACTAGATGATGTTAGTAAAACAGAGCAAAAATTCGAATATGTTTTTTTAGATAAAAATCTTAATAAAGTTGCTAATGGCGAGTTTATAGATGCAAGTTATAAAAAATATGCTTCAGAGTTTATGACGCCAGAAAAAGTAGGTGACAAGATTATTTTAAGCAAAATATACTATAGATGGCAACAACAAGTTTTTGGTAATAATTCAGATTATAAATTTGTTTCTAATAGAATTTTAGATCTTACAACCAATAAAATATCTAAACCTTTTTATTTTGAAAATGAATTGGTAGTAGAAGGAGAAAGAGCTACAGAAAAGATTGATAAAAGAATTAAAAAAAATATATTTATCCAGTATCCTTTAGCAATAGATGGAGGATATTTACTTTTTAAACAATCTAAATTACAGAAGAACTCTTTTAGAACTAAAAAAATAGCCACTTTAGAAGCTTATAATATAGACAATTCTAAAAACTGGCAATACAATTACAATCCTGAAGAACACGTTGTAAATACTAGAATTGAGTTTCTTAATGAAGAAATAATTGTTTTATGGGCTATGAGTACTAAAACTAAATCTCAAGTTTTACATTTTATCAATCCAAAAACTGGGAAAGCAGATTTTAAATATGAGATAGAAAATAAAAAATCTGAATTCAATCATTTTTATAAAGTTAGAAAGTTTAAGGATAGAACTGTTATTGTAGGAATGACAAGTAAAAATAAGCTTTCAGGTTTTAACTATAAAAAGGCAACAGGTTTTTTTAAAATTGTATTAGATAATAACGGAAATGAAACCTTTAAAAAGTATTTTAAATGGGAAGATGCTGGCAATATTCTTGATATAAAAAAGAACGGTAAGTTAAAGGAAGATGGTTATCGTTTATTAGCAAAACAATTTTTCATTTTTGAAGACGGAACTACAGCTTTTCTAACTGAAAAGTTTAAAGACACTCAATATTATGTTGTAGTAGCATTAGCTCCTAAAACAACAGATTTTTTAGTATTAAACTTCGATAAAGAATTTGCTCTAAATAATGTAGAAAAGATAGAAAAAGATAAATCTTATTATTCGAGTTCAGATTATTTGTATTCCCAAAGAATTAAAGATGGAAATGGTGTTGTTTTCTTTTATAGAGATTATAAAAAAGATGAAGAAACCAAAAAGAAGAATTGGGTTTTAGGAATCGTTACTATTATTGATGGTAAAATGCAACAAGAACAAATTCCTATGTCTTCTGAAGAACACTTTATTTCTCCTTATATAGCCAAAGAAGGTTACATATTATTAAGAGAATTTAATAAGGATAGTGATCATGATGAAATTAGATTAGAGAAGTTAAACTACTAAATTTCAGAATAATAATCACCAATATTTTTAATTTCATTTAAGTTTAAATTCCATATAAAACTTAAGAATTGTTGGTATTCTTTTGTTTGCTCTTTTGGGTTTATTCTTTCTATATATCTATTCAGTCTATATTTTTTCTTTGCTTTATACAAGCTTAAAAAGTTTTTACCCAACCACTTTTTAAGATAGGTATTTGTAGAATCTTTAGATAATTTTTTTAAGATAAGTCTAATGCTATATCCATATTCTTCTAAATCATAAAAATTTACAATATCTCCTTTACGAGCTAATTGTTGTAACTTTATAAAAGAGCTTCCTTTAGAACTTTTAGAAAGTGAGTCATTTATAGATAATTCTGGAAAATCTTTTTTTAATTTTAAAATTCTCTCGGTAAATTCTGGATGAGATTTAACTGAATCTTTATTAATTTTTTCAGTATATTTAGAATAATCATAATCAGAAAACTTCTCCACTTTTAGCCAAGAATCTTTAAAAGGTTGTTTAGGAATATTAAAAAATCTTTTATAAACAGTAGAATCTAAATTAATTGTTGGCAATGTTTCATAATCTGCTAATAATTGTAGAGCGCTTAAATAATTTGGTTTGTTAAGTGTTGTATTTTTATATAATAAATAACCAACAGAATCTGCTTGCATTTCTTTTTTTCTGTGGGTTTTACTATCAGAATACATTAAGTTTTTTAAAATTTTAAAAGATTTATCATAGGTGTTATATTTCTCTTTTCTAATTTTCTTAGCTTGGTTTTTTCTTAATTTAGAAGTCCTTAATTCTGCAATATGTAGAATGTTATTACTAACATGATTTAAACTTTCATGAGCAATTTCATGTGCTAAAACAGAAACTAACTGATCTTCATTTTCGAAATATTTAAATAACCCAATATTTAAAACAACAATTCCCTCTCCAACGTTTAAAGCATTTATGGTGGGGTTTTTAGATATAAAAACAGAAATATTTTTCCTTTTTAGTTTTGGATTATTTTTTACAATTAATTGAGTTAAACTATCGCTATATTTTGTAAAAAGTGTATCAAAAATAAATTTGTCTTTATTTAAATTTTTCAAAAACTCTTTGTGTTTGCTTTTATACAAACTAGTAATTTCTGTTCTTAATTTTCCTCTATATTCTTTCTTTAAACTCTTATAAATAAAGGTATGTTTTGTTTTTAAGTTTTTTGTAAGATTTTTTCTTAACTCAAAATCTGTAGTGTCAATTAATCTTAAATTCTGCGAGCTAAAAGTTATTGAAAAAAGTAAAATAGAAATAATTGCAATTTTTTTTATCATTTTATTTTTTTTGAAAAGACGAAGATACTTTATTTTTAAAAAAGGGTAATAACCTTTTCTAAATGTGCATTTTTTACAAAAAAAAATTAAAGAAGTATCTTTGATAAAAATTATAACAATGAAAAAAATACTGTTACTTGTTTTATTAATATCTATTGTTGTTAGTTGTCAGCAAAAAGGAGAAACTGTTTTTAAAAATTCGTTTAAAAAATATGATGAAACAGAAGCGATAGCTCAATCTCAAGAGAACGAGTTCGAACGAATGAAGTTTAAATTAATTCAATCTAAATATTTAGATATGAATGCAGTTTTTAAACCATTTCAAAAGGAACTAGCTAATTTTTCTGAAGAAAATTATGAAGAATTAAAACCTTTTATTTTAGAACAAAACATTCCTCAACTTCAAAAAAATGTAAAAGAAGGTAAATTATCTTACGAAAAACTGACACTTTTTTATCTCTACAGAATTCGAAAATTCGAAAGTGATTCCACATTGTCTTTAAATAGTATTATTGCTTTAAATCCAAACGTTTTAAATGAAGCAAGAGAAAAAGATAAAAATAAAACAGATGTTTCAGAATTTTCTATTTACGGAATGCCAATTTTATTAAAGGATAATATCAACACAAAAGATATGAAAACAACTGCAGGAGCAATTGCTTTGGCAGATAATAAAACCTCTGAAGACGCTTTTATTGTAAAGAAATTGAGAGAAAATGGCGCAATTATATTAGGGAAAGTCAATTTAAGTGAATGGGCATATTTTTTCTGTTCTGGATGTCCTTTGGGTTATTCTGCAATTGGCGGACAAACCTTAAACCCTTATGGAAGAGGAAAAATCGAAACTGGAGGAAGTTCTGCAGGAAGTGGAGTTACAGTTGCAGCAAACTTTGCAGTTGCGGCAGTTGGTACAGAAACTGCAGGTTCTATAACTTCGCCATCAAGTCAGAATTCTGTGGTAGGTTTAAAGCCAACTATTGGAGTTTTGAGTAGAACTGGAATTGTTCCAATTTCATCAACATTAGATACACCTGGACCTATGACAAAAAATGTTGTTGACAATGCTATTTTTATGAATGCCATGAGAGGTTTTGATAAAAGTGATACCGCTTCAAAAAAAATAGAAGAAGATTACATACAAAACGGATTTAGAAATAAGTTCGAAAACAGAAGAATAGGTGTTTTAAAGCCACTACTGTCGGACTCTATTTATAACTCTACTGTTGAAAAACTAAAAAAAGTTGGCGTTGAAATTATAGAAATTACACCTCCAGAAATTTCTTTTGATGGTTTTATAACATTGTTAAATATAGATATGAAACACGACTTACCAAAGTATCTTAAAAACAATGCAATTGAAACTTTAGAAGTAAAGAATGTAAATGATGTTGTACTTTTTAATAAAAAGGATTCCATTTTAAGAGCACCTTATGGACAACAATTATTTGAAGGAATTGTAAAGGACAAAACTACTCTTAAAGAATTGTCCATGATTAAATTGCTACTAAAAAAGAATTCATTAGATTATTTTAAAATTATGGAACCAGAAAAATTAGACGCAATTTTATCTATTAATAATTACCATTCTGCAATTGCTTCAGTTGCAAAATTTCCAACATTAACAGTCCCTATGGGATATAAAGAGTCTGGAGAACCCGTAAGTTTAACATTTATAGGTGTTCCTTTTTCAGAAAGAAAATTGTTAGAAATTGGTTATGCTTTCGAGCAATTAACTAAAGTTAGAAAAATGCCTAAAAACTATCAATAGAAAATTTGTATTCCTTTTAAAAGAACTATTTTTGCACTTGCTTAAAACAAAAGACAATGCGTACAAAAACCATCAAAAAAAATAAGATTAACGTTGTTACTTTAGGTTGTTCTAAAAACATTTACGATTCAGAAGTGTTAATGGGACAGTTGAAAGCGAATGGTAAAAACGTTGTACATGAAGATGAAAATGATGATGGAAATATCGTTGTTATAAATACGTGTGGTTTTATTGGAAAAGCAAAAGAGGAATCTATTGATACAATTTTACATTACGCAAACAGAAAAGAAGCAGGAGAAATAGATAAAGTTTTTGTTTCAGGATGTTTAAGTGAGCGTTACAAACCAGATTTAGAAGAGCAAATACCTAATGTAGATCAATATTTTGGTACGCACGATTTGCCTAATTTATTAAAGGTTTTAGAAGCAGATTATAAGCACGAATTGATAGGAGAACGTTTAACAACCACTCCAAAACACTACGCATATTTAAAAATTGCAGAAGGTTGTGATAGACCTTGTTCTTTTTGTGCAATTCCTTTAATGAGAGGAAAACACGTTTCTACACCTATTGAAGATATTGTTACAGAAGCAACAAAATTAGCAGAAAAAGGAATTAAAGAAATTATGTTAATCGCACAAGATTTAACATATTACGGATTAGATATTTACAAAAAACGTGCTTTGGCAGATTTGTTAGAAGCATTGGCAAAAGTAGATGGAATTGAATGGATAAGAATGCATTATGCATTTCCAACAGGTTTCCCAATGGATGTTTTAGAGGTAATGAAACGTGAGCCAAAAGTGTGTAATTATTTAGATATTCCTTTGCAACATATTAATACAGAACTTCTAAAGTCGATGAAACGTGGAACTACACACGAAAAAACGACGGCTTTAATTCATAAATTTAGAGAAGCTGTTCCGGATATGGCAATTAGAACAACTTTAATTGTTGGTTATCCTGGAGAAACTGAAGAAATGTTTCAAGAATTGAAAGATTGGGTAGAAGAAATGCGTTTCGAACGTTTGGGAGCTTTTGAATATTCACATGAAGAAAATACTGGTGCTTATGTTTTAGAAGATGATGTTCCTGCAGATGTGAAGTTTAGACGTGTGAACGAAATTATGGAAATTCAGTCTCAAATTTCTTGGGAATTGAATCAAGAAAAAATTGGAAAAACATTTAGATGTTTGTTCGATAGAAAAGACGGAGAATATTTCTACGGAAGAACAGAATCGGATTCGCCAGATGTAGATAATGATGTTATTGTAGACGCTAAAGAACATTATATTAAAATAGGGGAGTTTATAGATGTAAAGATTCACGATGCTGGAGATTACGATTTACATGGAACGCCTGTTAAAAAGCAAGAAAGACCAGTTCCTTTAAATCAAAGAAAAAAATAAATTTTGAAAATCCTACTTGTGTAGGATTTTTTTATGCCTAATGAAATGATGAAAAAAACTTATTTTAATTGGAGTTCAGGGAAAGATTCTGCTTTGGCATTGTACAAAATGCAACAAAATACTGATTACGATGTTAGTTTGTTGGTTACGACTGTAAATGAAGATTATAAACGTGTTTCTATGCACGGTTTGCGAGAAGAACTACTCGAAAAACAAACAGCATCTTTAGAACTTCCACTTTATAAAATTTCTTTTCCTGCAAATGTTACCATGGATTCGTATTCAAAAACTATGAAAATAGCAATGGATTCTTTAGTTGAAAAAGAATATAAACATGCAGTTTTTGGAGATATTTTCTTGGAAGATTTAAAAGAATATCGTGATTCGAAATTAAAAGAAGTCGGCGTTAAAGGTTTATATCCACTTTGGAAAAAAGACACGAAAGAAATAATAACCGAATTTTTAGAATTGGGTTTTAAAGCAATTACAGTTTGTGTGAATGCAAAATTATTAGGCGAAGAATTTGTCGGTAGAATTATAGACGAACAGTTTATAAAAGACTTGCCAGAAAATGTAGATGTTTGTGGAGAAAATGGTGAGTTTCATACGTTTGTTTTTGATGGGCCAAACTTTAGCAAACCTGTAGATTTTACCATTGGTGAAAAAACTTTACGTTCCTATACTTTGCATGATAATGATGATGACAATTGCCATCAATCAAAAGACAAAGTAGAAGAAAAAAACTACGATACCAGTTTTTGGTATTGCGATTTGATTTCTAAATAAACTGCTTGTTATTTAAACCCAAAAGTGTTTCAAATCCTTTTGAGGTTTATAAAAATTAATATTCTACATTTTTTTTGCTTACTGAAAGCCACCAAAGATGCACTTCGCGTTAGGGATTGAAACGACATCCTTTTTGCTTTTTAGCAAAAAGATATAGTGGAAAGCCCGTTAAAACGCCCAAATAAAAATTTTATTTCAATTTATCTGAATTCAATAAGAAAACGGCATTTGCAACAAATAACTTTCCATTTTCCCAAAAAGCTCTAAATAAAGGGTTGTCTACCATATAAATTACACTTCCACTTCCCATTGGTTGCTCGCCAATAAATAAAGATTTTGGCACGTTTTTTACAGCTTTACTTCCAGCGTAACCAGAAACATTTTTCGTGTTTTCATCGAAATAACCAACATTGTAGCCGTCCTTTAAATACTTATAAGAAGTTCCACCTAATTTTAACGAAAAATATTCTTTTCCATACCCAAAAGCCAAAGGATGCGTGTTGTCTAAAGTACTTTTAAAAATACTTCCTGTAATTAAATTTGCAACGCCTTTTCTTTCTCTATCTGCAAAAGGAATAAGGTTATTGCTATCTTTTTTAACATTTGTTTTTTTCTTTTTTAAGTAGAAACCTTCTTTATCTGCAAAACTATTTACAGCATTTCCAATAGCTATTAAAGTTCCTCCAGAACGTGTCCATTTTTTTACTTTTTCTAAAGTAGATTTATTTAAAACCGAACTATAATAACCACTTGGCATGATAATTACATCGTATTTTGAAAGATCTGTATAAGAGAAATTATCAGAATTTATGTTTGTGATTGGGTATTTTAATTGTGTTTCAAAAAAGTGCCAAACTTCACCAAAACTTAAAGATGATGTTGCTTTACCTGAAATAACCGCAATTTTTTGTTTGTTGATTGGTTTTACAGAAGACGAACCAAAATCTACTCCAGATTGAGAAAAACCAGTAGAAACAGCGGTTAATTGACGCATATTTCTATCGGCAATCTTTATTAATTCAGAGTCAAATTCTTCATTTCTATTATCATTTCTTAAAATGATTAAAGTTCCTTCTTTGTACGATTTTCCATCCGCAGAAAATGTTTTTTGTGTAAATCTTGGAACGATATTGTTTTTTAATAAATCTGCTAAAAATGCAGCATCATCGATACTATTCCATTTAGAAATGTAAGCATAGGCCGATTTATTAATACTATTATTAATTAAATTTTTACTGTTTTTTACAGACGAATTTACTATAGAATTAGATGCAATAGCATTAATTCCATGTGCGTAAGGCAAAGACCAAGCTGTAATATCGTAGGTTAAAGAATCTACTACTTTTGCTTTTGGCTCGAATAAAACTTTTACCATTTTACCTTTTGGTTGATTTGTATGAATCACCAAATCGTTGGTAGAAGTATCAAATTTTTCATTTATTTGATTTCCGTAATTATACCCTTTTACAGAACCTTTTTTAGCATTTTCGTATTTAATTTCGTGTTTGTCCAATAATGTTTTTAGACGATTTATTTTATCTTCGTTATCGTTTTTTAGAACATAACTTTTATAATTTAAATTGTTATTATTAAAGAATTTATTGAATTCGATATTTAATTTTTCCGCATTTTGTGAAGAAATTTCAACAGTAGATAAACCAGTTGTCATATGATGAATTGCTCTGTCTTTTAGCGTTAAAATTTCGCCTTCGTCTGTATTTATTCCCAAACCAGCCATTCCATGTCCTGCTTGTTCATAGGTCATTCCAATTGCTCCCATATAAGTTGGGTAGGTGTCTCCATAACTTGGGTATAATAAATCGAAACTTTCTTTTGTAAAATACAACCAACCCTCTTTGTCGAAATATTTTGCGTGATTTTTACCAATTTGTGTTTGAAAATCACGTTGCCAATCTGAAATTATTTCGTGAAAAGGTTCTGCAGCTGGTGCAAAATAATAAGGATTGTTAATGTATTGTTCGTGAAAATCGACATGAATATGAGGCATCCATTTGTTGTACATTTTAATTCTTTGTGCAGATTCCACTTGTGTAACCCAAGCCCAGTCTCTATTTAAATCGAATAAATAATGATTTGGTCTTCCTCCTGGCCATGGTTCTCTGTGTTCTTTTGCGTTTTGATCTACGTTAAAAGGCGTACTTTTTACTTGATTGTACCAATTTACATATCGGTCTCTTCCATCAGGATTTATACATGGATCTATAATTACAATCGTATTTTCTAACCACGCTTTTTTATTGGTAACCAATTCGTAAAGTGTTAACATGGATGCTTCTGTACTTGAAGCTTCATTACCATGAACATTATAACTCAACCAAACAATTGCTTTTTTATTATTAGCATTTCCTGAAACAATTCCAGTTTGAGAAAGATTGTCCTTTCTAATTTGGTCTAAATTATTAATGTTTTCTTGTGAAGAAATATAACTCAAATACAAAGGTCTGTGTTCGTTTGTTTCTCCATATTTTTCCATTTTAACGTTTGACAAAGTTTTGCTAACATATTGGAAATAGTCTACAACTCTATGATGTCTTGTAAAACGTGAACCAATTTCGTAACCTAAAAATTCGGATGGAGATTGTAAAGTTTGAGAAAAAAGGGATCCTGTGAAAAGAATTAGAATGACTAAAAATGCTTTAATTTTCATGTAAATAACTGATTAGAAAACCAAAAGTAAGGATTATTTTTTTCAATATTTTAAAACTCTTTTTCTAACTTGTTAAAACTTTGTTAGATTGAAAATGAAGTTCCGACAAAGCATAAAATATTCGTATTTTTATAAAAAATTAAACGTGCCAAATGAACTTAACATCAGAAATTGATTGTTGCCATAAAAGTGTTAGTATATAATGAAATTAACACAAATTCCTTTTAAAGACACTGGTTTTTTCTCTAAAACAATGCTCGATTATTTAGAGCAAAAAGAAGCTATAAAGCCGTTTTACAATAATTTTCCAGATATTACTGGTTTTCATAATCAAATTGAAGAAAAAGAGAAATCTTACAGATTGCAATCTAGATTGACTTTGGTAAATGCTTTGGGAAATCAATACAAAAATTTTGATGTTTCAGAAAAAATCTCTGAAAATATAGCATTATTAAAACAACAAAATACATTTACAGTAACTACAGGACATCAATTAAACTTATTTACGGGTCCTTTATACTTCTTATATAAAATAATCTCTGCAATTAATTTAGCTGAAGAATTATCAGAAAAATTTATTGATAAAAATTTTGTTCCAATCTATTGGATGGCAACAGAAGACCATGATTTTGATGAAATTAATTACTTCAATTTTGAAGGGAAAAAAGTATTGTGGAACAGAAAAGATGGTGGTGCAGTTGGGAGATTTTCTACGGAAGGATTAGAAACTGTTTTTGAAGTTTTTTCTAATCAATTAGGGAATTCTAAAAATGCAGAACAATTAAAAGAGCTTTTCAAAAAAGGATATTTAGAGCATACTAATTTAGCAGATGCCACACGTTTTATTGCTAACGAATTGTTTAAAGAACATGGTTTGGTTATTGTTGATGGAGATGACAAAGCTTTAAAAGAATTATTTATTCCGTTTGTAAAAGACGAATTAGAGCATGAAACTTCTTTTAAAGAAGTTTCTAAAACAATTACTAAATTAGAAAAGGATTATAAAATACAAGTAAATCCGAGAGAAATCAATTTGTTTTATTTGATTGGAAATTCTCGTGAACGTATTGTTTTTGAAGACGGAGTTTACAAAGTAAATAATACAGAAATCACTTTTTCGAAAGATGAAATTTTAAAAGAAGTAGATGAAAACCCTTTAGCATTTTCACCAAACGTAATTATGCGACCTTTATACCAAGAAGTTATTTTGCCAAACTTATGTTATATTGGTGGAGGAGGAGAAATGGCTTATTGGTTTGAGCTGAAAAACTATTTCGAAAAAGTAAATATGCCTTTTCCCATTTTATTATTGCGAAATTCTGTACAAGTTGTATCTGAAAAGCAACAAAAAAAGTTACATAATTTAGATATTTCTCACAAAGAATTATTTATGAATCTACATAAATTACTATCAAAAAAAGTAGTAGAAAATTCTGATATTAAAATTAGCTTTGGAGATAAAATTAAATATTTAGAAGAGCAATTTTCCGAGTTAAAACAAGTCGCAGAAAAGACAGATATTTCTTTTATTGGCGCTGTAAAAGCCCAAGAAGTAAAACAAATAAAAGGATTAAAGAATTTAGAGAAACGTTTATTAAAAGCGGAAAAAAGAAGACAAAACGATTTGGTTGAAAGAATAACAGCACTTCAAAACCAGATTTTACCAAACCAAAGTTTAGAAGAAAGACAACGTAACTTTTCTGAATATTATTTAGAATATGGAAGCGCTTTTATAGAGGCTTTAAAAGAAGGGTTAAAACCTTTAGAATTAGAATTTACAATACTTGAAATGTAATGAAAGACAAAGGACTTCACCCAAAAAATAAATTTAATAAAGGTTATAATTTTGATGAATTAATCAAAGTAAACCCAGCCATAAAAGAATTTGTTTCCGAAAACGAATATGGTACAACAACCATCGATTTTTCCAATCCAAAAGCGGTAAAAGAACTCAATAAAGGTTTACTTTTTTCTTTTGATAAAATTTCTGTTTGGGATTTTCCTGATGAGAATTTATGTCCGCCAATTCCAGGTCGATTAGATTATGTGCATCATTTAGCAGATTTACTTGCTGAAGAAGAAAACGTAAAAATTCTAGATATTGGTACAGGAGCAACCTGTATTTATCCACTTTTAGGAGTTGCTGAATACAATTGGAATTTTGTTGCCACAGACATCGATTTAGATTCTTTGGATACAGCACAAGATATTATTTACGATAATAAATTAGAATCGAATATTACCTTACGTCAGCAAAAAGATGAAAACAATATTCTAAATGGAATTTTAGAAGATGGTGATTCATTTACTGCAACCATGTGTAATCCGCCTTTTTACAAATCTGCAGAAGAAGCACAAGGAGCAAACAAGCGTAAAAATAGAAATTTAGGAAATAGTGCAGTTAGAAATTTCTCTGGAAACAACAATGAATTATGGTATGTTGGAGGAGAAAAAGCTTTTTTACACAATTATTTATATGAAAGTTCTTTGTATAAAACTTCAAGTAAATGGTTTACAAGTTTAGTTTCTAAAAAGGAAAATGTTGAGAGTTTAGAAAAATCATCTAAAAAATTAGGAGCAAAAGAATTTAAAGTAATTCCATTAAGTCAAGGTAATAAAGTAACTAGAATTGTTTGTTGGAAATTTTAATTAAAAACAACATCATTAATTTTATACTTTTTACAAACAAAATGTAAAATAGTATAGACCAACATATGCACAAAAACCAAGCAAATAAACGCATATAAGGGAACTCCAAAAAGCTGATATGGCCAATAATATGTCCAAACTCCTAAATAAATAGTAATTACTTCTCCAAAAGCAGGTAGAATTAATGCGAGTAAAATTGCTAAAATAATTTTATTTTTATGACTTTGATTTTTTAAAAGTGGAATTAAATTGCGCTCTAATTTATATAAATAATGGAAAGCCAACATCCATGCAAAAGGTAACCATAAAGGTAATTCTCTTGTAACTTCATGATATTCCCAATAACCATTTGTTACGCCCCAAGTTTCGCCAACAATACCGCCAAAACCAGTTAATAACATTCCTACCAATAACAACCAATTTTTATTAGATTCAGGCTTTATAACCTCTTTATAGATATTATGAATGATTTTTAGAATTAAAATTCCAGCAATAATTGCATCATATTTTTTTAATAAACCAATTAAAACACCAGCAATTATTAGTTTTATAAGTGCTTTTAGTATTTCTAAAGAAAATTGTTTTTTGTGAGTAATCAAAATATTGGAATGATGTTTATTTAAAACTTTTGTAAAAGTACTATTTTTTTGTCCTCAAAATTATGATTGTTTATTAATTTCTGTATCTTCATTTTCTAAATTAAAGAGCAGAATAATCGCAGTTTTTATGAAAGTAACAAAATCATTTTACAAGAAATTTTTAGTTGTAATATCAATTATAGCGATTATTTTATTTGGTTTAAATTTTTATGCAAAGAATAAAATTGATAAAGTTATTCAACAAAAAATAGCAGAAAAAGGCTTTCAGTATTCTGGAGATATTTCTGTAAATGTATTGTTTGGAAATGTAGCTATAAAAAATATTGAACTTTCTAAAGATAGTTTAAAACTAAAATCAGATGAGATTTCTGTAAACGATTTTTCTTATTATTCATTTTTGGTGAACGATAAAATTTCAATCGGAGAAGTTGAAGTGAGTTCTTCTTCAATAGAAGGAAAGTTACTTAAAAAAGCATCAAAAAAGACTTCTAAAAAAGATACAGTTCAACATAAAAAAGAAGAGATTTTTATAAAATCCATCGCGTTAAATAAATTGAATGTTTCAGTTATTGATGAAGATTTACATCCCATAAAAATATCTAATATAAATTTAGAAATTAAAGATTTCGATTTATCAAAAGATGGTAATAAAAAACTTCCTTTTTCTTATGATAATATTTTTGTTGAAATAGACAATTTCTACAAAAAAACTTCTGAAGTTCAAGCCATAAAATTTAAGACATTTAAATTAGAAAATGATGATATTGTTATAGATAGCTTGCAAATTGTACCTTTAAAATCAAGGAAAAGTTATATTTATCATGTAGATTATGAAAAAGAATTATTAGATCTTGTTGTAAAACAAATTAAAGTTTCTGATTTTAAAATAGAGGAGGAGCCAAGTCTATCTTTTACAGTAAATCATATTTTGGTAGATAATGTTTTTTTCGATTTATATTTGAATGGTGCTGTTTTAGAATCTTCAAAAAAAATCAAGTATTTATACAGTAAAAATTTACGTGACTTACCTTTTAATATTGATGTAAAAAGTTTAGATATTAAAAATTCGAAATTAATTTACGAAGAACAAACAAAGAAAAACCACAAGCCAGGTATTTTAGTTTTTGATGAGCTGAATGCACAAATCAAAAACATTAATAATAATGAATCAAAAAAAGAAAAACTTACGGTTGTAGATATTAAAACCAAGTTTATGGACAGTTCTCCACTAAAAATAAAATGGACGTTTGATATCAACAACAAAAACGACGATTTTAGAATTTCAGGAAGTCTATTTAATGTGAATTCTAAAAACATGAGTTCTTTTATTTTGCCAGCTTTTAATGTAAAAATGGATGGCTATATCAATGAAATGTTCTTCGATTTTGAAGGAAATAATTCTGTTTCAAATGGTAAATTAAATATTGATTTTAAAAACTTTAGTATTAAAATTTTAGACGAACAAAAGAAGAAAAAGAAGTTTTTAAGCTGGTTAGCAAATCTATTTGTAAAAGACACTTCCAAACACGGAATGGTTAAAGCAAAAGTTGAGAAATTGGAAAGAGACAAAACAAAATCGTTTTGGAATTACTTTTGGAAAAATATCGAAAAAGGATTGCAAAAATCTTTGATATAATACTTCGAAATAATAGTTTTTATCAATTATTAGATACAAAAAAACCGAAGCAAATTTGCTTCGGTTTTTTTATACGTTAAAAGTAAATTCCTATAAATTAGGAATCACTAATTCTTGACCAGGATGAATAACATCTGGGTTTTTTAAGATGTTTCCATTCGCTTTAAAGATCTCTGTATATTTAGAAGCATTTCCATAATATTGTTTTGCAATTTTACCTAAAGTATCTCCACTTTTTACAGTATGGTTTGCAAACACAGAAGTATCTTCAACTTTAATGTCAGCAACTAAATCAGCAGGATTTTCTCCACCAGACTTTTTAATTTCATCCCAAAGTAAGTTTTTCTCATATTGATTTTTAGCTGTTCCACTAATATGTAATTTTCCGTTTTCTTCCTTTACATCACCATTTTTAATCGCTAATTCTTCACCTAAATCTAAAACGTTTTGATATTTTGCTCTCATTTTAATTCTTTTTTTTTAATTGTTATTTTAATAATTTAAATATACAAAAAAACCGAAGTAAATTACTTCGGTTTTCGATAAATGTATCTATTTAGTCGTTGAAATCCTTTTATCATATTAGGAAATCAAGAATAATATAATTTTTACAAATGAATCACTTCATCATAAGCATCTGCAACAGCTTCCATTACAGCTTCACTCATGGTTGGGTGAGGGTGAATTGTTTTTAAAACTTCATGACCTGTTGTTTCTAATTTACGTCCTAAAACTGCTTCAGCAATCATATCTGTAACACCAGCACCAATCATGTGGCAACCTAACCATTCGCCGTATTTTGCATCAAAAATCACTTTTACAAAACCTTCAGTTGTTCCAGCTGCAGTTGCTTTACCAGAAGCAGAAAAAGGGAATTTACCAACTTTTAAATCGTAACCAGCCTCTTTTGCTTTCGCTTCTGTCATTCCAACAGACGCAATTTCTGGAGTTGCATACGTACAACCAGGAACGTTTCCATAATCGATTGCTTCTGTATGTAAACCAGCTAATTTTTCTACACAAGTAATTCCTTCAGCAGAAGCAACGTGTGCTAAAGCTTGTCCAGGAACCACATCTCCAATTGCATAATAACCAGGAATATTTGTTTGATAAAAATCGTTTACCAAGATTTTGTCTCTGTCAGTAATAATTCCAACATCTTCTAAACCAATATTTTCGATATTCGATTTAATTCCAACTGCAGATAATAAAATATCAGCCGTTAAAGTTTCCTCTCCTTTTTTCGTTTTTACAGTTGCAACAACACCTTCACCAGAAGTATCTACAGATTCTACAGAAGAATTTGTCATAACTTTAATACCTGCTTTTTTAATTGATTTTTCAAATTGTTTAGAAATATCAATATCTTCTACTGGCACCACATTTGGCATAAATTCTACAATCGTAACATCAGTTCCCATTGAATTATAAAAATGTGCAAACTCAACACCAATTGCACCAGAACCTACAACAATCATAGATTTTGGCTGACTTTTTAAGCTCATTGCTTGTCTGTAACCAATCACTTTTTTACCATCTTGTGGCAAGTTTGGCAATTCACGAGAACGAGCACCAGTTGCAATAATAATATTATCAGCTGAATATTCAGTTACTTTTCCATCTTCAGCAGTAACATCTACTTTTTTACCTGTTTTTATTTTTCCAAAACCGTTAATAATATCGATTTTGTTTTTCTTCATTAAAAAAGAAACACCTTTGCTCATTCCTTCAGCAACACCACGACTTCTCTTAATTACAGCATCAAAATCTTTGTCTATTGCTTCTGCTTTTAAACCATATTGATCCACATGTTTTAAATAGTCATAAACTTGCGCCGATTTTAACAAAGCTTTTGTTGGGATACAACCCCAGTTTAAGCAAATTCCACCTAAAGATTCCTTTTCTACAATCGCAACTTTAAAGCCTAATTGACTTGCTCTAATTCCAGTTACGTAACCTCCAGGTCCACTTCCGATAATAATGATGTCGTATTTCATTTTTCTGTGTTTATATTTTTTGGGCGTTTTAACAGGCTTTCCGTTATATCTTTTTGCTAAAAAGCAAAAAGGATGTCACTTCAATCCTTAACGCGTGCTAATTTACTAACTTTTGTTTTTACAGCCAACTACAAAATGTAATTGCCAACTTTTTCTACATTCTCTCTGGAACTTGAATTCCCAATAAAGAAAATGCTTGTTTTATAGTATCTGCTACTTTTTTAGATAACTGAACTCTAAATACTTTCTTATCTAAATTATCTTCACCTAAAATATGCACATTTTGGTAAAATGAATTAAACTCCTTTACCAAGTCGTATGTGTAATTTGCAATAATTGCTGGCGAATAATTGGTAGCCGCTTGCTGAATCGTTTCAGGAAACAACTCTAATTGTTTCAATAATTCTTTCTCTTTTTCGTGTAATTCAATCGAAACTGGTTTCGAATAATCAAAATCTGCTTTTCTAATAATAGACTGAATTCGAGCATATGTATATTGAATAAAAGGACCTGTATTTCCTTGAAAATCTACAGAACTTTTCGGGTCAAATAAAATTCTCTTTTTAGGATCTACTTTTAAAACAAAATATTTTAAAGCACCTAAACCAATGGTTTCGTATAATTCGGCTTTTTCTTCATCAGAATAACCATCTAACTTTCCTAATTCTTCAGAAATTTCTTTGGCAGTAGCTGTCATTTCTACCATTAAATCATCTGCATCTACAACAGTTCCTTCTCTCGATTTCATTTTTCCAGAAGGTAAGTCTACCATTCCGTAACTTAAATGATGCAGTTGTTTTGCCCAATCGAATCCTAATTTCTTCAAAATTAAAAACAATACTTGAAAATGATAATCCTGCTCATTTCCAACAGTATAAACCATTCCACCAACATCTGGGAAATCTTTTACACGCTGAATCGCAGTTCCAATATCTTGCGTCATATAAACTGCTGTTCCGTCTGAACGCAACACAATTTTTTCATCTAAACCATCATCCGTTAAATCGCACCAAACAGAACCGTCTTCTTTTTTATAGAAAACGCCTTTTTCTAAACCTTGTGCAACTACATCTTTTCCTAATAAATACGTATTACTTTCATAATATAAAGTATCAAAATCGACACCCATATTTTTGTAAGTTGCGTCAAAACCTTTGTAAACCCAAGAGTTCATCTCTTTCCAAAGATTAACAACTACAGTATCACCTGCTTCCCATTTTAGCAACATTTCTTGTGCTTCGACTAAAAGTGGCGCTTGTTTTTTAGCTTCTTCTTCAGAAATACCTGATGCAACTAAGTTGCCAATTTCTTTCTTATATTCTTGGTCGAATTTTACGTAGTAATTTCCAACTAATTTATCGCCTTTTAAACCTGTGTTTTCTGGAGTTTCTCCATTTCCGAATTTCTCCCAAGCTAACATCGACTTACAAATATGAATTCCTCTATCGTTAATAATTTGAGTTTTGTAAACTTTTTTTCCTGCTGCTTTTATAATTTCAGCAACAGAATACCCTAATAAATTATTACGAACGTGCCCTAAATGTAAAGGTTTGTTGGTGTTTGGCGAAGAATATTCAACCATCATTGCTTTTTCATTCGCTTTTGGCGAAACAAAACCAAAATTTGCATCAGTATAAATGGAATTGAAGAAATTTGTGTAAAAAGCATCGTCAATTACCAAGTTTAAAAAACCTTTTACAACATTGTAATTGGTGATTTCTTGAACATTTTCAACAACATATTTACCTAAATCTTCTCCTATTTGCACAGGATTCCCTTTTTTGTAGCGCAACATTGGGAAAACTACAACTGTAATATCTCCTTCAAATTCTTTTCTGGTTGCTTGAAATTCCACAGTTGGAATTTCTACGTCATATAATGCTAAAAAACCTTCTTTTACTTTGGCTTCTATTATGTTTTGGATATTCATTTACTTTCGAAAATTGAATTGCAAAATTAAGGATTTTATTTGTTTTTTGGGAGCTGAAATGTCAAGATTGTTTAGAGAAATTTAGGTGGTTATTTTTAGTTGTAAATTCATTATCAATTTTCATTTTGATTAAATTTATATTAGTGAGTTCAGCTTACTTAATGAAATAATATTTATTCAGTTTAGATTATTCTTTACTTATAACTAATGAAAAGGATTCGTTTTAAACATCATAAAAAGCAAACCATTGTCATCATTAATTCGTAATTTTGCAAGATGGAAAAACGTTTACAAGAACTACCAAAATTAGCGCAAGAAGCAAAGAAAGAAAGCGAAAAATATTTTGCGAGATTAAAGAAACGAACGCCAAAAAGATTGGACTATTTAATGCAAGAATTGCACGACAAAGAGTTTGAAAAAACAGACTGTTTAACGTGTGGGAATTGCTGTAAAACAACCAGTCCGATTTTTACAGATACAGATGTAGAAAGAATTGCAAAGTCTTTAAAAATGAAGGTTGCAGCTTTTCAAGATCAGTATTTACAAAGAGATGAAGATGATTTTATGGTGTTAAAAACAGCTCCATGTTCATTCTTTGACGAATCTGATAATACTTGTTTTATTTATAATGTAAGACCTAAAGCATGTGCAGAATATCCGCATACAAATCGTAAAAAGTTTATTGGAATTACAGATTTAACCATTGCAAATACAGCTATTTGTCCTGCAGCTTACAATATCGTAGAAACCTTAAAGAAAGTTTTACCTTTAGAAGGAAATAAGAAGGTTAAAAGATCTTAATAATTATTATTTTAAAATAAAAGTCCTGAATTTCTAATCATAAAGAAATTCAGGACTTTTTATGTAATTACTAGTTTAAAGTTGTGTTTTATTTATTCACTAAAACATATTCTCCTTTTTCAATTAAAGGAATTGCTTGTTTAAATTTAACCTCTTTTTCTTCGCCACTCATTACATTTTTAATTGTAACTTTTTCGTTTCTACCAATTTTTGGTTGTTCTCTAACAACTGTTTCAATTGGTTCTGAAGATTGTTGACGAGAGTTTTCTATGGCTTGTTCCGTAGAATTCTGCACATCTGCTTTACTAGTATTTAAACGCTCTCTTTTTTGTTGGCGAGCTTCAGAAATTTGAGATCTATCTTGCGCAGGTAATTCTCCTTTAAATAAGAAAGATAATACTTCTTTATTAATTTCATCAACAGTTAATTTAAATAACTCAAAAGCTTCAAATTTATAGATTAATAAAGGATCTTTTTGTTCGTAAGATGCATTTTGTACAGAATGTTTTAATTCATCCATTTTACGTAAATGCTCTTTCCAGTTTTCATCTATAATAGCTAAAGTGATGTTTTTCTCGAAGTCTGTAACCAAACTTTTTCCTTCACTTTCATAAGCATCTTTTAAATTTGTAACAACTTGTAAAGATTTTGTTCCGTCTGTAAAAGGAACTACAATTCTTTCATATTTATCACCTTCATTTTCAAAAACATCTTTAATTACAGGGAAGGCTAAAACAGCATTTCTCTCAATTTTGTTTTTGTAATGTGCAGTTACAATTTCGTATAATTTGTCTGTAATTTCTTTTTCAGACATTTTCTCGAATTCTTCTTCAGAAAAAGGAGAAGTCATTGAAGAAAACTTAATCAATTCGAATTCGAAATTCTGAAAATCTTTAGCTGCTTTGTTTGCATTTGTAATAGATTCACAAGTATCGTAAATCATATTTGCAATATCTACTTGCAAACGTTTACCATCTAAAGCATTTCTTCTTCTTTTATAAACAAACTCACGTTGAGCGTTCATAATATCATCATATTCTAATAGACGTTTTCTAATTCCGAAGTTATTTTCTTCAACTTTCTTTTGCGCTCTTTCAATAGATTTAGAAATCATAGAATGCTGAATTACTTCGCCTTCTTTTAATCCCATTCTGTCCATCATTTTTGCAATTCTATCAGAACCAAAAAGACGCATTAAATTGTCGTCTAAAGCAACGTAGAATTGAGAAGAACCAACATCACCTTGTCTTCCTGCACGACCTCTTAACTGTCTGTCTACACGTCTAGAATCGTGTCTTTCTGTACCAATAATTGCCAAACCACCAGCTTCTTTTACTTCTGGTGAAAGCTTAATATCTGTACCACGACCAGCCATGTTTGTTGCAATTGTTACTACACCAGGTTTACCTGCTTCTGCTACTACATCTGCTTCTCGTTTGTGTAATTTTGCATTCAAAATATTATGTGGAATTTTACGCATTTGTAACATTCTACCTAATAATTCTGATATTTCTACAGAAGTTGTACCAACTAAAACTGGTCTTTTTTCTGCAACTAATTTTACGATATCATCTATAACTGCGTTGTATTTTTCACGAGCGGTTTTGTAAACTAAATCATCTTTATCATCTCTTTGAATTGGCTTGTTTGTAGGGATTTCTACAACATCTAATTTGTAAATTTCCCATAATTCACCTGCTTCAGTAATCGCTGTTCCTGTCATACCAGAAAGTTTGCGATACATTCTAAAGTAATTTTGAAGTGTAACAGTTGCAAAAGTTTGGGTAGCATCTTCAATTTTTACATTTTCTTTAGCTTCGATTGCTTGGTGTAAACCATCTGAATAACGACGACCATCCATAATACGACCTGTCTGTTCATCAACAATCATTACTTTATTATCCATTACCACATATTCAACATCTTTTTCAAAAACAGTATATGCTTTTAACAATTGATTCATGGTGTGAATACGCTCACTTTTTATGCTAAAATCTTTGTACAATTCTTCTTTTTGAACTGCTTTTTCTTCTTTTGAAATATCAGCGCTATCAATTTCACCAATTTTTACTCCAATATCTGGTAAAACAAAGAAACTTTCATTTTCTGTCTTTTCAGATAAATGTGCAATTCCTTTATCGGTTAAATCAATTTGATTATTTTTTTCTTCAATAACAAACCATAAAGCTTCATCTACTTCTGGCATTAACTTGTTGTTATCTGCCATATAATAGTTTTCTGTCTTTTGAAGAATTTGTTTATTTCCTTCTTGAGATAAAAACTTAATTAATGCTTTATTTTTTGGTAAACCTCTGTAAACTCTTAATAATTGAAATCCTCCTTCTTTAGTATCTCCAGCTGCAATTAACTTTTTTGCTTCTGCTAAAACACCAATTAAATATTTACTTTGAATACCAACAATATCGTTTACTAATGGTTTAAGTTCGTTAAATTCGTGTCTATCTCCTTGTGGTACTGGACCTGAAATAATTAATGGCGTTCTTGCGTCATCAATTAAAACTGAATCTACTTCATCAATAATTGCATAGTTTGGTGGTCTTTGAACTAAATCGTCTTTAGAACTTGCCATATTATCACGCAAATAATCGAAACCGAATTCGTTATTTGTTCCGTAAGTTATGTCTGCATTGTAAGCTTTTCTACGCGCATCAGAATTTGGTTGATGATAATCGATACAATCTGTTGTAAAACCGTGAAACTCAAAAATTGGTCCCATCCAAGCTTTATCACGTTTTGCTAAATAATCATTTACAGTTACTAAATGAACTCCATTTCCTGTTAAAGCGTTCAAGTACACAGGTAAAGTAGAAACTAATGTTTTTCCTTCACCAGTCATCATTTCTGCAACTTTTCCTTGGTGTAAAACTGAACCACCAATTAATTGAACATCATAGTGAACCATGTCCCAGGTAACAGGTTTTCCTGCAGCATCCCAAGAATTTGCCCAAAATGCTTTGTCTCCTTCTAAAACAATATGATCTCTTTCGCCAGACAATTCTCTATCGTAAGCAGTTGCAGTAACTTCAATTTCTTTGTTTTCTACAAAACGCTTTGCTGTTTCTTTTACAACAGCAAAAGCTTCTGGCATAATTTCTAATAATGTAGCTTCAGAAACTATATATGCTTGGTCTTTTAAAGCGTCTATTTCTGTATAAATATCTTCTTGTCTGTCTATATCTGCTTTTACAGCTTCTTCTTCTAAAGAAGTAATTTTATCGTCGAACTGTTTTGTTGCCGATTTAATCCTTTCTTTGAATTCGATTGTTTTTGCTCTTAATTCATCATTAGATAATTTAGAAAATGCCGCTTCAAATTTTCTAACATCTTCTACAACAGGTTGTAAACCTTTTAAATCTTTTTGCTGTTTGTCTCCTACAAAAAGTTTTATTACTGAATTTAAAATACTCATTATTATGTTGTTTTCAGTTAAATTAATAACTGTATTATAGTTCCGTATCAGGTTTTTTAAAAGCCTGAAAAATATTTTTTTCTTGATTAAAAGAAAACAAAAAAAAAGCCTCTTTAGAGACTTTTTATATTTTAATTGTTATGTTTAGTATTCATCCTCATTCCAAAGATAATCATCTTCGGTTGGATAATCTGGCCAGATTTCTATAATTGAGTCATAAGCATCACCTTCATCTTCTATATCTTGTAGGTTTTCTACTACTTCTAACGGAGATCCAGTTCTAATTGCGTAATCTATTAACTCGTCTTTGGTTGCTGGCCAAGGCGCATCTGCTAAATAAGATGCTAATTCTAATGTCCAATACATTTCTTATTGTTTAATTTTGTGCAAAAATAATTTTTTTGCTGAATTATGCAAGTCTTTTTTAAGAAATTTATTGCGAAGATCATTTTTATTTTTTTATTCAATTAAATATTAAGTGTTTAATTTGAAAATAAAATTTAAAATTTCTTCAAATCGATAAAAAAAGAACGTTTTAATTTTTAGTAGGAATCCATTTGATTTCGTCTACTTGTAAGTCTTTAGACAACTTTCGTGCCAACACAAAAAGATAGTCAGAAAGTCGGTTTAAGTATTTTAAAATGTCATTATTAATGTTTTCTTCGTCATTTAATTCTACAGAAAGACGTTCTGCTCGTCTACAAACACATCTTGCAACGTGACAGAATGACACAGCTTGATGACCTCCAGGTAAAATAAAATGAGTCATTTGTGGAAGCTCTGTATCCATTTTATCGATTTCATTTTCCAAAAATAGAATTGATGCCTCATCTATTTTAGGAATATTCAAACGTTCTTTTCCCGATTTTAAGGTTTCTTTTTCAGGTGGAGTTGCTAACATTGCGCCCAAAGTAAATAATTCATTCTGAATATTTAACAACGATTCTTTTATATATGTTGATATTTCTTGATCTTTAATTAAACCAATATAAGAGTTCAATTCATCTACAGTTCCATAAGAATCGATTCGTAGATTGTATTTTTTTACTCTTGTTCCGCCAAATAGGGCAGTAGTTCCTGCGTCACCAGTTTTTGTATATATTTTCATTTAAATGGGTTTCAAAGTTTGATAAACTCAAAGTTACGAAGTTTAAAAATTGTAGGTATTCTAATTAAGAGAGTTTAACAATTTAACATAAAAACTTTCTTATACCCTAATTTTAAAATGTTCTTTTTCTTGTTCTTTTCTGAAGAAAACAATTCCAAAATAAAAAAGATCTACAGTTACTTTTACGGCAGCATTATTTTTTATTTCTTGCCAAGCTTCGTGCATTTCTTTACTCCAATAAATATCATCAAAAATAAAGTAAGAATCATTATGAATCGAACCAAGACAAGTTTTAAAATAGTCTAGAGTTGCTTTTTTTGTGTGATTTCCATCGAAATAAATAAAATCATATTGCTTATTCTGAACTATTTTAGGTAAAGTTTTTTGGAAATCTCCAACAATCACATCAATATTATTAAAATTATTATTTGTAAATAATTTGGAAGCTACTTTGCTGGTTTCTGGGCAACCTTCTAAAGTAACAATGTTAGAATTCTCATTTGCTATTTTTATTGCGGTTGTTCCTAAACCTAAAGAAGTACCAATCTCTAAACTACTTTTTGGTTTAAAATATGAAGTGATTTTTATTAATAATTTAGCTTTTTTGTTAGAAATTCCTGCAATTTTAATAATTTTTGAAACTTCACGACAGTTAGATTTAAAAACTTTTGAACCAGCACCAAAATCTGTGACTTTAATAGATTTTTTGTTGTCTAATAATTGTTGTTTGGTATAAATGAACTTATGCCATTTTTTTTTAACTGTTTTTTTGTACAAACAATTAGTAACTAGTTTATAAACAAAGGGAGAGTGAACTCCATGTTGGTTACTAGATTTTAATAAAAAATTTATGTACTTAATTTGTTGGTAAAGCATTTGGTAGAAATGAAAAACGAAAATAAAATAAAATTATATCAATCCGTTGATAAAAAGTATATTTGTGGCTACTCTATGAATAACATAATTAAAATGAAAAATTTTACATTACTAATTTTACTTACAATCTTATTTTTTTCTTGTGTGCCTAATAAAGATTTAATATATCTTCAAGGTGAGCCTGCTCAAAAAAATAATATAAGTAGAATTAATGATATTCCTTATAAACTTCAAGTAGATGATATGATTAATATTGATATTAAATCGTCTGATGAAGATTTAGTAAATATTTTTAAAAAATCTACTGGAGGTGGAAATGGTAATGGACAAAGTTTTTCTGGAGGTTCCAATTACTTTTCTGATTATAGTGTAGATAGTTATGGAAACATTAGAATGCCAACATTAGGAGAAATAAATGTTTTAGGTTACACAACTTTAGAAGTTAGAAAAAAAATTGAAAACGATCTAAAAAAGTATATTAAAAGTAAAGAAAACCTTTTTGTTGATGTAAAATTATCAGGAATTAAATATACCATCATTGGTGAAATTAATAGTCCTGGGCCAAAAATTATTTTTCAGAATAAAGTATCTATTATAGATGCAATTGCTAATTCTGGAGACATTACTACTGTTGGTAATAGAAAAGAAGTAGAGATAATTAGAAAATCTATTAATGGAATAGAAAAGTTTACTGTAGATTTAACCGATATAAATGTTTTAAATTCTGATGTATTTTACATTAAGCCAAACGATTATATTAATGTTAGAGCCCTAAAGCAAAAATCGTGGGGTACAGGTACAACTGGATTACAATCTTTCACAACAATTATTTCTATTTTTACACTAATAACATCTACTATTGTAATAGCTAGAAACCTTTAAAATATGGATAGTAAAACAAAGAACATTGCCAATCCTGCTCAAAATAACATAGATATAAAAGGGTATCTATTTAAAGTTTTAGCTTATTGGAAACTTTTTTTAGTAACTATAATTATTTCGTTTATAGTAGCAAAATTTTTAACTGGGTATAAACAAGAAATTTTTAGTTTAAACACTACTATTTCTGTTAAAGAAGAAAATAATCCTTTATTTTCAACAGGAACAAATATTGCTTTTAATTGGGGTGGAGCAAGTAATGAAATTGAAACAGTAAGAGTTATTTTAACATCTAGATCTCATAACGAGAAAGTGGTTAATAAGCTTAACTTTTTTATTGAGTATTTAAAAGAGGGTAGGTATAGGTTAGAAGATGTTTATGGTTATACACCATTTACAATAGATTTAAAAACTGACAAGGCACAATTATATGGGAAATTAATAGAAATAGAGACAACTAGTGAAGATACCTATAAATTGTCTTTTGATTTTAATCCTAATGGCTCTAATAGTTTAATTACTTATGATACAAATACTGTAAGTAATTATAACTCTTCTGAAGCTAATTTTTCGAAAGAATTTAAAGTAAATGAAAAGATAGAAACACCATATTTAAACTTTGTATTGAATAAAGTTAGTAATTTTAATGTTGGAGAAAAATATTATATAAGATTTACTAGTTTTGATGGAGTTGTAGGTGCAAACAGAGGTATTAGTGTAAATACAATAACAAATGCAGCCTCTATGCTTGTATTAACAAAACAAGGGCCTAATAAGAGAAGAATTGTAGATTATTTAAATGCAACAGTACAAGTTTTAGAAAATGATAAAAAGGAACAGAAAATTGCTTATGCAGTAAAAACTAAAGAATATATAGATACACTTTTTATTGAGGAAGCCACAAAATTAAAAAAGATAGAAAGAGAATTAGGTAAATTTAAAGAATCTAATAATATATATAATTTATCTACAGAAGGAAGTAATGTTTTTAGTGAGATATTAGTTTTAGAAAAAGAAAAAAAAGAACTCCAAGAATTTAATGAATATTTAGATGATTTAAGAACTTATATCTTAACACATAATAAGTATACAGAAACTATACCTGTTCCTGCATTAATTACAATACAAGACCCAAAGATTGCAGAAGAAATTAGTGTTTTAATAACAAAATCTAGTTTAAGAGAAACTCTTGGTAATTCTGTTACAGAAAAACATCCAGATTTAATAAAATTAAATAACGAAATTAAGATAGCTAAAAACAATTTATTTGAAAACATTTCTACTTTAAAAAGAGTTAATATTAATAGTTTAAGTAAAATAAGTAGTAGGCTTTTAAGTTATAATAACGAATTAAAAAAGCTTCCAAGAAAAGAACAAAGTTTAATTGGTTATCAAAGAAATTATGAAATATCAGAAGCTAACTATAATTACTTAAAACAAAAAAGTTATGAGGCAGGAACTGCAATAGCAGCCAATGTTTCTGATGTAAAAATTATAGACACTGCTAAAGATTTAGGAGAAGGGCCTTTTTACCCAAAACCTAGTTTTAATTATTTAGTAGCTTTAATGATTGGTGTTATTATTCCATTATTTTATATTATTTTAAAAGAAATATTAGATAATAAAATTCATACGGCTGAAGAAATCCAGAATAATTATGCAATACCAGTTTTGGGAGTTGTTGGTAGAAATCAAGGGAACAACAATTTAGCTGTTTTTGAAAGACCAAAATCTTCTGTGGCAGAATCATTTAGAGCTATAAGGTCCAATATTCAATTTTTATTTAAAAATGCACAAGAAGATAAATGTAAAACGTTATTACTAACATCATCTGTAAGTGGAGAAGGTAAAACAATGATTTCTATAAATATGGCAACTGTTTTTGCTTTGAGTGGAAAAAAAACGGTTTTACTTGGGTTGGATTTAAGAAAACCGAAAATTTATGCAGATTTTGATTTAACAAATGAAGTTGGAGTTGTAAACCATCTAATTAATCAAAAAACATTAAAAGAAATAATTAGACCTACTAAAATACCAAATTTAGATGTTATTTTATCTGGTCCAATTCCACCAAATCCATCAGAACTACTCTTAAATAAAGTTGCTGATGATATGATAAATCAATTAAAAGAAGATTACGATTATCTTATTATAGATACACCTCCAGTTGGTTTAGTATCTGATGCTTTAGAATTATTTAAATATGCAGATGCCATTGTGTATGTAATTCGTCAAAATTATTCTGAAAGAGGAATGATGAAAATGATTGATGATAAATACAGAAATAAAGAAGTAACAAACATTAGTTATGTTTTAAATGACTTCTCTATTAAAAATAAATACGGTTATGGCTATGGTTACGGTTATGGCTATGGTTACGGTTATGGTTACGGCTATGGTAAATATGGTTACGGATATCACGAAAACGAAGATCCAGAAAGCTTTTTATCTAGAGCATTTAATTTCTTTAAACCTAAAAAATAATAAAAAAAGCATCGTTAATTCGATGCTTTTTTGCCTTTTAAATATACAGTTTCTATTAAGTTGTTTCCAAAACTATAAGGAATAAACCCAAAAGAAGGAATTTCTTTAGTTATCATGAAATTAGCGAATTTACCTTTAGTTATACTGCCAACTTTGTTTTCTAAATTCATAGCAAAAGCACCATTAATTGTAGCTGCATTTATAGCTTCTTCTGGAGTCATTTTCATTTTTATACAAGCAGTTGCTACTACAAAATTCATATTTCCAGAAGGTGTTGAGCCTGGGTTGTAATCTGTAGCTAAAGTTAAAGGTAAACCAGCATCAATTATCTTTCTTGCTGGTGTGTAAGGAATACTTAAAAAATATGAACAGGAGGGAAGTGCTACAGGCATTGTTTCTGCACTTATTAGAACTTTTAAATCCGTATCCGATAAAACTTCTAAATGATCTACAGATAATGCTTTGTGTTTAATTGAAATTTCAATCCCATCAATAGAGTTAAATTGATTGACATGAACTTTAGGAATCAATCCATATTTTTTTCCTGCGGATAAAATTTTATCTGTTTCGTCTACAGAGAAATAACCAACTTCACAAAAAACATCTATAAAATCTGCCAAATCTTCTGCTGCTATTTTTGGTAGCATTTCATTAATAATCAAATTAATATAACCTTCCTTATTGTTCTTAAATTTATTCGGAATTGCATGAGCACCTAAAAATGTTGCTTTTATAGGAATATCATAATTTTCTTTCAATTTTTTAATAACTCGTAGCATTTTTAATTCAGCCTCTACCGTTAAACCATAACCAGATTTTATTTCAATGGCTCCTGTGCCTAATATAATTACTTCTTCTAATCTTTTTGCAGATTGTATATACAAATCTTCTTCAGAAGTTTCTTGAAGTTTTTTTGCTGAATTTAAAATTCCACCACCATTATTTGCAATTTCTTCATAAGACAAACCATTAATTCTATCTACAAATTCTTGTTCTCTATTTCCAGCAAAAACGATGTGAGTGTGAGAGTCACACCAAGTTGGAAGTATCATTTTTCCTGTACAATCAATCTTATCATCAAAAGTAGATTCTAATAAATCGCTCATTTTTCCATAATCAAAAATAAGTCCATCTTTTATTATTAAAAAAGCACCTTTAATTGTTGGTAATATCTTCATTTCTTTACCAGAAACTTTTTTAACAAATTTATCTCTAACTTGAATTAATTCTTTAATATTGATGAATAATTGAGTCATAAAAATTGATTAAATTAGTTAAACAAACATACATAAATCTACTGAAATGATTCCAAAAGAAGAATACAATCCTTACTTCGAACAATATATTCAACTTGTTTCTAAAGACAAATCAATAATTGAAAATTTAGAAGATTCTCAAAATCAATTTGATACTTTATTAAGAAATATTCCAAAAGAAAAACACAATTTTTCTTATGCTGAAGGAAAATGGACGTTAAAGGAATTAATACAACATACTATAGACACAGAACGTATTTTCTGTTATAGAGCACTTTGTTTTGCAAGAAATGATAAAACATCATTACCTGGTTTTGATCAAGATATTTTTGTTGATTATGGAAATGCCAATCAATTAGATTACTTCGATTTATTAGAAGAAATGGCAACTTTAAGAAAGTCTACCATACAATTGTTTAAAAGTTTTTCTGAAGAAGCATTATTAAGAATTGGAGTAGCTTCAGATAATAAAATATCTGTAAGAGCTTTAGGATGTTTGTTTTCAGGGCATCAATTACATCATTTTAATGTAATTAAAGAACGTTATTTGTTAGATAATTAAATTAACAACAAGTATTTTAAAAATTATAAGCCTCACGTAAATGAGGCTTATGAAATAGTTTAATATTCTGTTTTATCTTCTTTTTCAGACCATTTTTGGAAAGGTTCTAAAGCAATTTCTCGACCAATTTGTTCAAAAGGAATGCTTCTTTTTTCATACGGAAGGGGAATTTCTTTGTAGATAAATTCGTCATCAAAACCAATATTAGCTGCGTCTTGTTGATTACTTCCATAATATACTTTATCAGGTCTTGCCCAGTAAATTGCACCTAAACACATTGGACAAGGTTCGCAAGAAGTATATACGATACAACCATCTAATTGAAAAGATTCTAAATTTTTACAAGCATCTCTAATTGCAGTTACTTCTGCATGTGCTGTTGGGTCGTTTGTAGAAGTTACTTTATTATTTCCACGACCTACAATTTCTCCATTTTTCACAACAATACAACCAAAAGGTCCACCTTCATTATTACTCATTCCTGTTAAAGCAGCTTTTACTGCTTCACTCATAAATTCTTCGTGATTTGTCATTTCTATATTCTAGATAAAAAAAGCTGTAAAATTAATTACAGCTTTTTAAATTATTAACTTAATTCTGTTTATTTTAATCCTCCTGTCATTTCTTCTGGTTTTACCCAAGCATCATATTCTTCTGGAGTTACGTAGCCTAAACGTACAGCTTCATGTTTTAAAGTGGTTCCGTTTTCGTGTGCAGTGTTTGCAATTTCTGCAGCTTTGTAATAACCAATTTTAGTATTTAAGGCAGTTACCAACATTAGAGAATTACTTACCAATTCTGCAATTCTTGAATGATTTGGTTCAATTCCTGCAGCACAATTTTCTTCGAAAGAATTACAAGCATCTCCAATTAATTGAGCAGATTGTAAAACGTTTGCAGCCATCATTGGTTTAAAAACGTTTAATTCGTAATGACCTTGCGTTCCTCCAACTGTAACAGCAACATCATTCCCCATAACTTGTGCACATACCATTGTAATTGCTTCTGCTTGGGTAGGATTTACTTTCCCTGGCATAATTGAAGAACCTGGCTCATTTGCAGGGATAATGATTTCTCCAATTCCAGATCTTGGTCCTGAAGCCATCATTCTAATATCGTTTGCAATTTTATTTAAAGAAACTGCCACTTGTTTTAAAGCACCATGTGTTTCTACTAAAGCATCGTGTGCCGCTAAAGCTTCAAATTTATTTTCTGCAGTTATAAAAGGCAATTCTGTAAATTCTGCAATGTATTTTGCTACTAAAACATCATATCCTTTAGGTGTATTTAAACCTGTACCCACTGCAGTTCCTCCTAAAGCTAACTGACTTAAATGTGCCAATGTGTTTTCTAAAGCTTTTAAACCGAAATCTAATTGTGCTACATAACCAGAAAATTCTTGACCTAATGTAAGTGGAGTAGCATCCATTAAATGCGTTCTACCAATTTTTACAACATCTTTAAAAGCAACAGCTTTGTCGTGTAAAGTGTTTCTTAATTTAATGATTCCTGGCATTGTTGTTTCTACAATTTTCTTGTAGATGGCAATATGCATTCCTGTAGGAAATGTATCATTAGAAGATTGAGATTTGTTTACATCGTCATTTGGTTGAATGGTTTTTTCGCCTTCGCCAATAACTTTTCCTGCAATTTCGTGAGCTCTGTTTGCAATAACTTCGTTCACGTTCATGTTAGATTGTGTACCAGAACCTGTTTGCCAAATTACTAAAGGAAACTGATTGTCATGCTTTCCTTCTAAAATTTCATCACAAACTTTAGCAATTAAATCTCTTTTTTCTTCTGCTAAAACTCCTAATTCTGTATTTGTGTATGCAGCAGCTTTTTTAAGATATGCAAAGCCATAAACGATTTCTAGAGGCATTGAAGCTGGTGCGCCTATTTTAAAATTGTTACGAGAACGTTCTGTTTGTGCTCCCCAATATTTATCTGCAGGAACATTTACTTGCCCCATTGTGTCTTTTTCTATTCTATACATTGTCATGTTTATTGAATTTTAGGAATACAAATTTACGAAAAGTAGCGCAAAAGCCTCTAAACATTTTGGTTAAAAACTCTTGAAAATTTTTGAATTTAAGTAGTAGAATCTAAAAATATATATTATTTTTGTAGTATAAATTTTTTCAAATAATTATAAATGTTAGATTTTTCAGAATTTTCAGGTTTGGTTTTATTCATGTTTATTTTTACAGCTGGTTTCTGGTTGTTAATTTTCTTATTAACATTTGTAGTGCCTTATTGGATTGGTGGAACTATTTGGGAAAATATGAAATTAAAGAAGGAAGCAAGAAAAGCTGCTGAAGGTAAGTAGTTTTAAAAAAAATATATTTTAATAAAAAACTCGTTCAATTTAATTGAACGAGTTTTTTTGTGGGTTTGAGTGAGTGCGTTAGGGATTGAAGCATTTGTTTGAGCTCTTTTTTATTTTTCTTAAAAAAAGCGAGTGCTGAAAGCCCGTTAAAACGCCCAAATTAAAAATCTTCTCCACCACCATCATCATCACCATTTCTGCCAGATCTTCTGTCTTTTTGGTTTTTATTTTGATTGAATCTGTAAGTAAATGTTAATGATACTTGACGAATTCTCCATTGAAATGATTGGTTGGTAATATTTGTAGGGTTTTCTCTACTTGGAGCAAAACTATTTATTTCATATTTTCTTGAGTTAAAAAGGTCACTTACATTTAAAACCAAGGTTCCTTTGTCTTTTAAAATGTCTTTACTGAATGCTAAATTTGTTGAAAGAATACCTTTGGTAAAACTTTGTGCATCGTTTCTCGGGCCTATGTAAAACAATCTTGTTTGTGATTGAATGTCCCAAGGAAGCGTAATTTTTGCATCGAAACGTGTAAACCAAGATGTGTTTTCGGTGTCGAAGTTTTGGGTAATTGTAGATACTGCATTTGTTGTAGGATCAGTAACATCATAAGAGTATTCTCCTTTTGTTTCGAATTGAAAAAAGTTAAAACTACCAGAAAAACGAACTTTTTTACTTGCATTATAATTAGCTGTAAACTCGAAACCTGCTCTGTCTTCTGACGCTAAATTAATTGGTTGTCTTACTAAAACATTAGTTTCTTTACCATTAATAATTCTAACTTCTTGGCTGTTAACTCTTGTAATATTGTTTGTTGAATGTTGATAATAGATAGAAGAATTAAGGGTTAATTTACCCCATCTATTTAAGTATCCTAAATCGAAAGAGTTTGTGTATGTTGGATCTAAATCTACATTTCCTTTAGAAATTATAGTCTCACTTGCTCTGTTTTCAAACGGATTTAAATACCTAGAACGTGGTCTTCTTAACCTTTTACTATACCCTAAAGTAAAACTTTGTTTGTCTGATAATTCATAACCAAAGTTTACAGTTGGAAAAAAATCTGTGTACTTTTTGGTGAAGCTTTCAGCAGTATTTAGCAATTTAATATCTAAATCTGTAATTTCTGCTCGTAAACCAAAAAGATAAGAGAACTTGTCAATTTTACTTCCGAATTGTGTGTAGAATGCGTTTACATTTTGTGTGAATTCTAAATTATTAGAAGGATTGTTACTTGGATCTAAATTAGGTGCAATTACTAAATAATCTGATGTTAAATCTTGAAAACTCCCACGATAACCAGCTTCGAATTGAGATTCTTTTCCTATTGGCAACACATAATCTGCTTGAATTAAATTATCTATAGAAAGTTCGTTTGTAGTGTTTGTTTCTGGGTTAATATCTGTAATAATAGCTTCTTCATCTTCTTTACTTGCACTATGCTGAAAATCTAATGTTAATTTCTGACCTTTGTCGTCAATATTATTAACGTAATTTAAAGAAAATTGCAATGTTTGATCTACTTCGCTTTCATCTTGAATACGAGTAGAATTATATAAGTTATTACCTGAAGGATCAAAAGAACTAATGTTGTTTACTGAAGTATCTAAACCGTCTGAATCTCTCACAAAAATAGTACCTGTAATAGAACTTTTTTTATTTAAAAAATACTCCAAACCAATGTTTGCGTTAAAACCTTTTCTGTTTCTATTATTATCTCTGTTTTCAATTCTTGTGCTGTCTATTATACCGCCAGTTAAGTAAGTAATATCAGAATTATATGTTCCTGGACCACCTCTGTCACTATAACCAAAATTAGAAAAAAGGTTTATTTTTTCTGAACGTAAATTTAAATTTACAGCTCCTTGATAATTTTTAGGATCACCAACTGTTACGTTTACAGAACCGTTAAAACCTGTTGCTTTTCCTTTTCTTAAAATGATATTTAAAATTCCTGCAGTTCCTTCTGCGTCATATCTTGCAGATGGAGAAGTAATAACCTCTATTCTTTCGATTGCGTCTGAGGGTAATTGTCTTAAAGCATCTGTACCACTTAAACCTACTAAAGCAGATGGTTTACCATCAATTAAAATACGTACATTTTCACTTCCTCTTAAACTTACAGTTCCTTCTGCATCTACATCTACAGATGGTACGTTGTCTAAAACATCTGATGCAGTACCACCTTTTACAGTCATATCTTTACCAACATTATAGATTTTTTTATCCAAACGAATATCAACTGTAGATTTTTCTGCGATAACCACAATTTCATCTAAATTATTTGTGTCTTCAGATAACTTTATAACTCCAAAATTTTTATTTGCTGTAATTTCTTCAACAGGAAATTTTTTAGTTTTAAAAGAGATAAACTCAACACTTATTTCATAAGTTCCTTTTGGAGTTTGAATGTTGAAGTTTCCTTTTTCATCAGTAATTCCTCCAGATATTTTAGCTGTTTTTGTGTTTTTTAAAACAACAGTTGCGTATTCTAAAGGCTGATTTGTTTTTGCATCAACAATTTTTCCAGTAATAGAAATGTTAGCTGCGTTTGATGGTCTTTGTGCAAATAAAAATGTTGCCGAAAATAGGCAACAAATTAAAATAGTAATTTTTTTTATCAAAACTAGTTGGTTTTTTAGTTTAAGACAGCAAAGTTTACTTTTAGTTTAAATAGATTTAGTTAAATAAAAGTTAAAGAAAAAAATCTAAATGTTAAACATTAAATGATGGTAGAAATGTTTTCAGTTGGTCTACCTATAACTGCTTTGTTTTTATTAATGATAATAGGTCTTTCAATCAGCTTTGGGTTTTGTATCATTGCTTTTATAATTTCAGAATCAGACAATTCTTTTCCTTTGTAATTTTCTTTCCAAATTTTTTCTGATTTACGAACCAGCTCAATAGGAGAAATATTTAATAATTTAATAATTTCTGTTAGTTCTTTTTCTGAAGGAACTGCATCTAAATATTTTACAATTTTGAATTCTTTACCAGAATTTTCTAATAGTGCAACTCCTTGTCTCGATTTAGAACAACGTGGATTGTGGTATATTTTTATCATTTTTAATCTATTTTTATGATTGATTTATTAACGGAATAAAACGTCCTTTTTTGAAGTGAGTCGAACTTTTTATTAGCAAAACTTTTTTGCTTTTCAAAATTAGGATATGTAATGTTAGACATATTTAACAACGTAAAAAAAGTATTTGTAGTTGCTATTTTGTTAGTTGTATTCTTTTTTAAAAAGTTATATTTTTTAGTAAAATTCTTATTGTATTTATCTGATGTCCAAATTAATAAAGGTATTTCTGTTTCGTATTTAGATGGATTTTCGAAACCGTGTAATAGTTTTTTATCATCTGTGTCAAATAAATTTTCTCCATGATCAGAAATATAATACATAAAAGAATTTGCTTTCTTATTTTTTATTTTCTGAATTATTTCTCCCAAAATAAAATCTGTATATAAAATAGAATTATCATAACTATTTATAGTTTTTATACGATTATTAAAATCACTTGTACTTTCAATAGACAACCCTTTTTCTAAAGTTGGAGAGAAAACTGTATATTTTTCTGGATATCTGTAATTATACCTAAAATGGCTTCCAACAGTATGAATTATTATGAACTTCTTTTTGTTTTTATCCTTTAAAACATTATCTAAAACGGGTAAAATATTTTCGTCAAAACCTGCGGCATCCAAAGGTTTAGAGGTATTAATATAAGTGTCAGTAATTTTAGAATATAAGCCAAAAATACTTCCAATTCCTATTTGCTGATTACTAATCCAATAGGTAGAAAACCCAGCTTCTTTGTATGCTTTTACAATATTTGGTTCGTTAAATTTAATTTCTGGATTTTCTGGTGTTGCACGCGTTAACATAAAAGGAATACTTAAAGAGGTAACATTCGCATTGCTTTTTACGTCTTTATATACCAACAGATTTTTGATTGTATCTAAATTAGGAGTTGTATTTTTTGGGTAGCCATATACATGAAAATTATGTTTTCTAGCCGTTTCTCCAATCACTAAAACATAAATTTCATCTTCAGTTAAAGAATCCATTTTTTTAGCATTAAAAGTAAAGTTTTTAGTGTTTTTAAAATATTTTTTTTTCTTTTGAAGTCCCTTATGAACCTCATAAGACTTTATAAAAAAACCAACAGGAAAATTTTTAGTCATTTGTACTTTAAAAGAATAATTTACAGCTCTAATAATTTCAGAACTTTTATTATTAAAAGTAAAAGCAAGTTTAGTATTTCTAATTCCTAAAGCAATAAAAGTAAAAACAAAAACCAATAAAATACTCTTTTTTGTTTTTTTACTTATTAAAAATGATGGCTTTATTTTTTTTGAAATGATTAATATTAAGGCAAAAATAGAAATTAGAGTTAGTACAGATAAGAAGTTTAATAAAACTGTTTCTTTAACTTCATTATAGTTTGTTAGTAGTATTGATGCTACTAATTCTTGAGAAGAAGCTGTTTTAAATTGAAGAATATGTGAAGCTTCAAAAATAACAACCGGAAAAAGTAAAATAGTTAAATAACTAAAATATTTTGGCTTTAAAAATGTTAATGGAATTGAAATAATTGATAATGAAATTAAAAAGAAAACACCTTTTTTAAGTAAGCTTCCTACTGCTGAATCTTCACCAATTAGAATAAACAAAAGATTAGGAATCATTAAAAATAAAATTAATGATGCAATATAAAAGTATTGGTTTTTTTTAAGATTCTTTTTGTCCATTCAACATTAAATAAGATTTTAAAAACGGATTGATATCTCCATTCATTACATTATCTACATTACCAGTTTCATGACCAGTTCTTACATCTTTCACCAATTTATAAGGATGCATTACATAATTTCGAATCTGGCTTCCCCATTCATTTTTTAATTTTCCAGATTCAATTTCATCTCTTGCTGCTTGTTGTTTTTGCAGTTCAATTTCATATAATTGAGATTTTAGCATTTTCATTGCTGTTGCTCTATTATCATGTTGAGAACGCGAATTAGAACAAGAAATTTGAATTCCTGTTGGTTTATGAGTCAGCTGAACTTTCGTTTCTACTTTGTTTACATTTTGTCCTCCAGCACCACTTGATCTTGCTGTAACAATTTCTATATCTGCAGGATTTATTTCAATTTCTATAGAATCATCAGCAACAGGAAAAACATAAACAGAACCAAAAGTAGTGTGTCTTTTTGCATTAGAATCGAAAGGCGAAATACGTACCAATCTATGCACGCCATTCTCACCTTTTAACCAACCAAAAGCATAATCGCCATCAATTTCAATAGTAATTGTTTTAATTCCTACAACATCTCCAGCTTGATAATTGAGTGTTTTTAGTTTAAAGCCTTGCTTTTCTGCCCACATTGTGTACATTCTTGAAAGCATTTCTACCCAATCGCAACTTTCTGTTCCTCCAGCACCAGCAGTAATTTGTATGGTTGCAGACAAAGAATCTCCTTCTTCCGAAAGCATGTTTTTAAACTCAATATCTTCTAAAAAAGTACTTACTTTTTCGAATTGTTCTTCGATTTCACTTTCTTCAACTTCACCTTCTTTGTAAAATTCATACAAAACAATAATATCTTCATTTAAAGTTATTGCTTTTCTGTAATCTTCTACCCATTGTTTTTTAAAACGAAGTTCCTTCATAACAACTTCCGCAGCTTTTGGGTCGTTCCAAAAATCTGGGTTTGCTGTTTTTTCCTCTTCATTGGCAATTTCAATGAGTTTTTTATCAATCTCTAAATAAGATTTCAATTTCTCAATTCTTGTTGCAATATCTTTAAGTTGGTCTTGTGTAATCATAAGTCGAACAAAAATAAATGAAATTTTAAGAACTCTTCTTTTAAAAGCTGATTCTTATTTTATAGATTTATAGAAAATATACCAACCATGAAAAAATCTCTACTAATTCTATTATTAATTTCATTTTCTTTTGATGGGTTTTCACAGTTTTTTACAGAAAAATCTAATAATAAACTTCAAAAAGGAATTGCTAAATACGAAGGTTATTTTACTTTTTATTATGATGAAAATAAGGATGAAATTTTTCTTCAAATTGAAAATTTAGGGAATGAATTCTTATATGTACGTTCACTTTCTGAAGGAATTGGTTCTAACGATATTGGTTTAGATCGTGGACAATTAGGTGGTGGAGTAGTAGTGCATTTTAAAAAAGCTGGTAATAAAATTATGATGATTCAGCCGAATCAAGATTTTAGAGCAATTACAGATAACAAAGAAGAAAAACAATCTGTAAAAGAAGCATTTGCAAAATCGGTTTTACATGGTTTTATTATTAAAGAAGAAAAAAATGGTGTTTTTTTAGTAGACGCAACTTCATTTTTTATGCAAGATGCACATGGTGTTGCTAGAACTTTAGCAAGAAATAACCAAGGAAATTACAGTTTAGATAAAAGTAAATCTGCTTTTAATATTGAGAGAACAAAAGCATTTCCTAAAAATGTAGAGTTTGATGTGATGCTAACATTTAAAGGTTCTCCAAAAGGATATAATATTAGAAGTGTAGCGCCAAATGCAAGTTTGGTTACTGTAAATCAGCATCATTCTTTAGTAGAATTACCAAATAATAATTACAAACCAAGAAAATTTGATACACGTTCTGGAGGTTACCCAATGTCTTATTTAGATTATGCAACGCCAGTAAATGAATCAATTACAAAACGTTTTATTTACAGACACAGATTAGAAAAAAAAGACCCAAATGCTGCAATTTCTGAAGCAAAAGAACCAATTATTTATTATTTAGACAGAGGAACTCCAGAACCAGTTCGTTCAGCTTTATTAGATGGAGGAAAATGGTGGAATCAAGCTTTTGAAGCTGCTGGTTATAAAGATGCTTTTCAAATGAAAATGTTGCCAGAAGGCGCAGATCCTTTAGATATTCGTTATAATATGGTGCAATGGGTGCATAGATCTACCAGAGGTTGGAGTTATGGTGCAAGTATTTCTGACCCAAGAACGGGCGAAATTATTAAGGGTCATGTAAGTTTAGGTAGTTTACGAATTCGTCAAGATTTCTTAATAGCACAAGCGTTGCATGCTCCTTACAAAAATAATTCAGTTGATGATGATTTTGCGTTACAAATGGCAATTGCAAGAATTAGACAATTATCTGCACATGAAATAGGGCATACTTTAGGTTTTGCACATAATTTTTCTGCAAGTACAAATGGTAGAGCTTCTGTGATGGATTATCCGCATCCAAAATTCAGTTTAAAAAATGATGAAATTGATTTTTCTGATGCTTATGATACAAAAATTGGAGATTGGGATAAAGTAACAGTTGCTTATTTTTATCAAGATTTTCCTTCGGATAAAAATGAAGAAAATGAGTTGAATTCCATTTTAGAAAATGCTACAAAAAACGGATTAAAATATTTATCAGACCAAGATGCAAGAAGTCAAGGAAGTGCAAGTGCTTCTGCTCATTTGTGGGATAATGGAGGTAATATTCATGATGAATTATACAATATTCTGAAAATCAGAAAAACAGCCATTGAAAAATTTTCTAAGGATAATATTAAAACAAACGAACCTTATTCTGTTTTGGAAGATGTGTTTGTTCCGCTGTATTTTTTCCATCGTTTTCAAACAGAAGCTACCGTAAAATTAATTGGTGGTTTAGATTATTCTTATGCTGTAAAAGGCGATAACCAATCCATTGTAAAAAGAGTTTCTGGAACCACAGAAAGAATAGCATTACAAGCTGTTTTGCAAACTATTAATGTTGATGAAATTGCAATTCCGAAAGAAAAATTAGAATTATTTCCTCCAAGAGCAATGGGTTATGGTAGAAGTAGAGAATCTTTTAATAGTAAGTTAGGTGTTGCTTTTGATGCTTTTTCTGCGGTTGAAACAGCTTCTGAAATGACTTTGAATTTATTATTGAATCCACAAAGAGCTTCAAGATTAATAGCACATAAAAGCTTACAAAAAAGACAATTAGGTTTAGATGAATTAATTGATGAATTGGTAAATAAAACCATAAAAAAAACATATAAAGACACTTATTATCAAGAACTACAGAATGTTGTAAATGTGAAAGTTTTAGAACAGTTATTTGCTTTGGGCGCTAATAAAAACCAATATGCACAAGTAAATGCAATTGTAAATTTTAAGGTTGATGAAATTAAATCACTTCTAAAAAATGGAAATTCAGCAGGAATCCAAAATATGTACAACAAAGCCATGATTAAAATGATTGAAGATTTTCAGAAAAATCCAACTTCATTTAAGAAAACTAAAGCACTTCAAATTCCAGATGGTTCTCCAATTGGGAGTGATAAATATTAATGATAAGAAAAATAATAATCACAGGAACAACTTGTACAGGAAAAACAACTTTAGGAAGAAAATTAGCAAAAGAATTATCGATTAAACAAGTAGATTTAGACGATATACATTTTCTGCCAAATTGGGTAGAAAAGGAAAATGCTGTTTTTGTGTCTGATGTAAATAAGGAAATACAAAAATATGATGAATGGATTGTTTCTGGAAGTTATCAATCACTTTTAAAAGATACGGTTTGGCAAGAAGCAAATACTATTATTTGGTTAGATTATCCTTTAAATTTAATTATAAGAAGGTATTTTATTAGAACATATAGGAGAGTATTTCTAAAAGAAATATGTTGTGGTGAAAATTATGAAACGTTAGCTAAAACCTTCTCTAAAGAAAGTTTATTTCTATGGATTTTTAAAACCTATTGGCACAGAAAAAGAAGAATGAAAAGTTGGAAATCTACATTATTTTCTCATAAAAATTGGATTGTTTTAGAATCTCCCAAAGAAGAAAAAATGCTTAAAAATATTTTATAAATATCTAGTCTACAGTAATTTCTGTTGTTTGGTAAAGTGGAATTCCAGTAGAAGTAATTCCTTGTATTTCTATAAGATATTTACTGTCTGCATCTGAAGTGAAAAATGAAATTTCTACAGATTTTTCATTATTAATTATAATACTTGGTACCCAATGTAAAGTAGTTCTTATATCTGCTTTAGTTTGTTCCTCAATTCCATTTATATGATCTGGTGCATAAAATTCTTTTGCTGTGTATAAACCAACAGCTTTATAATCTATAATTCCTGGTTTTCTTTTAATGTTTCTATTCGATTTAAAGCCATTGCCTTGTTTAGAATAGATAGAAATTACTGCGCCATTACTACTAAACATCATAGCATCTCCACCCGTTAAAACATCTATAAATGAAATTTCATTAGAAGAAATTACAGATAAATCACCTATTTCAATTGGTGTTTCATCATATAAAATTAAAGGACTAACATTAGCAGATCTACTTAAATAAATTGAATCATTTATAATTCTAATTCCTGGAAGTCCTAAAAATAAATCGATAGCTCTTCCGCTTCCAATACTATTTTTATCAGAAACATCATATCTGTTAAAAGCATCTCCATAAGAAGCTCTAGAGCTCATTTCATCATCTCTAGTTATTTCTTTACTTTTTAATTTAGAACTTATAATAACTTCATCTAAAACATTTTCATATTGTTTAAATTTATCGTTAATTTCTTCCAAATATCTTTGTAGTTTTAAATATGTATCAATATCTGTTTTAGTTTTTTTATTTTTTATTACTGAATCATCTAAAAATACTTCTGCAATACTTTTACTTGTATTTGGTACAATTAATATTTTTCTATCAGTATCTTTTTCTGACTTGAAATTTGTAAGTCTAGCCTCTAATAATACAGGAATACTGTCATGAAAAATAAAGGGGCCATAAGAATATTCTCCTTTGTTATTCGATTTTTTAATTGGTTCTTGATGAACAGATTCTCCTACAAAAGTTAATCTTGTTGGTACAGATTTTATGCTGTAAGGAGCGTTCATGTCTAGTGTTTTTCCGGAGATAAAAAGTCCTTTTTCTTCGCTATATTTTTTTTCTGTTACTGAATTAGAAATAATTTCTTGCCAAGTAAACCTTCTCCAACCATGAGTTAGCATTAATAAATCTAATAAATATTGTCTTTTTCTTACATTTTCATTTTCGAAAAAATAATTAGGGTTTTTAATTTTACCACGTAAGTCTGAATTTAGTAATAACCAAGTTTTTATGTTTTCAGAATATTTAATGTTTGGTGAAGCATTAATATCTTTAACAGTCATAGAAAGTATGCTTGGTAATGTTTCCTTTAAATTGTTCTCAACATTTAATTTTAGCGTAACTTTTTTTCTATTTCCAAAATACTCTTTAGGCTTCTTAATGGTTATTGTAGGTTTTTTAAAATCGTTTTCCACAAAAACTAATCGTTCACAAACTGCTTGGCCATTAGAATTAAATAGTGTTAGATGGAGTATTCCACTATTCAATTTTTGAATAGGAATTCTTAAAATACTATTATTTTTGGCTTCTTTAAAATTTTGATTAAATATAAGTTTCCCACGTTCATGAATTACTAATGAAGTTCCTAATAATCCATTAATGGTATTAGAATTTAATTCTAACACTATCTGTTTTTGATTATTGATAGCATTTAAAACAAAACCATTTTCTAGAGCATCTGGTAATTTATATCTGTACGTATTGTTGTTTGTAGTTACTTCTGCAAAATAATTTTTTCCTTTTTCTGGAATGATTGAAAATTCTCCCAAACCAAATTCCGCAGATGTAAATTTTGTAATTTCATGGTTGTTGTCATCTACTATTACACCTGTAACATTTATAGAATTATAAAGATCGTCTTTTAATTTTATTGCTACTTTATTAATTAGGTTATTTACTAAATAACCACCTTGTGGGTAAAAGTTTAAGTCTGGTTTAAAACTAGAATTATTATCATAAATACTATCATTTTTAACTAATTCCGTATCATTAATTAATTGTTTTGAAGACCAAATTGTAATCTCTTTTTGAAAGAAATAGTTTGCACCTTGGTTCCTCATATAATTAGTGTAGGCCCTTAGCTTATAATTTCCAGAAGTTAATTTTTTAGATAATTTAAAATCTCCAGCAGTATTTAAACCATTAATGTAAAGCTGTTTTCTATCTATAAGGCTATCCTTTTCATTTAATAATTCTGTGTAAAGTACTTTACTTTTATTCGTTTTTTCATGCGTGACACCATTTACTAAATACACAGAATACCAAACAGTATCTTCGTTAGAATAATACGTTTTATCTGTATGAACATATATTTTCTCTGGATAATTTTCTGAACTATATCTAAGAAGGTTCTCTGAAATTGTTTCATTAAAATAATTTTGAGAATTTGTTGAAATAGCTAGAAAAGAAAGTACAATAATTAAAAATAATTTAAGTTTCTTCATCATAAAAAAGAGGATATTGGTCATATCAAAAATACCATTAACTATATGATATTAAAAATTATAAATCTTAAAAATAACGCAATTTTGTTTGTGTTTTTTTTAAAATAGCATAATTTTAGCAGATATATAAGAAATATGATAATAGACCTAATTTCAGATACCGTAACAAAACCAACAAAAGATATGTTGGCTGCAATGATGAATGCAAAAGTTGGTGACGATGTTTTTAAAATGGATCCAACCGTAAATGAGTTGCAAGAAAAAGTAGCCAAAATGTTCGGAATGGAAGATGCGTTATTTTTTCCTTCTGGAACCATGGCAAATCAAGCAGCTATAAAATTGCACACCCAACCTGGAGATAAATTAATTTGCGATAAATACGCGCATGTTTATAATTACGAAGGTGGAGGAGCAGCATTCAATTCTGGAGTAACGTGTAAGTTAATTGATGGAAATAGAGGAATGTTTACAGCAGCGCAATTACAAGAAGCCGTTTCTGGAAGAAATGATATTCATGTTCCGTTTTCTAGTTTAGTTTGTATAGAAAACACAACAAACAAAGGTGGTGGAGCTTGTTGGGATTTTGCTGAATTAGAAAAATTACAAAAAATCTCTAAAGAAAATAACTTGGCTTTTCATTTAGATGGTGCGCGTTTGTTTAATGCTTTGGTGGCAAAAAATGAAACTCCACAACAATATGGGCAGTTATTCGACACAATTTCAATTTGTTTATCCAAAGGTTTGGGCGCACCTATTGGTTCTATTTTGTTAGGTTCTAAAGAGCACATTGCAAAGGCATTAAGAATTCGAAAATTGTTTGGTGGTGCTATGAGGCAAGTTGGGTTTTTAGCAGCTGCAGCAATTTATGCTTTAGATAATCATGTAGAAAGATTGGCAGAAGATCATAAAAAAGCGCAAGAAATTGGTGCCGTTTTAAAGTCTGTTTCTTACGTAACAAAAGTAGAAAACATAGAAACAAATATCATCATTTTTTATGTTGATGAAAAAATTGGAGCAGACAATTTTATCAATAAAATGAAAGATAAAAATATTTTACTAACTCCAATGGGTGAAGGCAGAATTAGAATTGTTACGCATTTAGATTATACAGATGAAATGCACAAAATTTTGTTAAGTGAGCTGAAAAATTATCAAAAATAAAAACGAACAACTGGCGAAATTGGTGAAGCAAACACACTTTTGTTTTCGTCATATAAAACATCATATCTTATACCTACAGCAAATCTACCTTGGTTATAGGCAATACCTAAATGCAACGCAGGAAAATTTGTGCTGTAAGAATTTCCATTTAAGTTTTTTTGATTAGCAAAATAGTAATCTAGATCTCCAGAAAACTGTACACCAAAATTAGTTTGATACAAAGAAATAATGCTAGCACCATAAACATTTGTAGAGAAATCATTAATTTTTGAATACAAATAGTTTACACCTGTACCTAAAGAAAAACCATTGTTAAAGTTATAAATAGCACTTGGTGAAATACCAACTGTAGTTTGATTATTACCAAAACCTAAAGTAAAACCACCTCCAAATTGTACATCGCTCCAAAAGTCAGATTTTTGTGAGAAAGCATTAATTGAGAGAATAAATAAGAATAAACATAGAAACTTTTTCATAAATTACATTTTAATTAATGTTTCCCAATTTAGCAATTTCTTTATAATTTCTTTTTAATTTTCTTAATAAAATTCCATAAAGTAGTTGATAAAACAACCATAAAATACCTAAAGCTACTAGTGTTATTACCAAGGTTAACAATATAATTAGCAATATTTGTTTTGTATTTAAGTCTTCAAATTTTAAATTTATTTCAGCAATCATTACAATAAACATAATTAGAGCCATATAACCCAAATTAAAAATCACGTAGTTTCTAACTGTTTTTCTTGTTTTAATAATTTTCTTCATTAAAACTCTAGTAGAATCTGAAGTTGATATTTTCTTATAGTTTAAATAAAACATTATTAAAAAATAAAAAATAATTACATAAGCTAATATTTGTGAGTAGAAAATAAAACTTTCTAGGCCTATTTTTTTATACTCTGCATAAGCTTCATCCATATCAACAAAAAAGTACAAAGAATTTAAGATTACAAATTCTAAAATACCAATTATAAAAATCCATTTTACAATTGATGATGATTTTGAGTGCGCTAATTTGTAAATTTCTAATGAAGAAAATTTACTTGCTTCTTCTGGTTGATTTTCCCAGGCTTTTTTATAATTGTCTAATAAATCCATAGTTATGGGTTTAAAATATTTTTTAATTTTTCTTTTGCTCTGTTCATTTTTACTCTTGCATTTACACTAGATATACCAAGTGTTTCCGAAATTTCTTTATAAGGTTTGTCTTCTAGATATAGAAATATGAGCGCTTTGTCTATATCATTTAATTGACGAACGGCATTGTAAAGTGCCTTTAATTGTATTTCTTCAGTATCATCATAATCAGTGGCTTTAATTTTATAAGCAACATCACTAAAATCTTGTGTTTTTACCTTTCTAGTAGACTTTCTATACAATGAAATTGCTGTATTTAAAGCTACTCTATACATCCATGTACTAAATTTAGAATCTCCCCTAAACTTTGGGTAGTTTTTCCAAACCTGTATGGTTATTTCTTGAAACAAATCATTATGTGCATCTTGGTTTGTAGTATATAACCTACAAATTTTATGCGCTATGTTTTGATTTTGTTCAAAGTCCGCTAAAAATTTAGTTTCTAAATCTTTCTGCACTTGTAATTAGTTAGTTTGTTTATAAGTAGCATAAAATTAAAGAATGTTACAATTTTATTCATTAAATTTTTAATTAAATAAATTTAATTAGATTTGTTCAGTTAAAAAACAAATAAATTGAACAATATTAAGCAGGACTTTACAATTAAAGATCTTGAAAACATTTCAGGAATTAAAGCTCATACTATAAGAATATGGGAAAAAAGATATAATTTACTTCAACCCCAAAGAACAGATACTAATATTAGGTACTATTCTAATGAAAATTTACAGAAGCTTTTAAATATTGTTTTATTGAATAAAAACAATTTTAAGATTTCTAAAATTGCTAAAATGTCTGATGAAGACTTAATAATTAAGTCTCGAGAATTAGCACTTGAAATTGCAGCCAATGATGAAGCAATAAACTCTTTTAAGCTTGCTATGTTTCAGTTTGATAAATTTAGGTTTAATAATACTTATAATAATTTATTACTAAAAAAGAGTTTTAGAGAAATTTTTAAAGATGTTTTTATTCCATTTTTAAATCATATTGGATTGTTATGGCAAACTGATACTTTATTACCAGCGCATGAGCATTTTGTTTCAAATTTAATAAGTCAAAAGATTCATATTAACACTGAAAAAATACAGTATAATGCTACAAATAAAGAAAAAACATATGTTTTGTTTTTACCACAAAACGAAATTCACGAATTAGGTTTACTATACTTGAATTATGAACTCGTTTTAAGAGGCTTTTCTACTGTTTATCTGGGGCAGAGCTTACCTTTAGATAATTTAGATGTTTTTTTTAAGAGTACAAATAAAGAAATTTGTTTTATTACTTCACTAACAATTATGCCTTATGATGATAAGATTGAAGATTATTTTAAAACCATTGATACAATTTTAGAAGATAAAAAACACCAATTTATAGCTATTGGCCATAAAACAGAATTGGTAAAGGGTAATAGCTACGCTTCTAAAATAATTTTTTACCCATCAATTTCCGACTTGTTAAAAGTATTATAAATTTCTTATAACTTAATAAATATGTTTAATAATTAATTACATTTGTTAAACAAAATATACAATGAAAAAAACTGTACATATAATTGGTTCTGGATTTTCAGCTTTGGCTGCATCTTGTTATTTGTCTAAAGCGGGATATAATGTAACTGTTTTCGAGAAAAATGATACGCTAGGAGGTAGAGCAAGACAATACAAAAAAGACGGATTTACATTCGATTTAGGTCCATCTTGGTATTGGATGCCAGATGTTTTTGAGCGATTTTTTGCTGATTTTGGTAAAAAACCTTCAGATTATTATACGCTAGATAAATTAAGTCCTGGTTACGAAGTTTATTTTGGAGAAAACTCTTCACTAAAAATTTCTGATGAATTGGAGGATATTTATAAAATGTTTGAAGAAGAAGAAAAAGGAAGTGCAAAGCATTTAAAAACTTTTTTAGATTCTGCAAAATCAAATTACGAAACAGCTATATTAGACTTGGTTTACAGACCAGGAATTTCACCTTTAGAATTAGTAACTACAAAAACGGTAGCAAGAGTTACCCAGTTTTTTTCGACTATTAGAAAACAAGTAAGAAAAAATATAAAAAGTTCTAAATTAATTCAGATTCTAGAATTTCCAGTATTGTTTTTAGGCGCTAAACCAAGTAATACCCCAGCATTTTACAACTTTATGAATTATGCAGATTTTGGATTGGGAACTTGGCATCCAAGAGGAGGAATGTATAAAGTTATTGAAGGAATGGTAACTTTAGCAACTACTTTAGGTGTAAAATTTCAAGTAGATGCCAATGTAGAAGAAATTATAACAGATAAAGACAATAATGTTACGGGATTACTTGTAAACGGAGAAGTTATTGATGCTAATTTAGTTTTAAGTGGTGCAGATTATCATCATACAGAAACTTTATTAAAAGAAAACTTAAGACAATATTCAGAATCTTATTGGGACAAAAAAATATTTGCACCTTCATCTTTGTTATTTTATGTTGGTTTCGATAAAAAAATAGAAAACGCAAGTCATCACACATTATTTTTTGATACGGATTTCGATTTACATGCAGAAGAAATTTACGACAATCCTAAATGGCCAACAGATCCATTATTTTATGCTAACTTTACTTCTATGACAGATAAAACTTCTGCTCCAGAAGGTAAAGAAGCTGGATTTTTTCTAATACCTTTAGCTCCAGGAATCGAAGATACAAAAGAGTTAAGAGAAGAGTACTTTCATAAAATTTTAGACAGATTCGAAAAATTAACAAACCAAGAGGTAAAAAAATACGTATTATTTAAAAGGGCTTTTTGTGTTAAGGACTTTAAAGAAGAATACAATTCCTACAAAGGAAATGCATACGGAATGGCAAATACACTTTTACAAACTGCATTTTTAAGACCAAATATAAAAAGTAGTAAAGTAAATAATTTGTATTTTACAGGGCAATTAACGGTTCCTGGTCCAGGAGTTCCTCCTGCATTAATTTCAGGAAAAATTGCATCAGAATTAATTATAAAAAAACAGTAGGCAGTAGATGAAAGAGTTATTTGATAATGTTTCTAACGCGTGTAGTAAATTGGTTACTGAAAAATACAGTACCTCTTTTTCTATGGCCGTAAATACGCTATCGCCAAAAATTAGAACAGATATTTATAATATATATGGATTTGTTCGTTTTGCTGATGAAATTGTAGATACGTTTCATGATTATGATAAAGAATTATTAATGACGCATTTTGAGCGTGATTATTACATGGCGAAAGAACAAGGAATTAGTTTAAACCCTATTTTAAACTCTTTTCAGCAAACTGTAAGTAAATACAAAATACCAGATGAAATGGTACAAGCTTTCTTAAAAAGTATGAAAGCAGACTTGTACAAGACAGAATACAACACCAAAGAAGAGTATGATGAGTATATTTATGGCTCTGCAGATGTGGTTGGTTTAATGTGTTTAAAGGTTTTTGTAAATGGTGATGATAAAATGTATGATAACCTAAAAGATGCAGCAATGCGTTTAGGCTCTGCATTTCAAAAAGTGAACTTCTTAAGAGATTTAAAAGACGATTACGAAGTTTTAAACCGTTCTTACTTTCCAAATATCGATTTAGGAAAGTTAGATAAAGCCTCTAAAAAATTAATTATTGATGATATTGAGGCCGATTTTAATTTCGCATTTAAAAACGGAATCTTAAATTTGCCATCAGAAGCAAAGTTTGGTGTTTATATGGCATATAGATATTACAGAAGATTATTAAAAAAATTGAGTAATGTTCCTTCAGAAAAAATTATGGATACAAGAATCCGTATTTCTGACCCAATGAAAATCAATCTTTTAGCAAGAAGTTACGTAAAATACAAATTGAACATAATCTAATGATATACGCACTCATAACTTTAGTTGTTTTTTTATTGATGGAGTGTGTTACTTGGCTCACACATAAATATGTAATGCATGGCTTTGGTTGGTTTTTGCACGAAGATCATCATGAACCTGGTTATCCACACGTTTTTGAAAAAAATGATGCTTTTTTTATTGTTTTTGCAATACCAAGTATGGCACTTTTCTTTTTAGGGACATATACACCACAAACCTATTTATTTTATATTGGTTTAGGAATTCTTTTATACGGAATCGCTTATTTTTTAGTGCATGATGTTTTAATTCATCAACGTTTTAAATGGTTTAAACGTACTAATAATTGGTATTTAAAGGCATTGCGTAAAGCGCACAAAGTGCACCATAAAAATATGGGAAAAGAAGACAGCCAATGTTTTGGAATGTTGTTTGTGCCCATAAAATACTTTAAGGAATTTCTTTAAAATCTTTAACCATAAATTTAATTAATACTTTATCACAATTAATATGTGTAAGAATTCTATATTTATAAAATGAATTATTACGATTATATAATTGTTGGTGGAGGTGCATCTGGTTTAATGATGGCGTATAGAATGTCTCAAGATGTATTTTTCGACAATAAATCTATTTTAATTCTAGACAAAGTAAAGAAAAACACAAACGACAGAACTTGGTGTTATTGGGAAACTGAAAATGATGAATGGAATGATATTGTAAGTAAATCTTGGCAAAACATTATTTTTAAAAGTGATATTCATTCCGCGCAAGAAAATATTACTCCTTACCAATATAAAATGATTCGTAGTAAAGAATTTTACTCGAAAATCTGGAATCATTTAGAAACAACATCGAATATTACTTTTCAAGAAGCAAATGTTATTAATATTCAGCAATTAGAAAATGAAGCTGAAGTAATTACTACTGATAAATCTTATAAAACCAAAACAATTTTAAATAGTATTCTATTTTCTAATGAATATAAAACGCAAACAAAATACCCAGTTTTACAACAACATTTTGTAGGTTTTTTCATTAAAACTAAAGAAAATGTTTTTGATGATTCCGCTGCAACTTTTATGGATTTTACAGTAGAACAAAGAAAGAATACACGTTTTATGTATATTTTACCATACAAAAAAAACGAAGCCTTGTTCGAATATACTTTGTTTTCAAAGGATTTATTATCTTATGATGAATATAAAAACGAAATTGAAAAATATTTATCTGATAGAAATATTACCAATTATGAAATTGTAGAAAAGGAACAAGGTTCTATACCAATGACTAGTTATAAATTTTGGAAAAACAATTCTAAAAATATTATTTACATTGGTACAGCAGGAGGTTGGAGTAAAGCAAGTACTGGTTTTACTTTTAAAAACACAACAAGAAATACGGCTAAACTCATTTCTCATATAAAGCAAAATAAACCATTAACAAGCTTTCATAAAATTGATAAATTTTGGTTTTACGATTTATTATTATTGGATATTTTATCTAAAAAGAACCAAATTGGTGCATACATTTTTGCAAAAATGTTTCAAAAAAATCATCCTAAAAAAATATTAAAGTTTTTAGATGAAGAAACTTCTTTAATTGAAGATTTACAGATTACTTTAAAAATGCCACCGAGTAATTTTATTAAGGCACTTTTTCATAGAATTTTTTATCATTTTAATCGAGGAAAGAACGATTGATTTGATTTAAAAATTTGAATAATATTTTGGTTTGTTTATAAGTTTATTTTCTTATAATTTCGCTAACTACCAATATATATCATTAAAATGATACCTTATTGTTTTAACATTGTATACCATTTTAATAAAATTTAATAGAACTTTTATAATTGAAAAAAATAAACGTAAAAAAAGGCGATGTCTTACAGCGAAAAGGAGATATAAGCAATAGAGTATATATTGTTGAGAGTGGTTTGTTACGTAGTTATACGATTGATGATAAAGGAAAAGAGCATGTTTATATGTTTGGACCTGAAAACTGGTTAGTTACTGACAATTGTGAACCCAATACACCTAGTCAATTATTTATAGATGCTATTGAAAATTCAATTATCAATGTTACTTCAAAAGAAGAATTATTAAAAGGAAGTCCAGATCTTAAAGCCTTGTTAAAACGATTAAATATAATGCAAAATAGAATTATTATGTTAATGAGTTATAGTGCAAAAGAAAGGTACCAGCATTTTATTAAAACTTATCCAAGCATTACTCAAAGAGTTCCATTGAAATTGGTGGCTTCTTATTTAGGAATTACACCTGAAGCTTTAAGTCGTGTTCGAAATGAACTTATTCAAAAATAATAGTCTAATGTTATTTCTTGATCTACATCAATGCATACGTTTTATAAAGCGATGATTTTTGTAGAATAAAATAAAAAGAAATAATAATGACAAATCAAAAAAACAACAAGGCAATTAATATAATATTATGGATTGCTCAAGGATTATTAGCTATCATGTTTATAATGGCTGGTATTATGAAAACTACCCAACCTTTAGAAACATTGTTAGAATCTTTACCATGGGTAAAATCTACACCATTAGGATTGGTAAGATTTATTGGTATTAGCGAATTATTTGGTGGTTTGGGTTTAATAGTCCCTTCAATTTTTCGTTTCAAACCATTTTTAGCTGTTTGGGCTGCTATAGGTCTTTCTATAGTCATGCTTTTAGCAGCTGGTTTTCACGCTTCGAGAGGTGAGTTTTCTGCGATAGGAGTTAATATAGTTTTAATTGCTATCTTTTTATTCATTGCTTGGGGAAGAGATAAAAAAGCACCTATACTTGCCAAGAGTTAATAAGGACATTATAGTATTTTAAATGTAAAAGTAAATAACTGTGTTTATTATTAATAGTGATTTGATTTATATATCAAATCACTATTAATTTTTACTATCTAAATAACTTACTAAAAGCAGTGAATTTGCTAAATAAATTAATTATTTCTGTAAGATTTTAGGTTTAAGACGTCTATTTATTCGAATGTAAACTTTTAAAAATCCAACAAATATCTATGGGTTTGATAATGAGTGTCTTTAAAATAATAATAAAAAATGAAATATTTTAGAATAATAATACTATTGGTGATTACAGGTTTTTTTTCTTCCTGTGAACACTTTTTTGAATTTAGTGTCTATGAAGCAAATGTGAAAGCTTCAAATAAAAATACAACCTCTAAAAATCTACAATTATTAGAAAATATTACAGTTCAATCTCAAGAGTTTAAGTTCGCATTTCTTTCTGATGTTCACTATTATTATGATGATCTTAAAGCAGTTATAGATGATATTAACAAAAGAGAAGATGTTTTGTTTGTAGTTTTTGGTGGTGATATTGCAGATCAAGCATTATTAAAAGAGTATGAGTTTTTTTATGATATAATGAAAACTTTAAAAAAACCATACTTTACAGTTATTGGAAATCACGATTATAATTCAAACGGAGGTTTTATCTACAAAAAAATGTTTGGCGATTATAATTACTCTTTCGAATTTAATAATAACAAATTTGTGCTTTTTGATGATATAGTTTGGGAGAGTGATAAAGATCCAGATTTTAATTGGTTGTCTAATGAATTACTTGGAAATGAGAAGTATAATCAAGTATTTGTAATTGCACATATTCCTCCAAATGGTGATCAATTTGATGATGAAATGGAACAAAAATATAGAACAATATTGCAAGAAAATAATGTGCCTTTGTCATTACACGGTCATACTCACACATATTCTTTTGAACAAGGAGATGTAAGTTATTTTACGGTACCATCACTAAAAGATTTAGGTTATGGAATTGTATCTGTACAAGATAAAAGTTTTAATGTTGAATTGATAGAGCTATAAACAAAATGAAGACTAAAAAAAATATTATAGTATCTATAGCATTATTATTTGTTACTTTTTTTAATGCACAAGAGCCTACTGCTAAAGATAAAAAATCTTGGTACACGCCAGATTATGTAAAAATGCAGTTTGGAGGGAATATTGGTTTTGTTTCTCTTGGTGTTGGGTATGAAGTTTTCGAGAATGTATTATTTTCAGAACTATTATATGGTTACGTACCAAAATCTGTTTCACAAGCTGATAGAATACATTTAATAACAATAAAAAATACTTTTCCAATATTTAAAAAAGAGATTGGTAAAAACTTAACTTTATCTCCAATTGCTGGTTTTGCAGCCACTTTAGATATTGGAACTAATACATTTACTACACTTCCAAGTAAATATCCAGAAGGTTATTATGTTCCTACAGCTATTCACTTTACACTGTATGCAGGTGCATCTGTACATCAAAATTTTAAAAACACTAAAATCTTTAAAGGCGCCGATTTTTATTTTGAAGTAGGAACTGTAGAATCTTATTTATGGTACGCTATTACAACAAAAGAAGTAAAAATGAAAGATATTTTTAGTTTTGATGTGGGTGTAAACTTTTACTTATAAATTAAAAGTTCTATTTAAAATATATAAATAGAGCTTTTTTTATTTTGAATTTTAAACTTTTACGAGTTTAATTATTTCGGATATTTCTCAGCAATCTTATCCAAACTTAAATTATGTATACTTCCAACGTGAGAATGTTGTTTTCCTAAATCTGGTTTGTAAGTTCCTGCTTGAACTTGACCTCCAATTTGTTGGTAGGCTTCTCTAAAAGACATTCCTTCAATCACTAAATTGTTTATAGAATCTACAGTAAATAAATATTGATATTTCTCATCATTCAAATCGATATCTTTTACAATAACCTGCTGAATAGAGTAATTAAAAATGTCTAAAATATCTTTTACATCCTCAAAAGCATTGATGATATTTTCTTTTAATAATTGAAAATCTCTGTGATAACCTGTTGGTAAATTGTTGGTAATCATTACCATTTCTGTATGTAAAGCCTGAATTTTATTACATTTTCCGCGAATCAACTCAAAAACATCCGGATTTTTCTTATGTGGCATAATGCTACTTCCTGTTGTTAATTCATCAGGGAAAGTTATAAAACCAAAATTCTGACTCATATACAAACAAACATCCATTGCAAAACGAGACATAGTGTTACATAATCCACCTAAAGCAGATGCAATTGAACGCTCACTTTTTCCACGACTTAATTGTGCAGCAACCACGTTGTATTTTAGAGTTGAAAATTCTAATTCTTTGGTGGTTAATTCTCTGTCAATAGGGAAGGAGCTTCCATAACCGGCAGCAGAACCTAAAGGGTTTTGGTCTACAACTTTTGCGACAGCATTAAGCATATAAACATCGTCAATTAGCAATTCTGCGTAGGCAGAAAACCACAATCCGAATGAAGATGGCATTGCTACTTGCAAATGTGTATAACCTGGTAAAAGGCTTTCTTTATGAGTTTCTGCAAGATTTAAAAGCGTATCAAAAAGTGATTTTGTTTTATCATTTATTATTGATAAATTTTCTTTGTAATACAATTGAAGTGCCACCAAAACTTGGTCGTTTCTGGAACGTGCAGTGTGAATTTTTTTACCAACTTCACCTAATTTGTTTGTTAACTCCCATTCAATTTTAGAATGTACATCTTCAAAAGATTCTTCAATAACAAACTCTCCATTTTCGATATCTGTTGCTAATTCTTGCAAGCCTCTTTTTAAGTCTTTTAGCTCATCTGCAGTTATAATTCCAATAGATTCTAACATAATTGCATGTGCTAACGAAGCCTGAACATCATATTTTGCAATATGTATATCAATTTCTCGATCGTTACCAACTGTAAAAAGTTCTATTTGTTCGTCTATTGAAAATCCTTTATCCCAAAGTTTCATGTGAAAAATGTTTAATTGTGTATTTGTTTAATTGTGTAATTGTTGAGTGTTTATTTCGAGTATGTTCTGTTAAACAATTACACGATTCAACAATTCCACGTATATTTCTATTCCTTCCTCAATTTCTGCGACATAAATAAATTCATTTGCAGAATGAGAACGTGTGCTGTCTCCAGGTCCTAATTTTAAAGATTGACAAGTTAAGCAAGCTTGGTCAGATAATGTTGGAGAACCATAAGTTTCTCTTCCCATGGCAATTCCTGCTTTTACTAAATCATGTTCCACAGAAATTGCTGAAGAATTTAATTTTAAACTTCTTGGAGTTATTTTTGTACAAGGAGATTTTTCTTGTAAAATATCCGCAATTTCTTGATTAGAATAAGCGTCATTTACACGAACATCAACAACTAAATCTACATGTGCAGGAACAACATTATGTTGAGAACCTGCTTTAATTTGTGTAACTGTCATTTTTACATCACCCAAAGCTTTTGAACTTTTTTCGAACTTAAAATCTTTAAACCATTGTAAAACTTCAATCGAATTATAAATGGAATTGTTATTATTTGGATGTGCTGCATGACTTGGAGTTCCTTCTACAACAGCATCAAAAACCACCAAACCTTTTTCTGCAACTGCTAAATTCATTAAGGTTGGTTCTCCAACAATGGCAACATCAATATGTGGAATTATAGATAGCATAGAATTTAAGCCATTTGGTCCGCTACTTTCTTCTTCAGCAGAAGCCACAATTACCAAATTGTATTTTAAATCTTTTTGCTGGTAAAAATGTGTAAAAGTTGCCATTAATGAAACCAAACATCCACCTGCATCATTCGAACCTAAACCAAATAATTTGCCATCTTCCACAAAAGCTTCAAACGGGTCGTTTGTGTATGCTGAATTCGGTTTTACAGTATCGTGATGAGAGTTTAAAAGCATTGTAGGCTTGCTTTCATCAAAATATTTATTGGTTGCCCAAACGTTGTTTTTTTTTCTTGTAAAAGGAATATTATGGTTTGTAAACCAGTTTTCTATTAAAAGAGCCGTTTTATCTTCTTCTGATGAAAAAGATTGCGTTTCAATTAATCTTTTTAAAAGTGAAATCGCATTTTCTGTTAATTGTTGAATTTCCATTTATAAAGTAATTGTTGTAAAGTTATTATTTTCTTTTGTGAACATAGAAGTGTTTCCAATATGTACTTTTTCAACTCCGTTTTGTAAAGCATCAAAGCAATTGTCAATTTTAGGAATCATTCCATCTACAATAATATTATCTTCTAAAAGTTGTTTGTATTTATCAGTATTTATATTTTTAATTACAGATTCCTTATCGTTAAAATCTTGTAAAACACCATTCAATTCAAAACAATAATAAATAGATGTTTCGTATAAATTACTCATTCCAACTGCAACCTGAGAAGTTATTGTATCTGCATTTGTATTTAATAATTGTCCATTTCCATCGTGTGTAATCGCACAAAAAACGGGTGTAAAATCAGCCTGAATTAATTTATTAATATTTGTATGATTTACTTTTTTTACATCACCAACAAAACCAAAATCTATTTCTTTTACAGGTCTTTTTTCTGATTGAATACTGTTTATATCTGCACCAGTTAAACCAATTGCATCAATATTTAAAGCTTGTAATTTTGCAACTACATTTTTATTGACTAAACCACCATAAACCATTGTAATTACTTCCAAAGTTTCTTTATCTGTAATTCTTCTACCATTCACCATTTTAGATTCAATACCTAATTTTGATGCAATACTTGTAGCGCGTTTTCCACCTCCATGAACCAATATTTTCTTTCCTTCTAAATTAGAAAATAATTCAAGAAAAGCATCTAAAGTAGTTGCATCTTCAATAATATTTCCTCCAATTTTTATGATTGATAGTTTTTCCATATTTCCTTTTAATTTTGACAAGGGGTTAAAACCCCTTGTTGTGTAATATCTTTTTCAAAACCAATTGCGCTGCAAAAGTTCTATTGTTTGCTTGTTCAATCACTAAAGAATTTTCTCCATCTAAAACAGCATCTTCGACCACAAGATTTCTTCTAACTGGCAAACAATGCATAAATTTTGCATTACCTATTTTTTCATTAGTAATCATCCAATCTGAATCTGTTTTCAGGATTTTTCCATAATCGTCGTAAGAACTCCAGTTTTTTGTATAAACAAAATCGGCATCTTTTAAAGCCTCTTTTTGATTGTGATAAATAGGTGTGTCTTTTGTAATTTCTGGATTTAAATTATAACCTTCAGGATTTGTAATTACAAATTCAACATCCATTTTTTGCATCGCTTGTACAAAACTATTTCCAACTGCATGAGGCAATGCTTTAATATGTGGTGCCCAACTTAAAACTACTTTTGGTTTTTTCTTTGTGGCGTTTTCTGAAATTGTAATTGCATCTGTAAAACCTTGTAAAGGATGCCCAGTAGCACTCTCCATATTTATAACCGGTACAGAAGCATATTTTACAAAAGAAGATAAAACCAATTCACTTTCGTCTTTTTCTTTCTCAATTAAAGTAGGGAAAGCTCTAACTGCAATTACATCACAATACTGCGAAACGACTTGCGCAGCTTCTTTAATGTGCTCTGCTGTATTTCCATTCATAATTGTACCGTCCAAAAATTCAATTCCCCAAGCATCACCAGAAACATTCATTACAATAGGATTCATTCCTAAATTTAATGCTGCTTTTTGAGTACTTAAACGTGTTCTTAAACTTGAATTAAAAAATAACAATCCCAATGTTTTGTTTTTTCCTAATTCAATATCTTTTAATGGATTTTTCTTAAGCGCTTTTGCTTCTTTAATCCAAGAATTAATATCGTCGATATCGTTTATGTGTGTGTAATTTTTCATGTTCTTATTTTTTCGACAAGGGGTTTAAATCCCTTGCAATAAATATTACTTTATCTTAGTAAACGGAATTTTATTTTCAAACGCATTTGTAATAAAATTATCCTTTAAACCATTTACAATCCAAGTTTCTATATTTGCTTTTTTTGCAACTGCAACAGCTTCAATTTTAGATTCCATTCCCCCAGTTCCCAAAGAAGATTTAGAATTGACAACCTCTTTTCTTAAGTCTTCAAAATTTGATACTGTTTCTATCGTTTTTGGTGCATTATTTTTGATGGATTCTTTTGTGTAAATTCCATCTGTATTTGTAGCAATTACTAATAAATTTACCTCTAATAAAGACGCTGTTAAAGCGGCTAATTTATCGTTATCACCAAATTTTATTTCATCTGTAGCAACAGTGTCATTTTCGTTGATAATAGGAATATAGTTATTGCTCACTAAAACATTAATTGTATTTACAATATTTGTTTTACTTTCTTGTTTTTCAAAATCTGAATAGGAGAGAAGGCATTGAGAAGTTAACAAACCATATTCTCTAAAAATTTCTTGATAAATTCTAATTAAATGTGGCTGACCAATAGATGCCAAAGCTTGTTTTACAAAAACTTCTTCGTGTTTACTTTCTAATTTTACAAACTGTTTCGCAACTGCAATTGCACCAGAACTTACAATAACAAACTCACAAGAATCTTTTAATTTTGCAATCTGATTTGCAATATCTTCAATTTTCCCTCTTGAAATATTATTGGTTTCTTTTGTTAAAGTATTAGAACCAACTTTTAGTAAAATTCTTTTCTTTTTTTGCATTGTATTTATTTTTTTCTCACAAAGTCACATAGCTTTTGACTGCCAACTGCCGACTGAAAAACTGCTAACTATTTTCTTATTTGTCCATTTCCAAAAATGTACCATTTATTAGTTACCAAATGTTGCAAACCAATTGGGCCACGTTGGTGTAATTTATCTGTACTTATTGCTAATTCGCCACCCAAACCTAATTGACCACCATCTGTAAATCTTGTGGAAGCATTATGATAAACTGCAGCAGTATCTACATTTTCCATAAATAATTTTGCTTCAATTTCATTTTTTGTAATAATTGCAGAAGAATGTCCACCAGAATATTTGTTAATCATTTCTATAGCTTTTTCTGTGGAAGAAATTTCTCCAACTACAATTTTATAATCTAAAAATTCTTCAGACCAAACTGCATCAGAATCTATGACATTTAAATTGTGATTTCCTGCAACAATTTCATCCCCTAAAACTTCAATTTTAACTTCTTTTAATTTTGAAATTAAGGTTTCTATAAATTTGTCTTTATTTGGAAGATTTTTATCAATTAAAACCTTATCTACAGCATTACAAGCAGATATTTTACTTTTTCCATTGATAATAACATCAATAGCAATTTGTAAATCTGCTTCTTTTTGAACATAGACAAAGTTATTTCCACGTCCGCTAATAATTACAGGACAAGTTGCATGTTGTTTTACAAAAGCAATTAATTTTTCGCCACCTCTTGGCACAATTAAATCTAATTTTTGCGAAGGGTTTTCTAAAAAAGCTTGTGTTTCTATTCTGTTAAACTGTAAATATTCTACCCAGTCTTTTGAAGCATTGTGTGTTTCTAATGCCTTGTGCCAAAGCTCAACTATTTTTAAATTGGAATTTAAAGACTCTTTTCCGCCTTTTAAAAGAATTTTATTTCCAGATTTAAATGCAATTCCTGCAGCTTCTACAGTTACATCTGGTCTCGATTCATAAATGATTAAAACAGTTCCAAAAGAAGCAGTTTTATTATAAACCTGCATACCATTATCATGTTTAAAACTAAAACGTTCTACACCAACAGGATCTTCTTGAGAAGCCAAATGTTTAGCAGCAGTAATCATTTCGTTTACTTTTGCATCATCTGCTTTTAAACGATCAAACATAGAAATATCATTACCATTATAAGCGTCTAAATCTTTTTTATTGATGTTGATAATTGCTTCTCTTTCTTCATCTAAAAGTGCTGCCATTGTTAGCAATACTTTATTTCTTGTTTCTATGGAAAGTAATGTGTTCATATTTTTAATTCAGGATTCAGTTAGGGCTTTAAAATTACTTAACCTTTCAATTCACTTTTTAAAGCTTCAAAAAACACATCAATATGTTTTTTCTTGACAGTTAAAGAAGGTAAAATTCTAATTAAATTAGGGTTCTTTGCGCTTCCAGTAAATATTTTATGATTATAAATCAGGTTTTTACGCAATTCTGCAATCGGAAAATCAAATTCCAAACCTAACATTAATCCTCTTCCTTTTAAATTTTTTAATTGTGGAATTTCCTTTGACTTTTCAATAAAATATGTTGAAATATCTTTCACATTTTCCATCAATTTCTGTTCTTTAATCACATCTAAAACCGTTAAAGTAGCAGCACAAGCCAAGTGATTTCCTCCAAAAGTGGTTCCTAACAAACCAAAAGAAGCTTTAATAGAAGGATGAATTAAAATTCCACCCACAGGAAAACCATTTCCCATTCCTTTAGCAATCGAAATAATATCTGGAGTTACATTAAATTTTTGAAAAGCGAAAAAATCGCCAGTTCTACCAAAACCAGACTGCACTTCATCCGCAATAAAACACGTATTGTATTTCTTACATAATTTATCAGCAGTCTCGTAAAATTCAGCAGTGCTTTCGTCTAAACCTCCAACACCTTGTATAAATTCTATAATAACTGCACAAACATCGTTTTTTGCCAATGCTTTTTCCAAACCAACTAAATCGCCCAATTCTAAAATTTCGACTTCTTGCTGTGCGTTTATTGGCGCAATAATTTTAGGATTATCAGTTGCAGCAACAGCTGCAGAAGTTCTTCCGTGAAAACCATTTTTAAAAGCAACAACTTTCTTTTTATTGGTATGAAAAGAAGCGAGTTTTAAAGCGTTTTCATTTGCTTCAGCCCCAGAATTACATAAAAATAATTCGTAGTCTTTACAACCAGAAATTTCTTCTAATTTGTTTGCTAATTCAACTTGCATCGGATTTTGAATAGAATTGCTGTAAAATCCCATTTTTGCAACTTGTTCACTAATATTTTTTACATATTTTGGATGCGAGTGTCCAATAGAAATAACAGCATGTCCACCATATAAATCTAAATATTCGGTATTATTTTCGTCGTAAACATACACGTCTTTTGCCTTTACAGGAGTGATGTCGAATAACGGATATACATTAAATAAACTCATAATTTTTGTTTTTACAAGGGGTTTAAACCCCTTGTTGTACTTTTATATTTGTTCTTTTTTAATATTACTAATTTTATTAAAAGAAGCCACCATTCCTTGAATTAATGAAGAACTCAAACCTTTATGTTCCATTTCATTTAAACCTGTAATTGTACAACCTTTTGGAGTTGTAACTCGGTCTATTTCTTCTTCTGGATGATTTCCATTTGTAATTAATAAATTCGCAGCACCTTCACTGGTAAACATTGCCAATTCTTGCGCTTCTTTTGCATCGAAACCTAACTGAATTGCAGCTTGAGTTGTCGCACGAATTAAACGCATCCAAAAAGCAATTCCACTTGCGCAAATCACAGTTGCAGCTTGCATTTGAGCTTCAGGAATTACTAAAGAATGTCCTAATCTGTTAAAAATTGCTTCTGCTAATTGAACTCTCTTTTTACCTTGTGTATTAGAACAAATACACGTCATCGATTTCCCAACAGCAATTGCTGTATTTGGCATTGCTCTAATAATAAATTTATCTGCACCAATTTCTTCCTCAATTTTAGGAATTACAAAACCAGTAATTGTAGAAACAATCGTGTGATTTTCTGTCAATAAAGGTTTAATATCATTTAAAATCTTCTCAAAATGAGCAGGTTGAACTGCGAAAATTAAAATATCAGAATTTTTTACAGCTTCTTGATTGTCAGTTGTTAAGAATACGTTTTTGTAACCATCTAAATCTTCAAGTTCCTCTAAATTCCTTTTGGTCAAGTACAAAGATGTAATTGCGTTGTTGGTAATTAAACCTTTCGCAATAGATTTTCCTAAATTCCCTGTTCCTATGATTGCTATTTTCATAATATTATATTTTTAGCCTACCCTAACCCTTCCAAAGGAAGGGAACACTTACTCTTGCGATTAAACTCTTAAAAATATTTTCACAAGAGTAAGAGTTCCTCCCTTTTGGGGAGGTTAGGAGGGGCTTTTGTTTAAAAATAATTCGCTTTTAAATTAATTCCTGTAGTTTCCTCAAAACCAAACATTAAGTTCATATTCTGAATTGCCTGACCAGAAGCTCCTTTTAATAAATTATCTATCGTACTTGTAATCAATAATTTGTTATCGTATTTCATTAAGTGAATCAGACATTTGTTGGTATTTACGACTTGTTTCATATGAATTTCATCATCAGAAACAAATGTAAAAGCAGCGTTTTTGTAAAATTCTTTATAGATTTTTTTTGCATCATCTACACTTCCATCATATTTTGTATAAACAGTTGCAAATATTCCTCTTGAGAAATTCCCTCTATTTGGAATAAAAATAACATCATCATTATAATCGCTTTGTAACTGATTGATTGTTTGGTTTATTTCTCCCAAATGCTGATGCGTAAATGCTTTATAATGAGAAAAATTATTATCTCTATATGTAAAATGTGTAGTCGCAGACAAAGAAGTTCCAGCGCCAGTGGCACCAGTTACAGCATTAATATGAATGTCTTTTTTCAACAATCCGTTTTCTGCCAAAGGTAAAATAGCCAATTGCAAAGCCGTTGCAAAACAACCAGGATTTGCAATATATTTTGCAGATTTTATCGCTTCTTTTTGCAATTCTGGTAAGCCATAAATAAATTCTTTTCCTTCGAAATTCTTATCAGCAGTCAATCTAAAATCGTTACTTAAATCGATGATTTTTGTATTCTCTGAAAATGAATTCTTTTCTAAAAATGCTTTTGAATTTCCATGACCTAAACACAAGAATAATACATCCACATTTTTATTAATTTCCGAAGAAAAAACAATTTCTGTGCTTCCAATTAAATCTTGATGCACTTTATATAATTTATTGCCAGCATTTGAGGTGCTAAAAACAAAATTGATGTTTGTTTCAGGATGATTCAATAATAATCTTATTAATTCACCAGCTGTATAACCTGCACCACCAATAATTCCTACTTCTAACATCCTTATTTATTTACTTGTTGATAAATCTTATTCTGATTTCCTAAAATCTTGATAAAACCTTTTGCGTCATCTGCAGTCCAAGCTTTGTTTTCTTCACCATATGTACTAAATGCGCTCGACATTAAATCGTGATTAGAAACAATTCCGTCTAAAGAAAAATGATATGGTTTTAAAGTAACCACCACATTTCCAGAAACCATTTTTTGTGAACTTTGTAAAAAAGCTTCAGTATCTCTCATTACAGGATCTAAATACTGACCTTCATGCAAATGCATTCCGTAAAAACTCGATAAATACTCTTTGTGTTGTAATTGCCATTTTGTTAAAGTGTGCTTTTCCAATAAATGATGTGCTTTTACTGTAATTAAAGCAGCAGCAGCTTCAAAACCAACTCTTCCTTTTGTACCAACAATAGTATCTCCAACATGAATATCTCTACCAATTGCATATTTAGAAGCAATTTCATTTAGATTTTCAATATTTATTTCTGGTTTATTTTTTTCACCATTTAAAGCTACAAATTCTCCGTTTTTAAAAGTAATTGTTACTTTTTCTTCTCCATTTTTTTCTAATTGAGAAGGATATGCTTCACTTGGCAACGGTTTTTCTGATTTTAAAGTTTCAACTCCACCAACACTTGTTCCCCAAAGTCCTTTATTTACAGAATACTTCGATTTTTCCCAAGGCATATCAATACCTTCAGATTTTAAATAATCTATTTCTTCTTGTCTTGTTAATTTTCCATCTCTAATTGGCGTAATAATTTTAATTCCAGGAGCCAATGTTTGAAAAATCATATCGAAACGAACTTGGTCGTTTCCTGCACCAGTACTTCCATGCGCAATAAATTCTGCATTTATACTTTTTGCGTATTCTATAATTTCTATGGCTTGTATAATTCTTTCAGCACTTACTGATAAAGGATATGTTGCATTTTTTAATACATTTCCAAAAATTAAATATTTTACTACTTTGTTGTAGAAAGTTGCAACAGCATCAATATTTTTATAAGTAGAAACGCCCATTTTATAAGCATTACTTTCTATATTTTTTATTTCTTCATCAGAAAAACCACCTGTATTTACGCTAACTGCATGTACATCGTATTCTTTTGATAAACTTACTGCACAATATGAAGTATCTAAACCACCACTATAAGCAATTACTAATTTTTTCATCTTAATTATTTTTTATCTTTTTTTAAAAACAAGTTTTGTCTAAAATTCTTTATTCTTTCAAATCGGTTTTTTTTAACCTCTTTAGATTCTTCTTTTATTTCTTTCTTTGGATCGTACAACATTCCTGTACACAAACACATTTTTTGTTCTGTTCTTGTTAAAACATCGTAGTTTTTACAAGTTTGGCAACCTTTCCAGAAAGATTGGTCGTCTGTAAGTTCCGAGAAAGTAACAGGTTTGTACCCTAAATCGCTATTTAGTTTCATAACTGCTAAACCAGTTGTAATACTAAAGATTTTTGAGTCTGGAAATTTTGTTCTTGAATGTTCAAAAACGACTTGTTTAATCTTTTTTGCTAAACCCAAATTTCTGAAATCTGGATGTACAATTAAACCAGAATTGGCAACGAATTTTCCATGTCCCCAAGCTTCTATATAACAGAAACCTGCAAATTTATCGCCATCTAAAGCAATAACTGCGTTTCCATTTTCCATTTTGGTTGTAATGTATTCTGGCTTACGTTTGGCAATTCCTGTTCCTCTAACTTTAGAAGCTTCTTCTATAGTTTTACAGATAGTTTCTGCGTAAATACTATGAGATTTGTTGGCAATTACAATTTGCATTGTATTGATGTTTTAATGTTAAATGTATTTGTTTTGTTGTTTTGAGATGCAGAATTGGACTCACCTAATTCCATAATTTTTTAAACACCCAAAGGGCGTGTAGAGAAAAAGCGGCGTACAAAAGTATTGTTATTAGAAGTAATAACTTGGTTTTGTTTGCTTTTGATGTTTGTTGTGTGATTGTAATACATGATAAAAAATAAAAATTATAGTTTCCTTTTTGCTAAATTTAAGAATTAGCGAATTTGACTGCGAAAGCGCAATCTGGGAACTATAGTATTTGTTTTATTTTTTGTTGTAAACATGGTGTAAATGTAAATTAATTTTTGATTGAATGGTTATAAATGAAGAGTTTTTATTAATTTTTATCAATCTGATAAAAAAAGAAGTTTATAATTATTGAATTTTTAGAAAAAGCTACTTTTAAGTAATTCATATTATTGATGTTCTCATCTAATTATTGAATATTTTAAACGAAAACATCTTCATTTTAAAAGAAAACTACAATTCAGCATAAAAAAATTACAGTTGGGTATTCTTTAATTTAAAAAACTGTGGTTGTGTTGCATCTTTGTACCATCAATAACAATTAATAGGAACACTTAAACACAAATATTATGAAATTTTTACTATCAATTTTAGTCGTAGCAATGTTATCAATTACAAATTCGATTACTGCTCAAAACACACAAACAATTACTGTTACTGTTGTAAATGCAACTTCAGATGCTGGGAAAATAGGATATGCATTATATACTAAAGACAATTTTATGGGGAAACCAATTCAAGGTAAAAACGGTAAAATTGTAAATGGAAAGTCAACTATTGTTTTCGAAAATGTTCCTTCAGGAGAATATGCAGTTACTTGTTATCATGACAAAAATAACAATGATAAAATGGATTTTTCTGCAAACAGAATGCCTTTAGAAGATTATGGTTCTTCTAATAACGTAATGGCTTTTGCGCCACCAAGTTTCGAAAATGCAAAGTTTATGTTGAAAGATGAAGATTTAAAATTAGAAATTAAATTTTAATATTTAACTTTATCAAACTTAATAAAAGATAAAAATGAATACCAATCAAGAGGTTTACACGATAAGAAGTATTAAAAAAGGAGCAATTCTTTGTTTGAAACTAACCATAATTTTTGGAATCTTATTTAGTATTATTTTCGGTCAAACAACTGTAGAGGGCATTATGTGGTCTTTTATAATCTCTGGAATGTATTCTTTTGGAATTGGTTTTGGTAACGGTTTTATAAACAATTACTTATCTTCTAAATGGAGTTGGATTACACAAACAAATCAAAGAGTTTGGGCAGGAATCATAGCCACAGTTTTATATACAATTCCTGTTGTTTTATTAATTGATTATGTGGTGTTTGTGATAATAAATGGTAACCAAGCTGATAATTTTTTTAAAGGTAATTTTCTTTGGATTCACTTGTTTTATATCATTCTTTCTTTAGGAATTTCAACATTCTTACATGCAAGAGGTTTTATGCAGAATTGGAAGTTAGCAATGACAAAAGAAACTACCAAACAAGAAATTGTTGCAAAAACAGAAACTGCAAAATTTGAGTCTTTAAAAAACCAATTAGATCCGCATTTTTTATTCAATAGTTTAAATGTATTAACGAGTTTAATTGGCGAAAACCCGAATCAAGCTGAAAGATTTACCACAAAATTATCTAAAGTTTATAGATATGTTTTGGAGCAAAGAAATAAAGATTTAGTACCTATTGAAGAAGAATTAAAGTTTGCAAAAACATATATGGAATTGTTAGGAATGCGTTTTGAAGATGCTGTAAAATTCAATATTCCTGATTCTATTGAAAATAATGAGTTGAAAATTGTGCCTTTATCATTACAACTTTTATTAGAAAATGCAGTGAAACACAATGTGGTTTCCACCTCTAAACCCTTAACAATTAATATTTATCAAGAAGATAATTATTTAATTATAGAAAACAACATCAATCCTAAAGAAGCAATCGGAAAAAGCACCAAAGTTGGTTTGCAAAACATTGCTGATAGATATGGATTAATCACTAATAAAGGAGTGAAAATAGAAAATAACAACAAAACATTTAAGGTGAGTTTACCTCTCTTAATTAAAATGAACAATATTATGTACCAAGATAATTTAGAAAATAGCAAATATGTTAGAGCAGTAGAAAGAGTAGAAAAATTGAAAGAATTTTATCAGAATTTAGCGTCTTACTGTTTGGTAATTCCGTTTTTAATCTTCATCAATTTAAGATTCTCTCCTGGGTTTCACTGGTTTTGGTTTCCAATTTTTGGATGGGGAATAGGCTTGACTTTTCATTTTTTAGAAGTGAATAATTACAATATTTTCTTGGGAAAAAACTGGGAAGACAGAAAGATTAAGGAAATGATGGAGCAGAACAACAATAATAAATACAATTAAAATGAAGCAAGATTTCGTTGAAGCTCAACAATATGCAAAAGCAAAAAAAAGAGTTAGAGATATAAAAGCTTTTTACACACATCTTTCAGTTTATTGTGTAATTATACCAGTCATTATTTTTACAAATTTAAAATTTGAACCTCATTTTCATTGGTTTTGGTTCTCTTTAGTAGGTTGGGGTTTAGGGCTTTTTTGCCACTGGTTAAGTGTTTTCGGGATTCGGTTATTAGGTTTAGAAAAAAACTGGGAAGACCGAAAAATTAAAGAATTTATGAACGAAGAAAAAAAATAAAATGGAACATAATTACATAGAAGAACAAGAATACATCAAAGCAAAAAAGAAGGTAAAAGAAATAAAAGATTTCTACATGCATTTAGCAGTTATGATTTTTGCATTTCCTATAGTTGTAACTGTAAACTTGATGTTTGTTCCACATTTCCACTTTTTCTGGTTGGCAGGATTTGGAATGTTATTTTCAGTAGCCATACATTGGGTGCAAGTATTTGGGTTTTCTAAATTAGGATTAGGAAACGATTGGGAAGAGAAAAAAATTAAACAAATAATGACAGAAAATGGAAAGAATAGATAATACTAAAAGTAATTTTACAGAAGAGCATAAATATTTATTAGCGAAGAAAAGAGTAGAAAAAATAAAAGGATTTTACATTCATTTAGCAGTTTATATTGTTGTAAATATTTTTATCAGCGCAATTATTATTTACGGATTAACAAATGATAGTGATGGCGAATATGGTTTTACAGGAGCAATTACTCATTTTGGAACGTATTCTACTTGGTTATTTTGGGGAATAGGATTATTTTTCCATTGGTTGGGCGTTTTTGGAACCAACCTATTTTTCGGAAAAGATTGGGAGAAAAAGAAGATTGAAAAATATATGCAGGATCATTAATTTTGAAAATCAAACTATTACAAATACATTATAATGAAAAACAACATAGAAAATACTACTTATAAAGAAGCTGAAAATAATGTAAAAAGAATCAAAAACTTTTACAATCATTTACAGATATTTGTAATAATGATGCTGGTTTTATTGCTTTTTTCTGATATGATTATCAGTTTTTTTGAAGCTCGAATTTCGAATCCAAATTCAATCAATTGGATAAAAACAAACATTTGGGTAAATTCTGGTTTATGGCTTTTTGGTTTGATTATTCATGGAATTTATGTCTTTAAATTCAAAGCTAATTTTATTGATAAATGGGAACAAAAGAAGATGAACGAATTAATGAAAAAAAACAAACAATAAAATGGAAAGAGATTTTGATTCAGAAAAATACAAGAAAGTAAAAAAGAGAATTCATGAAATTAAACAATTCTACAAACACTTTTCTGCCTATTTAATTATTAATTTGTTCTTTATTGGAAGAAGAATTTACAAAGATATAGATCGTGGAGATTCAGTAATAGATGCATTTACAGACATCAATAATTATAATTTTTTCTTTTGGTGGGGAGTTGGCTTAATAATTCACGGAATGTTAGTTTTTGGAGCACCCAAAATATTTAGCAAAGATTGGGAACAACGAAAGATTGACGAAATGATGAAGAAATAGTTTTTGTATTTTAGTCACAAAGTATTAAAGTTACAAAGTTGATGAGTCTAAAAAACCAACTATCCAATAATCTAAACATCTAATAAAAAATGAACGTACTAATAATCGAAGATGAAAAACCAGCAGCAAGAAGGTTAAACAGAATGTTGGGTGCTTTAGATATCGAAGTTCAGCAAATGTTGCATTCTGTGGAGGAATCTTTAAATTGGTTACAGAATAACGAGCATCCAGATTTAATTTTTTTAGACATTCAATTGTCAGACGGATTATCATTTGAAATCTTCGAAGAAATTGACGTAAAATCGGCAATTATTTTTACAACTGCTTATGATGAATATGCGTTGAAAGCATTCAAATTAAATAGTATCGATTATTTGTTAAAACCTTTAGACGAAGACGAATTAAAGGTGGCTGTAGATAAGTTTAAAGAACATCAACCTACAAAAACAGATGTTCAAGTAAATTTAGATGATATTCGAAAATTACTGATAAATCCTGTGGATAGAAAGTTCAAAAAACGAATTTCGATTAAGGTTGGTCAGCATATAAAAATTATAAATATCGATGAAATTGAGTGTTTCTATAGCGAAAATAAATCCACTTATATTCTTACTTCAGAAAACAGAAATTTCTTATTAGATCACTCTTTAGAAAATTGGCTAGAACAATTAGACCCAGAACAGTTTTTTAGAGTCAACCGAACTTTTATCGTTCATATAAATGCTATAAAAGATATTATTGCGTATTCAAATTCACGTTTAAAATTAATTTTGAATTCTTACAACGAAACTGAAATTATTGTAAGTAGAGAGCGTGTTAAGGATTTTAAGAATTGGATTGATTAAATTCTATATTTATACTTAAAAGTTATTATTAGTTTTCTTCTTCACTACAATAATAAACCTAACTTCGCGCCCTAATAAAAAAAGTCACAACTGCTATTTTTATTTGCAGTTGAAAAACACAATTCATGAATATTTACAAACAAATAGAAGCAGAAATTCAGTCTGCTTCAAACATAGTTATTACAGCACACAAATCTGCAGATGGAGATTCAATAGGTTCTTCATTAGGTTTGTTATATTTCATAGAAAAATTAGGTAAAAAGGCAACTATTTGTCATCCAGATAAAGCACCAGATTTTTTATACTGGTTAGATACTTCTTCTATTATTTTAATGGAAGAAAGCCCTAAAGCAGTAACAAGTTTATTTGAAGAAGCGGATTTAATTTTTTGTTTAGATTACAATGCAACCAATAGAGTAGGACCAGAAATGCAAGTTTTATTAGAAGAAGCAACTTGTAAGAAAATTATGATAGATCATCATTTAAACCCTGAAGATTTCCCTGAAATAATAGTTTCTGAACCAACAGTTTCATCAACATCAGAATTAATTGTAGAATTGATAGAACAATCTGGTCATTTAAATTTATTAGACGAAAAAATAGGAACTCCTTTATATTTAGGAATTCTAACAGATACTGGTAGTTTTAGATTCAATTCTGTAAAGCCAAGAACTCATGAAGTTTTAGCGAAGCTTTTAAACTCTGGAGTAGAACATCATTTAATTCATGAAAAATTAAGCGATAATAATACAGAATCCCGTTTGCGTTTGCAAGGTTTTGCCATGAGCGAAAAATTAGAAATTCTGTATGATTATAATGTGGCTATTATTTCTTTATCTAAAGAAGAATTGGCAAAATATAATTACAAAAAAGGTGATACAGATAGTTTAGCAAATTTAGTTTTATCAATAAAAGGAATAAAAGCAGCTATTGTCTTTACAGAAAGAGATGGAATTATGAAAATTTCTTTCCGATCTAAAGGTGCAGAAAACCCTGTAAATATGTTAGCAAAAGAAAATTTTAATGGTGGTGGACATGCAAATGCTTCAGGAGGAATGAGCGATTTATCGGTAACAGAAACATTAGAAAAACTAAAAGAAGTAATTCCTAATTACTTTAGTAAAGCTTAAGGATTTATAATTATACAAGTATTGGTTTGCTATTATATCTAAAAATATTAATTTAGCTAAAGCTTATATAGGCTATTAGAAACGTAGGTTTTTAGACTATCTTAGTTTAAATACAATTTTTTAATTGCTTAAAAAGTAATTCAATTTCTTGTTTTATGAAAAAATCGCTATTAATAAGTTTCTTTAGTTTCTTTTCTTTTTGCTCAACATTTGCTCAAAAAAATTTAAGTGATATAGAAATTGATCTTATTAATCGTAGCTTAAATAAAAGTTATGCTTTAAAAAAATCTATTCATAAACTTTCCATCGATAGTATAGAAACGAAAGCCATTCGTCAGAATTTTATACCCACTTTAGAATTTGATGCTTTGTATGGTTATGGAGCCACCAGAATAAATGTAGATATTCCCACAGTAAAATTGCCAATTACAGGAATCGAATTATTCGAAGGCGAAACAAGGTTCGATGCTCGGAGTCAAATTTTTAATGCGAATTTAACTGCGAAAGCTCTATTGTTTTCAGGTTTGCAAGTCAGTTATGGTTCTAAAGCCTCAGAGGAGAAAATTAAAGCAAAGAATTACATGCTTACAGCAGAAAAATCGACAATAATAAAAGATGTAATAGACACTTTTAATAAAATTGAATTGTTGAGAAAATCTGAAATTGTAATTACAAAAAGCGAAGAAAGGTTAGCAAAAGAGAAGGAAAGAGTAAAAAAAGCCATCAAAAACGGACTCGCAATTCCTTATGACAGAGATAAAATTACGGCTGCCGAATTAAAATTAGCTTCTGTAAAAGTGGAGTTATATGGAAACTTAAGTTTGTTGTATTCCAAACTTTCTATGTTAACGGATGTGGCACCTTCCACCTTAGAAAAATACAAATTTCATTTACAACCTTGGGATTTAAATGGCATAGAAAACACGTTTAGCGATCGTCCAGAATTAAAAGCGTTGGAAGCTTCCATAAATGCTTATGGTTACAAATTAAAGATGAATAAAAACTCATTTTTACCGAAAGTACAAGCTTTGGCAACACTTTCTTATTCCAATTTGTTCAATGCAAGTTTAGAAACGCCTTACAGTTTACCAGGAGGCGAAAACGTAAATTTAGAGTTGAATAAACTTGAGTTATTTCCAACTTATTTTTTAGGAGTTGGTATGCATTGGGATCTTTTTAGCGGACTTAAAAACACCAATAAAACACGTATTACCAATATTGAAAAAACGATTGCAGAAGAAGAAAAAATAGATGTAGAAGAAAAACTATCTCTTTTTGCAAAAAAAATGCAAGTAGATTTTGAAGTGAAAAATCAGCAATTATTATTGAAACAAAAAGAAATGGAAGTTGCTAAAAACAGCTTAAATTTAGCAAGAAAAAGTTATAGAGAAGGTTTAATTTCTATTACGGATTTGTTAGAAACGGAAACAGAATATCAAAATTCTACACTCAATTACTACAAAAAAATTGCCAACCAACGTTTGGTAGCTTTAGATTTATTGATTTCAACAGGAAGTTTAAATGTTGAAAATTTAAAAAAATAGAAATTTATTTCATTATGAAAAACAAAAAACAACTCTTCATATTAATTATTCCGATTTTAATTGTTGTTGTGGGAATATTTTTATTAATTATACAAAAACCAAGCGAAAACGAAAATCGTGTTTTTGTAGGTTTATTTGAAACTACAGAAATTCGAGTAGCATCAGAAATTCCTGGACGCATAGAAAAAATTTATGTAAAATTAGGGGATAAAGTAAAAAAAGGACAATTATTAGCAACTATTGAAAGTGATATTTTAGATGCTAAAATAGAACAAGCAGAAGGCATGTTCGATGCTGCAAAATCTGTAAACCAAAAAGCAAATTTTGGCGCAAGAAAACAAGAAGTTGCTGCCGCTGAAGATTCCTATAAAATGGCGCAAAGTCAATATAAATATGCTGAAAAATCGTTTAAAAGATTAGAAGTTATGTCTAAAGATAGTTTAATTTCTGCCCAAAAAATGGACGAGATTACATTTAAAAGAGATGCAGCTTTCGACCAAATGAACGCCGCAAAACTTATTTTCGAAATGGCAAAAGAAGGCGCAAGAATTGAAGATAAAAAAGCATCAAAAGGACAAATGAACGCTGCTGGTGGAATGGTAAATGAAGCTAAAGCTTATTATAAAGAATTAGAAATTTATGCACCAGTTTCTGGTGAAATTTCATCGAAATTAGCTGAGAAAAGTGAAGTAATGCCTGCTGGTTATCCTATTTTTACTGTACAAAAATTAGAAGATATTTATGCCGTAATTCATGTAAGAGAAGATTTTTTACAGAATTTCTCTATGGGAACAGAAGTTTCAGGAAAATTACCTGCTTTTAATAACAATTCTCATCAATTTAAAGTGACTTATATAGCACCAATGGCAGATTTTGCAGATTGGATTCCTACAGCAGATAAGGGGAGATTAGACATGAAAACCTTTGAAATTCATTTAACTCCAATTGAGAAAATCGAAAATTTACGACCAGGTATGAGTTTAAATATTAAACTTTGAGAATTATACTAAAAATAATTATTAGAGAGCTGTTTCGGTTGAAAAAAAGACCTGCAGCTTGGGTGCTTTTATTGGTAATTCCTATTGGAGTTTTCTTTTATTTGGGCGCTATTTACGAAAAAGGAGCTATTGAAAAGGTTCCAATTGCGGTTTTAGATTTAGATCATTCAGGTTTAAGTAGAAAAGTAATAAATAATGTAGAAGCTTCTCCGAAATTAAACATTGTTAAATTTTTAAATTCAAAAGATAATATTGAAGAGGTTTTTATTGAAAACCCTGACATTAAAGGATTTTATCTAATTCCAAAAGACTTTCAGAAAAATATATTTAGAGGAAATCAAGAGAAATTGATTGTTTATACCAATTCTTCAAACATTATTTACGGGAATTTACTTTTTAAGGAAGCTGCTACTTTTATAAATACAATGTCTGCAGGAATTAATTTGAATACTTTTAAAACACTTGGTATTCCACATGAAAAAGCAGAAAAAATGGTGATGCCAATTAAGGTAATTTCTAAACCTTTATTCAACTCACATTATAATTATTTATATTATTTAATTCCGGGTTTAACAACGGTTTTATTGCAAATGATTGTTTTCTTTTTGGCTGCAAGATCTGTAAATTCAGAATACACAAATAACACATTCAACGATTTAATAGTACTTTCAAATGGTAGTATTTTTAGAATAATTTTAGGAAAATTACTCACTTATACATTATTAGGTTTTGTGGTAGCTGTTTTTATATTCTCGGTTGTGCATCCACTTTTAGGTATTCCAGCAAGTGTAAATATTTTACCATTTTTATGGGTTATTTTGGTATTTGTTTTGGCAAATGCAATGTTAGGAATTATGATTTCTACCATTTTTAAGAATGAAGCCATTGCAATGGATGTTTCTTTTGTTTACAATTCCCCTGCGTTTGTATTTAGTGGTTTTACATTCCCAATTATGGCAATGCCAGCTTTTGATGCTTGGTATGCTCAAATAATTCCTTACACACATTTCTTAAATGCGTTTTTAAAAGGTTTAGAAATGAGCACACCTTTTTCTTTTTTAGCGCAACCTGTAATAAATTTACTGCTTTTCTTTTTAGTAGGTTATACTGTAACCATTAGTATGCTATTATTTCAAAAAAATAAAGCAACCGCATGAAAAAATGGATAACTGCCTTAAAAAATGAATTGTCTTTAATTTTTGAAGACAAAAGCGTCTTGCTTACTTGTTTGGTGGCTCCGATTTTGTATGCTTTTTTTATTGGCTCTATTTATTCAGAAAAAGAGGTTTCAGAAATACCAATTGCTGTTGTAGATTACGATCATTCCAATTTATCGAGAAAAGTTTCTCAATTGATAAACACTTCAGAAAAAGTTGCTATTCAAGGACATTATTCTTCTTTAGAGGAAGCAATGTTTCAATTTAATAATCTAAAAGTTCAAGGAATTGTTATTCTGCCAAACAATTTTCAGAAAAAAACGATGAATTTAGACGGTTCTCATGTAGAACTCATTTTAAATAATACCAAGTTTTTAACGTCCAACGAAATTAACAAATCAGTACAAAAAGTTATGTTAACAGTTTCTGGTGGCGTTAGAATGCAATATTTTATATCGAATAATATTCCTGTTGAAATTGCCAAACAAAAGGCACAACCTATAATGCCTGTTATAAAATCTATTTATAATGCAACCAATAATTATGGCGATTATTTGTTACCCATTTTATTGATTTTAATTTTGCAACAAACTTTAGTAATTGGTTTTGGACAAAGTGTGGTTCACGAATTTAAAAATGGAGTTTTAAAAGATACAGGAAAATTTACTTTTTATAATTTTATTGGAGTTCTTTCAGCAAAGAGTTTTTATTATGTAATTCTATATACAGCCTATTTCTTTTTGTTTTATAAATTAGTATTTCCACACTTTTCATTAAGCTTTAATGGTGCTATTTTGTTGCATTTATTGCTAAGTTTTTTGTTTATTTCTGTTGTTATTTTATACACAATATTGTTTGCTTCCTTCTTTAAAACTCCAATTGGTTGGACAGAGGTTTTGGCATTTTCTACCTATCCATTATTCTTAGTTTCTGGCTATTCTTGGCCCATAGAAGCAATGCCAAATGCATTACAATTATTCGCAAATATATTACCATCCACACCATATTTTAAGGTTTTTAATGCATTAGCCACAGAAGTGGCAACCCTTGGTAATATTACTGATGGTTTTATTCATTTATTGGTTTTGCTATTAGTTGGGTATTTATTGTTGTATGTGAGATTTTGGTTTTTAAAACGAAAATCATAATAACGTAATAATTAATAGTAAAGTCTGATAAAAAAATGGAAGTATTTTCTATAAATATTGATGACAGTTGGTGTTTTATCAATATTATTCCTAACAAATTTATCTATTTGAGTTAAGAATTAGTTGGATAGGAAACAAATGCTCTTAACATAACATATATCTTTGAAAGATAAGTTGAAATTTAATTTCATGAACGTTAATTCAAATAAAATATATGTTAGATAAAAAACAATACAGTCCAGAAAAATTAGAGCAATTCAAAGTAATTATAGAAGAAGATTTAAAAACTACAGAAGAAGAATTGGCGAAGTTCGAAACAAATTTAAAAGAACAAAAACAACGTTTGGCAAATGCTAATGTAGACTTTAACCAAACAAGTAAACACTCTCAACAACAAGCAAAAAACGAACAACTAAAAAAACGTTTAGAAAAAAAAGAAAGTGAATTAAAATCTGCTTTGCAACGCATAGAAAATAAGGTTTATGGAGTTTGCGATAAAACTGGTCAGTTGATTAGAGAAGAAAGATTGTCGGCAAATCCTACTGCAAGATTCGATATTTTACCAAAAGAAGATTAAAATGATAAAATGTTGTTGAAACAATTATAATTTAATCATTTTTTATTCAGTTACTTTAGTTATTATTTTTATCTAAAAAAATCTTTTAACTAAACTATAAGTTTTGTGAGGTAAGAACATTTAAGGGTTTATAAAGCTTAACTCAATATCACATTCATCTGTAGTTTGTTTTTATTAATAAAAAATTAGCTTACTTTCGAAAAAAAAATATCTACGGATATTTAAATTGAAAGGATGGGCATGAAAAGTGACAAATTTATAATCTCTCTTTATTTAATTATTTCCATATTTATTACATTTTCTATTTATAAAGATTATGGAATAAGTACAGATGAAGTTGTACAACGTGGTACAGCTAAAATAAATATGTCTTATGTTTTTAAAGGTAATAAATCTCTTAAAACATGGATGGATAGGGATTATGGGGTAGTTTTTGAAGCTCCTTTAGTTATATTAGAAGAAATTTTTAATTGGGAAAAACCTGGTGGAGATGAAAGAAATATCTATGCTTATAGGCACTTAATAACACATTTATTTTATATAGTTGGTGGTGTATTTCTTTACTTATTAATTTCTCAATTATTCAATTCAAAAATTTATGGAGTTTTAGCATTATTTCTATACATGTTAAATCCCAGAATTTACGCACATTCTTTTATAAACTCAAAGGATATTCCTTTAATGGCAATGTTTATTATATGTTTCTATGTTTTTATAAAGTTTATAAAAAAAAGGAGTTTTAAAAACATTCTATTGCTTTCTTTAGTTAGTGCGCTCTTAATTAATATTAGAATAGTTGGGGTGCTGTTTCCAATAGCAGTAATTGCATATCTATTTATTTTTGATTATTTAGATTTTAAATTCAATAACATAAAAAGTACGTTTAAAAACAGCGCGTTGTATTTTTTTATTACAGCGTTTTTTGTTTACTTATTTTGGCCAAATTTATGGGCGAATCCAATAGATAACTTTCTTCAATCATTTACTAACATGTCGCATTTTAGACATAATCCTTTTGAGTTAACTTATGGAGAAATGATTAGAGCAACAGATGATAAAAGTTATTTTTTTAAATGGTTTTTTATATCTAATCCTTTTTTATATTTAGTTTATGGTTGTTTGGGTATATTACTACTTACAATATCTGTATTAAAAACAAAAGGTGCTTTTTTAGTAACAAAAGAAACCAGATATATCGCTTTTTTAAGCTCATTTTTTGTGTTAACTATAGCAATAGTTTTATTAAAAAACTCTGTAATTTATAATAGTTGGAGGCAATTGTTTTTCTTGTATCCAAGTTTTATTATTTTTATTATTTTCTTTATCTATTATTTTAGGGACAAACAAATTCATAAATACTTAATATTTTCTTTAATTATTTATCAAGTTTTTGTACTTAAAAAACAATATTCATTACATCCTTATCAAACAGTTTATTTTAATGAATTTGTTAGTTCAAAAGAAAATTATAGAGCTAAAAATTTTAAGCTAGATTATTGGGGACATTCTTATAAAGAAGCATTAGAGACATTGGTTAGTTTAGATGATTCTGAAGAAATAAAAGTGGTTTTTTCTGGCCTTATTGGTTTTCAAAATGCTAAAACATTGCCTTTAAAAGATAAAAAAAGGATTGTTAGGAGCGAAAATATTGAAGATGCAGATTATTTTATCACTAATAATTATTTAGAAGCAATTAAAATTGACGATAATAAACTTATTTTTAAGATTATTAGAGACAACAGCCCAATAATATCTATGTTTAAGTTAAAATAATGAAAACTTGTATAATTATTCCATGCTATAATGAAGAGAAAAGACTTCCTACAAAGACTTTTTTAAAATTTATACAAAACAAGGATATCCATTTTTGTTTTGTAAATGATGGCAGTAGCGATAATACAATAGATGTTTTAAATTCAATTAAAATAAAAGAGCCAGATAAAGTACTTGTTATAAATAATAATAAAAATGTAGGTAAAGCAGAAGCAATTAGAGAAGCTGTATTAGAACTCTATAACTTAAAGTTATACGATTACATTGGTTTTTTTGATGCAGATTTGGCAACACCATTATTTGAAATTGAAAACCTTCGCAATTATTTCATTATAAATGATAGTTTGATTTTGGTTATGGGGTCAAGAATAAAAAGAATGGGAGCAAATGTAAATAGAAAATTCCATCGTTTTTTATTCGGTAGAATTTTTGCAACTATAATTAGTGCTAATGTTCTAAAATTACCAGTATATGACACGCAATGTGGTGCTAAACTATTTTCTACAAAAATTCCTGTTGCAGTTTTTAATGATAAATTTATAACAAAATGGTTGTTTGATGTAGAACTAATTATTAGAATAAAGAAATTATTTGGAAACGATATAATCGAAAAAATAGTTGAGTATCCATTATTAGAATGGGTTGAAAAAGGTGAATCTAAAGTTAAATTCACCGATTTTTTAAATACCCCAAAAGAAATATTAAAAATTAAAAGAAAATATAAATAAGTAATATAAATATATTTTCTAATCCAAAACATTTATAAACAAACCCAACTTTTTATTTCCTAACAATTAAACTTTGATTATTTTTATCAAAATTTAGTTTTCATGAGTAAGCAGGAAGAATTTTTTGAATTCATTAATGAGGGTTATAAAACCAAAGGAGATTTTATAGAATTAGGTGCAGCAATGTTAGGAGAAGAAACCATAACAGATGCCATTGTAAAAATTCCTTTAAAAACCTTAAATAGACATGGTTTAATAGCTGGCGCAACAGGAACAGGAAAAACAAAAACACTACAAGTTTTAGCGGAAAATTTATCAGAAAAAGGAATTCCTGTGCTATTAATGGACATTAAAGGAGATCTTTCTGGTTTGGCGCAGCCAAGTCCTGGACACGCAAAAATTGATGAACGTCATGCAAAAATTGGTTTCCCTTTTGAAGCTAAAAAGTTCCCAATAGAAATTTTAACAATTTCTGAACAAGATGGAACAAAAATGCGTGCAACTATATCAGAGTTTGGTCCAGTTTTATTATCAAGAATTTTAGATTTGTCTGAAACGCAAAGTGGAATTGTAGCTATTATATTTAAATATTGCGACGATAATAAGTTACCACTTTTGGATATAAAAGATTTCAAAAAAGTTCTGCATTATGTTACCAACGAAGGTAAAGAAGAAATTCAGAATGAATATGGACGAATCTCATCTTCTTCTACAGGGGCAATTCTGCGTAAAATTATAGAAATAGAACAACAAGGAGGAGATTTATTTTTTGGTGAAAAATCTTTCGAAGTAGAAGATTTAACTAGAGTAGACGAAAACGGAAGAGGAATTATTTCTGTGTTGCGTTTAACAGATATTCAAGACAAACCAAAATTGTTCTCTACATTTATGTTGCAATTATTGGCAGAAGTATATGAAACTTTTCCAGAACAAGGAGATTCAGGAAGACCAGAATTAATCATTTTTATAGATGAAGCACATTTGGTTTTCGAAGAAGCTTCAAAAGCACTATTAAACCAAATAGAAAGTATTGTAAAACTGATTCGTTCTAAAGGAATTGGCTTGTATTTTGTAACTCAAAACCCAAAAGATGTTCCAGAAGATATTTTAGCACAATTAGGTTTAAAAGTGCAACATGCATTAAGAGCATTTACTGCAAAAGATAGAAAAGCGATTAAGTTGGCTGCAGAAAATTACCCAAGTTCAGATTATTACGACACTAAAGATGTTTTAACAAAATTAGGAATTGGAGAAGCATTTGTTTCCGTTTTAAACGAAAAAGGAATTCCAACACCTTTAGCAAGAACTATGTTGCGTGCACCAATGAGTAGAATGGATGTACTTACAGAAAAAGAAATAAGTCAGGTTATAAATAATTCTAGATTAACACATAAATACAATCAAGAATTAGATAGAGAAAGTGCCTACGAAATGCTAAACTCAAAAATTGATAAAATAAATTTAGCAGAAGAAAAAGCTATTAAAAAAGCTGCAGAAGAAAAAGAAAAAGAGAAGAGAGCAAAAGAAAGAGAAGCAGAAAAACAAAGAGAAGAAAAAGCAACAAGAAGAACGTATTCTAGAAGAAGTACAAGACAAAATCCAATAGTTAAAGTGCTTACAAGTGCAACTTTTATTAGAGCGGCATTCGGCATATTAAAGAAAGTTTTAAAATAACAAATTAGTAAAAAGAACGTTTAATAAACGTATTTAAACCAAACAAAAATGATTAAAAAAAACGCTTTTAGAGCAATATTAGTTGTATTTACATTAGTATTAGTAAGTTGTAGTAATAATGATAAATTTAAAATTGAAAAAGGAAAAGTTGGTCCTTTAACACAAAAAACAACAATGTTAGAATTAGATAATATTTTTAAGAATGATTCTATTGTAAAAAATTTAAGTGAAGGAGCTTTGGGAGACAATTATTTTCAAGATGATGATGAGTATTTAATCTACGAAAAAGGAGGGAAGCATTTATTAACAATAATGCCTAAAGAACAATTAGATTCTACTTCAACTATAAAAAGTATCGAAATTCATGATGCACGTTTTAAAACAACTTCAGACATTCATTTAGGTTCAACTTTTGCTGAAATTAATTTGGTAAATAAGCCAAGAGTAGAAACTACTTTGTCTTCAGTAACTTTATTTTTAGACGATATAAATGCAACAATTGCTATTGATAAGGAAGAATTAGGGTTAAAAAATTTAAGTCCTCAAAAAGTTACATTAGAGCAGATTCCAGATTTAGCAAAAATGAAATCTTTTGTAGTTTGGTTTAATTAGGGCATATTGCGTAAAACGCAACCGCGCTTTTCGCTGTATCTTTTTAGTGAAAAACTAAAAAGGATGTCGCTTCAATTGCTTACGCAGAATGTAATTCATTTTAATCAAGTAAGTGAAAAGGCATCTCAAAAAAGATTCTTAAATTAATTTAATTGAAAATATACTCTATAGAAAATAGCGAAAGAGAAATTCTACAACCAAATTCTGAATTTGAAAGGAGAATAATTTTGCAATATTATTTAGATAACGATATTTTAATTAACAATAAAGAAAGAGAAATTCTACTTAAATGTACAGTTTCAGAACCAGAATCTATTGGAATAATTGGTTGTTTATTAAAAGATAAAAATCATATAAACATATTAAGGTTAGCAATTGGCGCTAAAAATAAATCTAATAAAAAATTAGCAAAAAAATCTATTTCATATTTTACACAAAATGAATTAGAAAATGCAGATAATTTTTATTCATTTGAAAAAGATTTTGATCTTTTTAATGAAATTGAAAGAGTTGTAGAAAGAGAGTATAATGTTTTATATTATTAAATAATGAAAAAATACACAATTCAGAAATCACCATTTATTGTTCCAACAACAGATGGTAAGTTAATAGAAGAACATTTTGGGAATGCAACTGATAAAAACACGCAAATAAGTATTGCTCACATGGTTGCACCATCTGGTTGGAGTGAGCCTTTTCAAACTCCAGAATTCGAAGAGTATACTTATATCATTAAAGGTAAAAAACAATTTATTATAGAAGGAGAAACAGTAGTTTTAGAAGCTGGACAATCCATAAGAATAGAAAAAAATACGAGAGTCCAATACTCCAATCCTTTTGAAGAGAAATGTGAATACCTTGCTATTTGTTTGCCAGCTTTTTCAATGGATTTGGTAAATAGAGAAGAAATATAAATACGTTAATTTTATCATAAATAAAGTATTTTATAGTACTTATCTTGTTGGTTTTACTAAATTTCTACAACAAAAATCAACAATTTATGAAACTTCAAACCATTTTATTGATCTTTTTTTGCATGTCTTTTTTTTCGATTTTATCCCAAGAAAAAGAAAATTTTACTTTTGAAACTTCAAAAGAAAATCCTTTTGGTAAATACAACCCTGAAGCTCCTAAACAACTCCTAGATTACAAAGATTTAATAGGCGAATGCAATTGCATATCAGAATCTAGAAACCCAGATGGTACTTGGGCAAAACCTACAAAAATGATTTGGAGTTGGAAATATATTATGAACGGAACTGCTGTACAAGATGAAACCTTAAAGGAAGATGGAATACATTCTGGAAGCATTCGTCAATATAACAAGGATAGTCTGCATTGGAATGTTCATTATTATTCTTCAGCAAATATTTCATCAACTTTATCAGTTTGGAATGGGAATAAGAATAAAGAAGGAAAAATAGTTTTGTATAAGAAGCAAAAAGCTCCAAATGGCGCTGAAGGTTTTTCTAGACTTACTTTTTATGACATTGATAAAAAAGGCTACAAATGGATTGGAGAATGGGTTGATAAATCAGAGAAAATAGTTTTTCCTTTTTGGAAAATTTCTTGTGTAAAATAGGTTATGAGTTAATTAAAAATTTAATAATTATAGTTTTATATTCTATTAATCTATAAATTGCCTTAAAATTCATTAAATGAAAGCCACTATTGCTCCAAGAACTATAAGACAAATATTTGTTTTATTATTAATTCTTTTTATTGCTGTATTAATTTTTAGAGAGTTAATGCCATATTTATCTGGTGTTTTAGGCGCAATAACCATATATGTTCTTTTAAGAAGATGGATGGTTCTTTTAGTGAAAAAAAAATGGAGCCCAGATTTGGCAGCGGCTTTTTTAATGTTGCTTTCCTTTGTTTGTATATTATTACCTGTTGCAGGAATTCTTATTATGTTAGGTAACAAAATTGGAGATGCTGTAACAAATTCAGAACAAGTAGTAGAAGCTTTTAAAAGTCAAATGGGTATTATAGAAGGTAAAATTGGTTTCGATATTACGTCTAGCATAGATGTTTCTGAAATTTCTACTTGGATTACCAATAATTTACAAGGTTTTGCAGGAAGTACTTTCAATATTTTTATAGCAATTGGTTTAATGTACTTTATGTTATATTATATGTTAACAAATCGTTCTGAATTAAGAAATTCATTATACGAATACATACCAATTAGTGAAAAGAACCTAAAAATTATAGGAACAGAATCTCAAGCAATGGTTCGTTCTAATGCAATTGGTATTCCTTTAGTAGCTATTGCACAAGGAATAATTGCTTTGATAGGTTTTTTAATTTTTGGTATTACAGATCCTTTTTTCTGGTTTGTAATTGTAACAGTAGGTTCTATGATTCCGTTTGTAGGAACTTTAATAGGAATCTTACCAGTTTTTATCTTAACACTTTCTACAGGAAGCGAATTTTCTGCTTGGGGAATTTTAATTTATGGTTTGGTAGTTGTAGGTTCTACAGACAATATTATAAGATTATTTGTTCTAAAAAAATTAGATAATGTACATCCTTTAATAACGTTAATTGGAGTAATTGTAGGAGTTCCTTTATTTGGATTTATTGGGCTAATTTTTGGACCTCTATTAATAAGTTTGTTTTTGGTAATTGTAAGGATTTACAAAAAAGAATTCGGAGCAAAAAAAGACAGAAAAGCCGTTTTATAAAGATGATTATAAGCTAAAATTAATGTTCATTTTTACTAACTTTAGCTTTAAATTTTTCTAATTTTTTGTTTTTCTTTTTATCTATATAATGTCTTAAAACACCTCCTTTTACACTGTTTACATCAAATTCTACAATAAAAGCTTCAGGGTCTATTTTATGTACTATTCTATACATTTTTTTAATATCGATTCTGTTTATTATGGAATGAATAATATCAAAATCTTCTGTTTTACCTTTGCTACCAAAACCAGAAGAACCTTTGTAAACCGTTAAACCTGTTCCTAATTCTTCTAAAATGGCAATTTTAATAAGGTTAAATTTTTTAGATACAATAGTTACACCAATAAAATCTTCGAAACCTTCTATAACAGTGTCTGTAACTTTTGCCGCAATAATGTAAGTAAGAATAGAGTAGAGCGCAACTTCTACAGAAACTACAAATGCGGTAATACTGAATAAAATAATATTAAAGAATAGCACTATTTTTCCAATGCTTATTCCAAATTTATCGTTTAAATAAATCCCTAAAATTTCTGAACCATCTAAAACAGAACCATTTCTAATTGCAATACCAATACCAGAACCAACTAACAATCCACCAAATATGGATATTAATAACTTATCTTCTGTAATGGTTTGAAAGTTTTCAAAATGTATTAATAAAGCAACACCTAAAATACTGATAATAGATTTTACAACAATTCTTTTAGATACGGTAAAAAAACCCAGCACTAAAAATGGAATACTAAAAAGAACTAATAAGTATGACATATTTATATCTACTTGTGTTCTAACTAAAAGTGCAATACCTGTTACGCCACCATCTAAAAATCCATTAGGTAATAAAAATGCTTTTAAACCTAAACTTGTTAAAAGTATTCCTATTAATATTTGAAAATATTCAGATAAATAATTTGCACTTTCTTTGTTGTCCATATTTTAGTTTCTTCTTTGGCAAGCTAAAAGAGTGTTTTTTAGTAGCATTGCAATTGTCATAGGGCCAACTCCACCAGGAACAGGAGTGATAAAAGCAGATTTTTCTGCTACTTCATTAAAAGCAACATCTCCAACTAATCTATATCCGTTTTTCTTGCTAGAATCTGCCATTCTTGTAATACCAACATCAATAATAGTTACATTATCTTTAACCATATCTGCTTTTACAAATTCTGGAATTCCAATTGCGGCAACTATAATATCTGCTTTTAAAGTAAATTCTTTTAAATTTTTAGTTCTACTGTGGCACATAGCAACAGTTGCGTTACCAACCTTTCTTTTTTGAGATAATAAAATACTCATTGGGCTACCAACAATATGACTTCTACCTAAAACAACAACATGTTTTCCTGAAGTTTCAACATTATATCTGTCCAATAATTCTAAAATTCCAAAAGGCGTTGCAGAAATAAATGTAGGTAAATTTAATGCCATTTTTCCAACATTTGTTGGATGAAATCCATCCACATCTTTTTCTGGATCTACAGCCATTAATACTTTTTGCTCATCTATATGTTTTGGTAATGGAAGTTGTACAATAAAACCATCAATATCATTATCAATATTTAAAATGGCAATTTCATTTAATAATTCTTCTTCTGTTGTTTCTTCTGGTAATCTTATTAATGTAGACTCAAAACCAACACGTTCACAAGCTTTTACTTTAGCATTTACATAAGTAATACTTGCTCCATCATTACCAACTATTATTGCTGCTAAATGTGGTGTTCTTTTATCGTTATTTTTTAATTCTCTAACTTCTAAAGCAATTTCTTCTTTAATATCCGCAGCTGTTTTTTTTCCGTCTAATAAAATCATTTGTTAATAGTATAGTTGTGTGTTGTTGTATTTTGTTAAATAAAAAAGAGACAAACATTGTTTATCTCTTTAAAATATTATTTCATTCCTTTCATCATTTGCATCATCTTTTTGCCACCACCACCTTGCATCATTTTCATCATCTTGCTCATTTGGTTAAATTGCTTCATTAACTGGTTTACTTCATTAACAGAAGTTCCAGAACCTTTTGCAATTCTCTTTTTTCTACTTGCGTTTATACTTGTTGGTGTACTTCTTTCAGATGGAGTCATAGAATGAATTATTGCTTCAATTCCTTTAAAAGCATCATCATCAATATCAACATCTTTCATTGCTTTTCCAGCTCCAGGAATCATGCCCATAAGGTCTTTCATGCTTCCCATTTTTTTAATTTGCTGAATCTGACTTAAGAAATCATCGAAACCAAATTGATTTTTGGCAATCTTTTTCTGTAATTTTCTAGCTTCTTCTTCGTCATATTGGTCTTGAGCTCTTTCAACAAGAGAAATAACATCTCCCATTCCAAGAATTCTGTCTGCCATTCTATCTGGATGAAAAATATCAATAGCATCCATTTTTTCTCCTGTACCAATAAACTTAATAGGTTTATCAACCACAGATTTTATAGAAAGTGCAGCACCACCTCTTGTATCACCATCTAATTTTGTTAGAACAACTCCATCAAAATTTAAAATATCGTTAAAAGCTTTTGCAGTATTAACAGCATCTTGCCCTGTCATAGAATCTACAACAAACAATGTTTCTTGTGGCTGTATTGCTTTATGAATGTTAGAAATTTCATTCATCATTTCTTCATCAACAGCCAAACGTCCGGCAGTATCTATAATTACAACATTTTTACCATTAGCTTTGGCATGTTTTATTGCATTTTTAGAAATTTCTACAGGATTGTTATTACCAACTTCTGCATATACTTCAACACCAATTTGTTCTCCAACAACTTGTAATTGATTAATTGCAGCAGGTCTATAGACATCACAACCAACCAAAAGTACTTGTTTTGCTTTTTTTGTTTTTAAGAAGTTAGCTAATTTACCAGAAAAAGTAGTTTTACCAGAACCTTGTAAACCAGACATTAAAATTACAGTTGGCGAACCACCTAAATTTACACCTACAGTTTCACCTCCCATTAATTCAGTTAGTTGATCTTTAACTAACTTTACCATTAATTGTCCTGGGTTTAATGTTGTTAAAACATCTTGACCAAGTGCTTCTGTTTGTACTTTTTTGGTAAATTCTTTGGCAATTTTAAAGTTAACATCGGCATCTAATAACGCTCTTCTAACTTCTTTTAAAGTTTCTGCAACGTTTACTTCTGTTATTCTACCATGCCCTTTTAAGGTGTGTAAGGCTTTATCTAACTTATCGCTTAAATTACTAAACATAATTTTGTGTTCTTTTTTGGAAGCACAAATATAATAATTAGTGATTAGTTGTTAGTGATTAGTTGATAGTTTTTTTAGTCTTTTGTCTTTAAAAATAGACTTGTAAAGAAGTTTATTAAATGTACAAATATCGAAAGTAGAAAAATTAGAAAAGAGAAAATAATAATAGTGCTAGAATTTGCAATATTATCTAAAAGAGTAGAGTTATTATTACCAAGTAACCAATTCCAATTATTTGAGGTTAATAAAAGCGTTAGAGCTATTGTTTGAAGAATTAAATGAATAATTGTTAACCATTTTTTCGAAGGTTTTTCTGCCCAAAAAAGTGAGAAATAGTTAATGCCAATCATTGCAAAAAAAGTAGCTGAAAATAAATATAAATGATACTTTTCCATTACAAAGTATGTATTATAAATGTTAACATCAATTACTTTATCTCCACTTAAAAAAGCAATTATTATAAATACAGGAACTAACCCAAAGAAGAAAAGATGAGGTTTTGCAATAATTTTCTTCATTTTTAATTTTTATTTGGTACTCTAAACAAATACGTTTTATTATTAATTATTATTTTAATAGTATCTTTTTTAATTTTTCTTAAAGATTCTTTTGTTCCAACTATTTTATGAAAACGGAAAATGTTATTTGTGTCTATTTCTTTTTTTAAATTAGAATGATAAGATGATTTAAGGATTAAATAATCTGAAGGGATTTTTATACTCTTTAAAATTCCAAATTTAGTTGAACTGATTTCAATATTATAATCATTTTTAGAAATTGAGTTTTTTGATAAAAAATTAAGATCAGCAATTAATATATTTCTTTTTTTATTTCCAAAAAAATGAATGTAACTTAAATAAACATCAATAGAATCATTTTTATATTTTATGATGCTGTTTTTATTTATATCTAAAACACTGTTTATTTCTTTGTATTTATGTGATATTGCTTGTGGACAACCATATAACACTATTAAAAAAAATAATAAGAGATGTGGTTTAGCAATAATTTTCTTCACCATAAGTTAAAGCTAATGTTTCTGTATGATGTTCTGTATGATGAGCAGTCCACATAATAATTTCTCTAATAGTCATCTTACCCATTAATGGATGTGGAATTAGCAAAGTATCCAAATTTATGTCGCTTATTTTTTTAGTTTTATATTGTAGTTTTTTATTTTGGATTTGTAAACGTGTCAATAACCTTTCTCTTTCTTTTAAAGTTGGTTTTTTTAATTTTTGATTAAATACTCTTGCTCTGTCACTGTTTTCAAGTAATTTATTTTGATATTTTTTAGCGACAACCTCATAACTTCTAGTATCTCGATTGCAAGTACCGAATTTATATTTTAAGAAAAACCTTGGGTAACTCAAAGCATTATTTAAAGCTTGTAAACTATCTACCAAATGCTGAATATGCTGACCAGTTGTCCATTTTCCATCTGGACCTTTTTCCCAAATATCTTTTGGCTGATTTTCTAACCAATTAAATAATACTTTATGTTTTTCTTCTAGTAAACCAATAATTTCTTCTTTATCCATTAATTGTTTGATTAAAGTTTAAATATAAGGAAAATTTGATGCACTTAATCCATAAGAAATAAGCGCATTTTACAAATAAGCAGATATTGTTAAAACCAACATAGATAATGCAGCAAGAATAAAGACTAAAGGCAGAACAAACTTTAACCATTTATCATAACTTACTTTTACTATTGCCAAAGAAGCTAAAATTAACCCAGTTGGATTTATAAAATTGAATAAACCCATACCATATAAATATGCGTTTACAACTAATTCTCTTCCAACTCCAACACCATCTGCTAATGGAGATAAAACAGGCATCGTTAAAACTGCCATTCCAGAAGAAGAAGGAATAAAAAATGATAAGCCACTGTAGACATACATCATTACGTTTATAAAAATTCCTTTATGCATTCCTTCAGTTAAATTGCTAGAATAGTATAGTAAAGTATCACTAATTAAGCCATCTTCCATTAAAATAGTAACACCTCTTGCAAGTCCAATTATAAAAGCAACACTTAATAATTCGTTAGCACCTTTAATAAAAGTATTTACAAAAACAGTTTCGTTAATTTTTGATATAAATCCAATTAAAACAGCAGCTACAAAAAATACAGCAGTCATTTCTAAAAACCACCAATCTAGATTACTAACTCCATAAACCATCACCATAAATGATGTTATAAAAATTAGTAATACTAATTTTAGTTTTGTGGTAAATTCAAAAGTTGCTGAAGAGTTTTCATACAAGAATAACTTTTCAATTTCATTTTTTTGATTAAAAATTATAGATTTAGATGGGTTTTTCTTCACTCTTTGCGCATATCTAATAATGTATAAAATACAGATAATTAAACCCAAGGCCAACATTGTAATTCGCCCATTTATACCAGTTGTCCAATTAACTCCTGCAGAATTAGAAGCAATAATAGTACTAAAAGGATTTATGGTTGATGCCATTGTTCCTATGGAAGAACCAATGTAAATACAAGCCAAGGCAACAATAGCATCATATTTTGCGGCTAAAAAAATGGGAATTAAAATAGGATAGAAAGCAATTGTTTCTTCGGCCAAACCAAAAGTAGTTCCACCTAAAGCAATTAAAGTAGTTACAATAATAATTAAGGTAAATTCTTTGCCTTCTAATAATTTTGAGAGCCTAGTAATTCCGGCTTCAAAAGCTCCAGTATAATTTACAATAGCAATTAAACCGCCAATAAAGAGTACTAAAATAATAATATCTGCAACTTGAATAATTCCTTTTAAAGGAGCTAATACAAAAGCCTTAAATCCTTGCGGATTTGATTCTAATTTTTGATAAGTTCCAGGAATACTAATAGGCTTATAAATTGCCCCAGAAGTAAAATTTTCTAACGGTATTTTTACTTCTAGCGTGGCAAGTGTTTCTTGTGTTGCTGGTAGTTTTATGGTTTTTTCTAAACTACTTCTAGTAAACGAATTGTCTTCTTTACTATAAGACAATCTATCATATTGTCCAGATGGTATTAACCAAGTTAATAAAGCTACTAAAGCGGCAATTATTAACAAAACACTTTGTGCGCTTGGAAATTTAAGTTTCTTCATATTTAAAATTGAATTTTAAATAGATAAAGATACTTTTTTAAAATTATTTTTCAGGAATAAATTCTAAAGCAATTCCATTTATACAATGTCTTTTACCTGTTGTTTCTTCTGGACCATCATCAAAAGAATGCCCTAAATGTCCACCACAAGTATTACATTTTAATTCAGTTCTTGCGTAACCAATTTTATAGTCTACATCTAATTCTACATTTCCTTTTATGGCTCTATCAAAAGATGGCCAACCTGTACCAGAATCAAATTTATGTTCAGATTTATACAAAGCTGTTTTACAAGCGGCACAAACATAAGTTCCATATTTATAATTTTTATTTAACGGACTCGTAAAAGCTCTTTCTGTACCAGCTTCGCGTAAAACGTAATATTGTTTATCCGTTAACTGTTTTTTCCATTCAGCATCCGTTTTTACAACTTTATATGTTTTCTTATCTTTAGAAGAAGTTTGTGCTTTACTAGAACAACTTACTATTACTGCTAATATTAGAAATGAGATTATTTTTTTCATATGTCTTTATATAGTTTAATTTTATGATTTTTTCTATTGTTTATGTAGACGAATTAACAAAGCAATACTTACATAATAATTAAAGGTAATGGTATTTTTCTTATAGATTTTATTTGGCTTGTTTTTTTATAAAGTCAGATAAAATTCCTTTTGAGCACAAATGGTATTAATAAAATTTATAAATTGCTGCCGACAAATTATCAACATTAAAAAAAATATAAGATGAAAAAAATAGCCTTTTTGCTTTTAACAGTTTTTCTTTTCACAGAATGTAGTAAAGTGCCAATTACAGGTAGAAGTAGAGTTAATTTTGTAAGTGATGCACAAGTGTTACCTGCAAGTTTTGCTCAATACAGTAGTTTCTTACAAGAGAATAAATTATCTACAAACAGAACAATGACAAACCAAATTAAAGGGGTTGGAAAAAATATTTCTGCAGCTGTAGACCGTTTTATGCGAGCTAATAATATGGTTAGTGAAGCAGATTCTTACAGATGGGAATTTAATTTAGTAGAAGATAAAACAGTAAATGCTTGGTGTATGCCAGGAGGAAAAGTTGTTTTTTACACAGGTATTATGCCAATATGCGCAAATGAAGATGGTGTTGCAGCTGTTATGGGACATGAAGTTGCACATGCTTTTGCAAAACATGGTCAAGAAAGAATGTCTCATGGACAATTACAGCAAATAGGTGGTTTAGCCGTTGCATTGGGAACATCAGGAAAAAACCCACAAACACAACAAATATGGAATACTGCTTTTGGTATTGGTTCTGGTTTAGGGATGCTAAAATTTAGCAGAACACATGAACAAGAAGCAGATAGATTAGGTTTGGTTTTTATGATTATGGCAGGTTATAACGGAACTGAAGCAGCAGAAGTTTGGGTAAGAATGAGTGAGAAATCTGGAGGAAGTTCTCAACCAGAAATTTTAAGTACACACCCATCTAACGCATCAAGAATTCAAGATTTGCGTAATTATTTACCAACAGCAAAAAAGTATGCGCAAAAGTTTAATACACAAGGAAGGACTAAATAAAAAAATAGTTTTACTATATTGTGAGCCGTTCAATTTTAATTGAACGGCTTTTTTATTAAATAGAAACTATGTTAAAAATTGGTGATAAGAAATTAATAAATGCTTGGGCATTTTACGATTGGGCAAATTCCGTATATTCTTTAGTAATAAGTACTGCTGTTTTTCCTCTTTTTTACAGCGCAATTACAGATGGCAAAACTGTAAATTTTCTTTGGATGAAATGGGATTATCCAGATACTTTGTATAGCTATGCTTTGTCTTTTTCTTTTTTAGTAGTAGCATTTATGTCGCCTATATTATCTGCAATTGCAGATTACACAGGAAACAAATTAAAATTCATGAAATTCTTCTGTTGGTTAGGAGGTTTATCTGTCATTAGCATGTATTTCTTTGAAGATATTAGTACTGCTTGGGTTGGAATTATTTGTACTGTTTTAGCCAGTATTGGTTTTTGGTCTAGCATTGTTTTCTATAATTCATATCTACCTGAAGTTGCACATCCAGAACAGCAAGATGCTGCAAGTGCTAAAGGGTTTATTCATGGTTATATTGGCTCAATTATATTGTTGTTGTTTAGTTTGGGAATGATTTTATATCCCGCAACTTTTGGTTTCGATTTAAGTATTCCAGATACAATTTTAGCTAATGGAAACGAGGCAGAAATAACTGCAGCTTTAGAAAGTGCAAAAGATGCAGCTTCTTTAAAGGCAATGCGTATATCTTTTGTAATGGTAGGTCTTTGGTGGATTGGATTTGCTCAAATAACTTTTAAGAAATTACCAAATAATGTTCATAATAGAAAGCCAGAAAAAGATTATATATGGAAAGGTTTTAAAGAACTTAAAAAGGTTTGGTATGAGTTAAAGAATTACCCAACTTTAAGAAATTTCTTGATTGCGTTTTTCTTATTAAGTGTTGGTGTACAGATAATTATTTTGTTGGCTACTATTTTTGGTTCTTCAGAATTAGGATTAGGAACTATTAATTTAATTGTAACAGTTTTGTTGATTCAAGTTGTTGCTATTTTTGGTGCTTGGTTTTTTTCTAGATTATCTTCTAAAGTAGGAAACCTTAAAGCAATTAAAATAACTATATTTATTTGGATTCTAGTTTGTTTTAGCGCCTTTTTACTAGAAAAAGATTTACCAAATGTGGACTTATATTTTTACGCTTTGGGAGGTTTATTAGGTTTAGTTTTGGGTGCAATACAGTCTTTAACTAGATCTACTTATTCTAAATTATTGCCAAAAACACATGATAATGCAACTTATTTTAGTTTTTATGATGTTACTGAAAAAATAGCGATTGTTTTGGGGACTTTTGTATTTGGCTTCTTAATTTATTTAACAGATTCAATGCAATGGAGTGTACTTTCTTTAGCCTTATTTTTTGTTGCTTCTTTAATTGTTTTAAGCAGATTGAAAAAAACAGAACATGTTCGTTAATAAAAAACTTTACGAATCAATATAAAAACGAAAATCAATATTGAATACCCTATAAAAAAAGGAATGATAAATTCTTTTAAATTGAAAACTAACAATACACTTATTATTAGTAATTGAAACCCCAAACCAAAAGTAGAAACTAAAGACATTAACCAATTAGGAAAAGGTTTTCCTTTGGGAGCATTTTTATCTAAAGCATAAATTATTTCATCAAAAATGCCATATAAAGCTTTGTAAATAAAGTACAGTATTGTAACATTTTTTTGCTTTTCTCCAGGCAAAGCAATAGGAGTAGAGTCTTCAAAAATTCTACTTGTAGTATCGCCTTCGAATCTATTTCTTAAAATTACGTAGTAATAATTGTATAAAGTTCCTTGTAATTGAATTCCGAAAAAAGCTAATAAAGTCCACCAAATACTAACTTCTGTTACATACCAAAGTGTCATGAAAATGATGAAATTCAGAATAATATCTGATACTGAATCTAAAAAACGACCTGTATAAGAAGGAGTTTCTTTAATTCTGGCAAGTTCGCCATCTGCAGCATCTAAAATTGATTTAAAAATTAAGAAAAAAGCTGCTGCCCAATAATATGTTGAAACAATACAATAAACACCTATTAAACCAGAGATAACAAATGCAATGGTTACATCTACTGGTGTAAATGAAGTTGATTTTAAGGAATTTGCAATGATTCTTGCAATTGGTCTTCCATAATCGGACAAATCTATAAATTGATGTTTTTTTGGTAATTTAGACATAAAAATGCTTTATAATTCGAGCATTTTTATCACTTTATAAAGATCTAAAACAGCACAGTTTAATTTCTGCAAAAATAAAAAAGTGTTACGATTAAGTAACACTTTTTTACCATTATTATTTATGATGTTAAATTGCAAAGTTCAAACCAAAAACAATGTTTCTACCTTGATTTAGAATACCATCACTTTTTAATCTCGATAAATGATTGATGTATTTTTTATCCAATAAATTATTTACAGAAACCGAAGTTGAGAATTTTACATTGTTAATTGAAAAATCTCCTCCAAAACCTAAATTTAATAAATTGTAACTATCTGTTGTCGTTTCAAATGTATTGATATTTTCTTGAGCAAAAGTACTCTGTAAACTAATAGAAGTATAGCCTTGTTGCAACCAATTACCAATTGTAAATTCTGTTCTAAAAGTATTTTTCCAAGTATTTGCAGGTATTAAAGGTAAATAATCACCATTGTTTTGTTTACCAATTACGGTTTCAAATGTACTTTCTAAATGCAACCAATCTAATGGATGAGGATGTAAGTGAAAGCCAAATTCTCCTCCATATAATTTAGCATCTTCTTGTATATATGTAAAAACTTGTTCACCATCTTCAATTTCATTTGTTGGAGAAATATAAATATAATCATTTAAATGATTGTAGAAACCATTTGCAAATAACTCAAAATGTTCTGTTTTATATTCTAAAGAAATATCTATTTGTGTGTTTTTTTCATTGGTTAAATTACTATTTCCTTTTTCGAATCTATTGGTTCCATGATGAACTCCATTAGAACTTAATTCCGCCAAGTTTGGCGCTCTAAAACCAGTTGCAACATTAATTCTTGTGGTAATTGCATCTGTAATAGCTGTTTTAAAACCTAAAGAAGTTGTAAAACTATTGTAAGACTTATCAATAGCTTCAAAAACATGCGAATCTCCTTCATGGATAATTTCCATTCTATCTGTAGAAATTTGTCTATTATCAAAACGAATTCCTGCTTGTAAAGTACTTTTATTCCAAACATAATTAGCAGTTGTAAAAACTCCAAAATCATTTACATTTGCATCAGGAATTAAAATTTCTTCACCAAAATTTGTATTTGTTTGTTGCAAACCTTGTACTCCAGAAAGAATTTCCAAATTACCGATTTTTGGGAAATGATATTTTGCGTTGTAACTAAACGTTTTTAATTTCATTCTTAAGGCAGCTTCTTCATGTTCCTCATGTTCTTCGTCATCATGATCTTCATCTTCATCATGGTCTTCATGTTCTTCATGCTCTTCAAACTCTTGTCTGTCATTTAAAGTATATCCTAAATCAACATCTAATTTAGAGTTTCCAAAAAAGAAATGATTGTGAGAACTTAATATATGATTATCAATCAATTGAAAAGGCTCTAAAAGATCTGTACTTGTAGATTGTTCTGCAATTCCTTCAGTTAAACCTAATTTAGAACGGTTGAAGTTATATCGCAATTCAGATGTAAAGTTGTTTTTAGAATACGCAATTCCTGTTTTAAAATCTTTCTCATTAAAACGAGTATTGGTTACTCTTTCATCTGTAGGAATTTTATAATCTGAATGATTTGCATACGTTCCTCTTGCTAAAAACTTCCAGTTTTCTTTGGATATTTTTCCTCCAACTGAAGTATTTGTTCCTAAAGTATTTCCAAAAAAACGTTGACTTAAATTAAATTCTGAATTATTTTCTGATGCAAATTTCTCAGGGTTTAAGTACAAAACACCACCCAAAGCATCAGATCCATAGAGTAGAGAAGCAGGTCCTTTTATAACTTCTACACTGCTAATTCCTGCATCGTTAATTCCTAAACCATGTTCGCCACCAAATTGTTGGTTTTCTAAACGGATTCCTTGTGTGTAAACTAAAACTCTATTTCCGCTTAAACCTCTAATTACAGGTTTTCCTATGGAACTTCCAGTAGAAATTTGTGATACTCCAGCAATGTTTGTAATCCCTTCTGATAGGGTTGTAGCTCCTAATTTTTTTATAGATTTTGCATCTAAACGTTCCACTTTCATTACATTTTCTGATTGTAATTTATTAAAAGGTGTGGAAACTATAATTTCATCAATTTCAAAAAATGTTTCTTCTAATTGAATATTTAATTCTTTGTTTTCTGAATTGATGTCAATTACTTTAGATACTGTTTTAAAACCTAAATAAGTATATGTTATTTTAATTTTCCCATTTGGTACATTATTAAATTTATACATTCCTTTTTCATCGGAAACTGTTCCTTTATGGATTTCCTGAATGTAAATTTCAACGTTTTCTAACGGATTGTTTTGTATGTCTGTAATTTTTCCTGAAATGCTATTTTGAGCACTTACAGAGAAACTCGCTATTAAAAATAGCAGTTTTATAAATGATTTCATTGATGTTTTTTTACTAATTAAAAAATAGTGTTCATTATTTTATGTTGAAACAATCTTTTAAAAAAAAGACATATTTCATCATACATTTTTATAATGATAATTTGGTTTTAAATAGTAAAATTTGGTGGGCCTCTTGTAGTTTTTATAGACTGATAAATCTCTTTAGAAACTTGAGGCTTATCAATAAAAATAGATGTGTAAAAATGTGTTGGTATTACATCGTAATTAGATGCAATATTTGTAGAAAAAACATTTAGTTGTTTGTGAATTTCATCACAATCTAAATCTTGCGCATGAATGTGCTGATCACCAACTGAAGTACAAATAGTATGTTCATGATTTTCTAATTCATGCATCACTTGTATTGATGTTGGAATCATCAACAAAAACAAGAAAATAAAACTGATATGTCTTTTAAATTTTTTGATATTATTTTTTCTTTCTGATTCTTAAGTTCAGCATTTCTACACCTAACGAAAATGCGATTGCAAAATACAAATATCCTTTAGGAATTGCTCCCACAGATTTGTTAAAAATTTCAGTATGCGATAAATGTGCACCTTCTGTAATTAACATAAAACCGATTAATATTAAGAAAGATAATGCCAACATTTGTATGGTTGGATTCCTATTTACAAAACTACTAATAGAGTTTGCAAAAACCATCATAATCAATATAGAGACAATTACTGCAATAACCATAATTATTAGTGCGCCATCAACTCCATTTGTCATTCCAACAGCAGTTAAAATACTATCGAAAGAGAAAACGATATCAATTAAAATAATTTGGATAATTACACTTGTAAATGAGATTTTTTTTGGAGATTTTATGACTTCATCTTCATTAGTACCTTCCATTTTTTCTCTAATTTCTTTTGTGCTTTTGTATAAAAGAAATAGACCTCCAAGAAATAAAATAATGCTTTGTCCTGTTAATCCTGTCTTAAACCAACCTGTCTCGATTTCTAAAAACGGATCTTTTAAAGCAATTAAATAAGAGACTCCAAACAGTAATATAATTCTAGTAATCATTGCCAAAGCCAAACCTAATATAGTCGCTTTTTTAACCTGATTTTCTGGCAATTTATTTGCTGAAATAGATATAAAAATAATATTATCGATTCCTAAAATAATTTCAAGAAAAGTTAATGTTAGTAAGGCAACCCAAGTATCTGCGTGTGCAAAAATTTCCATTTTATTTTACTTTATAAATAGTACCATCTGTTGCAAATTTACTGAAGCCAATTTTTGCTGTAAAATTATAAGAGTCTTCTGTAACATTTGTAATTTGAACGTAAATTGGATCTTTATCCAATTCTTTTTTTGGCGACTTCATTTTTAAGGTATAAAAGAAATTGTTTTTCCATTTGATATACAAAGTATCAATATGTTTTATTCTTTTTACACCAGAAGTACTATCATTAGAAATAGAAACAATCTTTTCGTATTCTTCAATTTGAAGACTGTCTTTTCTAGTAATGATAGTTTTACTATAACTGTCTCCAGCAGGAATTTCGAAAACGCCAACTTTAAATCTATCAGAATTATCTTTAATATCTGATTGACAAGATGTGAAATTTAGAAGTAAGAAGCAAGAAGCAAGAAGCAAGACTAGAATATTTCTTGCTAATTTTTCTTTTTTCTTTTCTCTTTTTTCTTTTTTCTTCATTTATATTCCAGTATAATTAGCAGGTGTAATAGCCTTTAATTCTTCTTTAATTTCTTGTGAAACTTCTAAAGTATCAATAAAATTAGCAATCGATTTCTGATTGATTTTCTCATTCGTTCTCGTTAATCCTTTTAAAGCTTCATAAGGATTTGGATACGCTTCACGTCTTAAAATTGTCTGAATTGCCTCTGCAACAACAGCCCAATTATTTTCTAAATCGTCTTCAAATTTTTGTTTGTTTAACAATAATTTATTCAAACCTTTTAAAGTTGAAGTAAAAGCAATAATTGTATGTCCAAAAGGTACACCAACATTACGTAAAACTGTACTATCAGTTAAATCTCTTTGTAAACGAGAAATTGGTAATTTAGCAGATAAATGCTCGAAAATTGCATTTGCCAATCCTAAATTTCCTTCAGAATTTTCAAAATCAATCGGGTTTACTTTGTGTGGCATTGCAGAAGAACCAACTTCACCAGCCTTAATTTTTTGCTTAAAATAATCCATAGAAACATAGGTCCAGAAATCTCTGTCTAAATCAATGATGATTGTATTGATACGTTTTAAAGTATCGAACAACGCAGCCATATGATCGTAATGTTCTATTTGTGTTGTTGGAAAAGAATGTTGTAAACCTAATTTTTCTTGAACAAATTCGCTTCCAAATTCTTTCCAATCAATTGAAGGATAAGCAACTTTATGCGCATTAAAATTACCAGTTGCACCACCAAATTTAGCAGCACTAGGTATGTCATTTAATAAATTGAATTGTTCTTTTAAACGAACTACAAAAACTTCTATTTCTTTTCCTAAACGTGTTGGAGAAGCTGGTTGACCATGCGTTCTTGCCAACATAGAAATATCTTTCCATTCAATTACTAATTCTTGTAATTTTTCTAAAAGTTCAAAATAATGAGGCACATAAACATCATTCATTGCTTCTTTAATAGATAAAGGTACAGCAGTATTATTTATGTCTTGAGATGTTAAACCAAAGTGAATAAATTCTTTGTGTTTTTGTAAACCTAAAGCATCAAATTTTTCTTTGATAAAATACTCAACAGCTTTTACATCATGATTTGTAACTTTCTCAATATCTTTAATTTTCTGTGCGTCTTCAGCAGTAAAATCTGTATAAATTTTACGTAAATCTTCAAATAAATTATTGTCGAAATCTGCTAATTGAGGCAAAGGAATTTCACATAGAGCAATAAAATACTCGATTTCTACGCGAACTCTGTATTTAATTAAAGCTTCTTCAGAAAAATAGTTTGCTAAATTTTCAATTTTACCTCTGTATCGTCCATCAATAGGAGAGATGGCATTAAGTTTTGTTAAGTTCATTTTTTGTTGTGTTGTAAGCAACAAAAATAAGGATTAAAACACATTTATTAATGCGATTTCTGGTGTTTTTCAATCATTTTTAAAATAAATTTTCCTCGTGCTTTGCAACCTTTGCTTTCATGTATAATTTTAGTTTCTATTAAGTGTTTTAATTCAGGATGAATCCACTCTTTTTCTAAACCAAAAAAATATAAAGTATTCATTGTATATGCTCTTACAGCTATTTTTTGAGGGGTAATTAACCAATCGAAACCAGTTTCTACAATTGTGTTAATATGTTTAATTGAGAGATTTTTTTTAACCCCATTTTCATTTTTTGAATAATATGCTGTAGCTAAATGTTCGCAAATTTTTGCACAAGGTCTAATTGCACTGTCGAATTTTAGGTTCTTAATTTTATTAGAAAATTCATCTAAATGTGGAAGTATCCAATTTAAATGATGATGTGTGCAAATCCATTCTAAAATCCAAGCTGCTTTTATAGAAACCTTATTATTAACATCAAAAGTTATGGTAACCAATTCTTTAAATAAATCTTTGTTTTCTAATACAATATTTGCAACTCTTTCTCGGTTTTCCCTTTTAGGGTTCTCCATATTATTGAGTTGTTCTGTTACAAAAAGTAGATTTGTTTTTGGCACTATTAATGTATATTTGTATTAAAATACTATTGAAATGATAAATATAAAAAGACTGTTTTTTGTTTTAGCATTTTTCGCTTGTTTTTTTACTAGTGAAGATTCTAATGCACAAAAAATCAATCAATTTGATAAAAATAAAAAAAGAACTGGTGTTTGGAAAAAGTATTATCCAAATAAAAGAATAAGATATTCTGGTAAATTTAAAAATGGAAAAGAAGTTGGTGTTTTTAAATTCTATGATATCACACAATCTGATCATCCTGTTATTATAAAAACTTTTTTTGAAGATTCAGATTCTTTATTTGTTCAATTTTATACTTTAAGCGGTAAAATTGAAACAGAAGGCGTTTTAAATGGCAAAAAAAGAACAGGAAATTGGAAATATTTTTATCCAGATGGAACTTTACTGTCTGAAGAAAACTACAAAGATGGTAAGCTAGAAGGTGAGCAATTAATTTATTACCCAGATGGACAAGTAACAGAATTTGCTATTTACAAAGATGGCTTGTTAGATGGTGTTTGTAGTAAATATTCTAGTAAAGGAATTTTAATTGAAGAAATAACATACGAAAATGGTAAGCCAAATGGTTTAGCACAGTATTTTGAATTGAATGGAAATTTAAAAGAAACGGGCCATTATAAAAACGGAAAAAGAGTAGGAGAATGGGAGTATTATATGGATGGAGAAATTGCAAGTGATGAAGTTAAAAAAGAAAAGAAAAAATCTACTTATACTAAAAAGAAAGATAATTAGTCCTTTCGATTTTAAAGTTTTCTTTATTTAAAAGCATTATTTTCAACATAACTCAAATCAATAACAACATCAATTCTTTCAATTAGTAAAACCATTTCTAATTTGTAACTTTGCATCCTCAAAAATAAATAATGAAAAGAGTAGTTGTTGGTCTTTCTGGTGGAGTAGATTCTAGTGTTACAGCACATTTATTAAAGGAACAAGGTTATGAAGTTATTGGGCTTTTTATGAAAAATTGGCACGATGATTCTGTAACTATTTCTAATGAATGTCCTTGGTTAGAAGATAGTAATGATGCTATGATTGTTGCCGAAAAACTAGGAATTCCTTTTCAAGTAGTAGATTTAAGTGAGCAATATAAAGACAGAATTGTAGATTATATGTTTGCTGAATACGAAAAAGGAAGAACTCCAAATCCAGATATTCTTTGCAACCGAGAAATTAAGTTTGATGTTTTTATGGACATCGCTTTAAAATTAGGTGCAGATTATGTTGCAACGGGTCATTATTGCAGAAAAGGAGAAGAAATTATAGATGGCAAGCCAGTTTATAAATTATTAGCAGGTAAAGATGGTAATAAAGATCAATCTTATTTCTTATGTCAACTTTCTCAACAACAATTAGCAAAAGCATTATTTCCAATTGGTGAATTATTAAAGCCAGAAGTGAGAGAAATAGCAAAAAAAGCTGATTTAATTACTGCAGAAAAGAAAGATTCTCAAGGTTTGTGTTTTATTGGTAAAGTTCGTTTACCAGAGTTTTTACAACAAAAATTACAGCCAAAAGAAGGAGTCATTGTAACAATTCCTGCAGATTTTTCTGATTATACAAAACCGGCTCCAAAGTTTGAAAATAAAGAAGTAGAACTTAAATATTTTTCAACAAAATTTTCCTACAATAAAGAGGATGGAAAAGTTGTTGGGAAGCATCAAGGTGCACATTATTTTACTAAAGGTCAACGTAAAGGACTTAATGTTGGTGGAACAAAAGAAGCATTATATGTCATTGAAACTGATGTTGTAGAAAATGTAATTTACACTGGTGAAGGTAAAAATCATACAGGTTTGTATAGAAATGTATTGTTTGTTTCTAACGAAGAAATCCATTGGATTCGAGAAGATTTAGCTTTAGAAAACGGAGAAACCATGCAAGTTGAAGCCAGAATTAGATATAGACAAGTTTTAGAAAAAGCTACTTTACACAAAGTTGAAAGTGGTTTGTATGTAGAGTTTGAAAACAAACAATCTGCCATACAAGAAGGTCAGTTTGTAGCTTGGTACCTAAATGATGAATTGCTAGGTTCTGGTGTAATATCTTAAAAAGCTTTTTTTAAGGATTATAAATTCATATTTTTATACTTTAAAGTAGAAATATGAAAAAAATACTATTCCTTTTTTCTTTTTTAATTTTTTCACCTCTTTTTTCTCAACAAGAAGAAGCATGGTTATTTTTAAAAGATAAACCAAACAAAGACTCTTTTTTAGAAAATCCATTAACAATGCTTACTCAAAGAGCATTAGATAGAAGAGAAATACAAAATATTGCTTTAGATTCTTTAGATGTTCCTGTTGATGAAAATTATTATAATCAATTAAAAAATGAATCTACAATTACTGTTTTAGCAAAATCTAAATGGCTAAATGCTGTGCATGTAATTGCTACAGAAAGCCAGATTAATGATTTAATTACAAACTATACTTTTATAGATCATATAGAATTTGCAAATAAATCTTTAAACAGAAGCGGAAAAAAACAGCAAAAAACTATTACTCCAAATCATCATCAAAAATTTAACGAAATAGAAACTACTTTTGTTTACGGAGATTCAGAAAATCAGATTAAAATGTTAAAAGGAGAGTTTCTTCATGAGCAAGGTTTAACTGGTGGAAATCAACATATAGCAGTTATAGATGCAGGTTTTCCTAATGTAAATACGTTAGCTGCATTTAAAAGGTTAAGGGATAATAATCAAATTTTAGGAGGATATGATTTTGTAGAAAGAAAAGCTGAATTTTATACAGGACATAATCACGGAACAAATGTTCTGTCTACTATTGGAGGTTATTTAGAAGATGAATTTGTAGGGTCTGCACCAGATGCTTTTTTTTATTTATTTAGAACAGAAGATGCTTCTAGAGAAGTTCCTTTAGAAGAAAGTTTATGGGTAGAAGCTGCTGAAAGAGCAGATAGTTTAGGAGTAGATGTTATTAATACTTCTTTAGGCTACACTACTTTTGATGAAGCAAAATACAATTATTCTTATGCAGATATGGATGGTAAAACGACTTTTATTTCGAGAGGAGCAGAAATAGGAAGTTCTAGAGGAATGTTATTAGTTGTTTCTGCAGGAAATGAAGGGAATAAAGATTGGAAATACATTTCTGCACCTGCAGATGCTACTTCAGTTATTACTGTTGGGGCAGTAGATGCATCAGGAAATATTGCCGGATTTAGTTCTTATGGACCAAGTTCAGATGGAAGAATAAAACCGGAGATTTTGGCACAAGGTCAAAACCCAGCATTAATAAATCATACTACAGGTGAGGTAGTTACTACATCTAGTGGAACTTCATTTTCAGGACCAATTATAGCTGGTCTTATTGCTTGTTTAAATCAACAATTACCTGCGTTTATAAAATCTTCTGGCAAGAAATCTTCTGATACTAATTATCACACAAATTTAAAAAGAGGTGTTTACGAATCTGCAGATAAATATAGCAATCCTTTAGAACAACATGGTTATGGAATTCCTAATTTTGAAGTAGCACAACAAATATATTTTTCTTTGTATCCAGCTTCAGTAAATGATAATTTACTTTCAGATTTTAGTATTTATCCAAATCCAGTAAATAACTCATTTATAATAGATTCGAAAAATTTAAATATTGAAGAATTCAATATTCAGATATATACTATTTTAGGAAAGAAAGTTGTTGAAAAATCAAAAATATTTACAAATACAATTGATGTATCCTATTTAGAAAGTGGCATTTATTTGTTGAAAATCCAAAAAGGAAATCAACATAAAACCCTAAAGTTGATTAAGAATTAATGGAAAATAAAATCACAAAACTTTTCAAAATAAAATATCCAATTATCCAAGGAGGAATGATTTGGGTTTCTGGTTATAAATTAGCTTCAGCAGTTTCTAATGCTGGTGGTTTAGGTTTAATTGGTGCAGGATCTATGTATCCTGAAGTTTTAAGAGAACATATTCAGAAATGCAAAAAAGCTACAGATAAACCTTTTGGTGTAAATGTGCCAATGTTATATCCAGATATAGAAAAAATTATGGATATTATTGTTGAAGAAGGAGTGAAGATTGTTTTTACTTCTGCAGGTAACCCAAAAACTTGGACTTCTTTTTTAAAAGAGAAAGGAATTACAGTTGTACATGTTGTGAGTTCTGTAAAATTTGCATTAAAAGCAGAATTAGCAAGTGTAGATGCTGTGGTTTGTGAAGGTTTTGAAGCTGGTGGACATAATGGAAGAGAAGAAACTACTACGTTTACTTTAATTCCAATGGTTAAAGAACAGGTAAAAATCCCTGTAATTGCTGCTGGAGGAATTGGTTCTGGTAGAGGAATGTTAGCTGCTATGATTTTAGGAGCAGATGCTGTACAAATTGGAAGTAGGTTTGCTGCTACTGAAGAATCTTCTGCTCATATAAATTTTAAAAATACAATTATTGATGTTAAGGATGGAGATACACAAGTCACTTTGAAAGAGTTAGCTCCTGTGCGTTTGGTTAAAAATAAATTCTTTAATGAGGTGCAAGAGTTGTATAAACAAAATCCATCAATAGAAGATATTAGAGATTTGTTAGGAAGGGCAAGAGCAAAAAAAGGAATGTTTGAAGGTGATTTAGATAATGGCGAGTTAGAAATTGGTCAAATAGCAGGATTAATACATGAAATAAAACCTGCAAAGGAAGTTTTAAACAGTATTATTAAAGAATTTAATGAAGTTAAGTCTATAGTCTGTAGTATCTAAAGGCGATTAAGAAAATAATTGTTAATTTTTTTGTTTTATTAATTTATTTGGCATTATCTTTGCAATTCAATAAACGTTGTTAGTAATTAAACAAACAACATATTTAATTTTATTATAATGAATAAAGGTACCGTAAAATTTTTCAATGAATCTAAAGGATTCGGATTCATCACTGAAGAAGGAACAAACAAAGAACATTTTGTACATGTGTCAGGATTAGTTGACGAAATTCGTGAAAACGATGAAGTTGAATTCGACTTACAAGATGGAAGAAAAGGATTAAACGCAGTAAACGTAAGAGTTATATAATTATATATTACTAGTTAATTTTTTATCTAAAAGCCTATCATAATTGATAGGCTTTTTTTATTTTCGATTTTATATATAATTAATTATGATTGACGGCAGACAAAGAAAAAATGTAAAGGTTGGTTTATTTGTAGAAATTATTCAAAAACCACATCAAAGAACTGGAGAATTAACAGAAGGTGTAATTGCTAAAATTCTAACTAAATCTACAAATCATCCATATGGAATAAAAGTACAGTTAGAATCTGGTATTGTAGGTAGAATAAAAAATATAATTGAATAGTTGTTAATTTAACTATTTAATTGGAATCTTAATTTCGTATTCTTTTCTGCTCTTGTTATTAAGTTTGTTTTCTCTTAACCAAGCATTGTGTAGTTTTAGTTCTTTGTAAGTAATGCCAAATTTTTTCGCAAATAAAGCAATGTTTGTAATAACAGTATCTACTTTAACAGTTTTAGTTTCAGGTAATGTGTATAAATCAGATTCATCAAAAACAAAACCATATTTTTTAGGATTAGATATTACTTCTTTTAAAGCAATAATTCTAAAAACATACCTTTCTGTTTCATCTGGTAAAAGAGCGTCATAATAACTATCTACTTGTTGGGTTTCTAAACGTTTAGAAACACCATAATTTCCAGCATTATATGCAGCAGCTGCTAATGTCCAAGAGCCCAAACGTTCTCTAGATTTCTTTAAATACTCTGCAGCAACCATTGTAGACTTTTCTATATTATAACGTTCATCTACATTACTATTTATTTCTAATCCGTATTCTTTACCAGTAGCTTTCATAAAATGCCACATTCCTGCAGCCCCAGCTGAAGAAGTTTCATCTATAAAAGCACTTTCTGCCAATGCTAAAAATTTAAAATCGTCTGGTAAACCATATTTTTCTAATAATGGTTCTAAAATAGGAAAATATTTGTTGGCTCTTTTTATAAGTAATAAACCATTAGATTGCCAATATGTATTTACTAATAATTCTCTATCCATTCTTTCTCTAATATCAGGAATTTCAATAGGAACTCTTTCTCCAGCAAGATTTAAGTTTGTAGGAAGTTTTATGGCTTTTATATTATAAGTCTTATGGGTACTTGGTTTTGGATCAGATTCAGATTTGTCTATTGCATTAATAAACGTAACTGTAATAACTGTAATACTTAAAAGCGATAATATTCTTAATGATTTTTTCATAGATTTTTCAATTTACATCCTAAAAATAAGGAAATGACTTGGTTTTAAAAAGTTAAACTTTCGTCAATAATTTTAGATATTTTTTTTGCTTTTGTAAGAATCATTACATGAGTTCCTCCTTTAATTTCAATAGCATCTTTTATATGTTTTATTGGAAAAACATGATCTTTTGTACCATGAATGTGTACTAAATTTTCTTTAGGTTTATCTTGTTTCCAATTTAAAACACTACTAATAGACCAATTTAAGTATGTTTTTCCTCTAACGGATAAATATTTTTTATAGATTTTTGCTCTTTTCTTTAAAGATTTACCTAGAAAATACTTTGCATAATCTTCAAAATTAGTAACAATATTTGTTGGAAAAAACTTGTAGGCTTTTGTGAACTTTGCCATTTTAAATCTTTTCGGTAATTCATCTGAAGTTTTAACACTAGAAATAATAATTACTTTTTTTGCATCTATAAAATTACTAATTTCTTGTACCATAATTCCACCAAAAGAAACACCTACTAAAACAGGATTTTCCTCTTTAATTTCATCAGACATTCTCATGGCGTAATTAGAAATACTCTCTTCTAAAGCTAGAGGTTTTATCCATTTTAAATAATGAAATGTATATTTTTCTGGAGATAGTTCTAGGTGTTCAAAAATTTCTGGACCAGCAGCTAAACCAGGAACAAAATAAATAGGGATTTTTGTCATTATTCAATCAGTTTTTTTTCTAATAAAATTTCATCTAAAGATTCGTAAGCCATTGCTAATTCATCTGGCACATTTTTCCACAATTTAATTTCAATTTCTTTATTATTATGTGTAATAAATGTACTTGGGAAATCTGCAATAGATTTGTCTATAAAAGTATCAAAATAAGTGCCAAAAGAGGTTTTTAAGAAACTCTCTTTAACTTTTTTCAATTGCTTTTCTGTAAGTGTAAACTCTGTAATTCCTTTGGTTGGAACATTTTCAATTCCGTTAAATATAACTTTTCCATTTTTAAAGAAGATTACATCAAAAACAGGGCAATCTCCAGAACAGTGTGTTTTTCTAACTTTTACAAAAGTGTTTTCTGCAATGTCTTTTATTTTTTCTACGGCTTCTTCAGAATTTATTTCTACGGATGAAAAAACATTTGAAGTCAATAACCTTTCTATCCAAAAATCTTTTTTTTCAATTGGAACTTTTATTGAAGCAACTTTTAGGTTTTTATTATCAATAATTAAATCTTCCCAAACTAAACTACTATTTTCTATTAACGCTTTTGCGTTGGTAACATTTTTCGGGTTTTTTAGAACGATTAAAAGGTTTTCTTGAGTTTTAAGAACAGGTTCTTTCTTCATATCATCTATAACAGTATTATCTTCTATAATTGTCTTTTTTGGGGTAGTGGTTTCAACTTTGCTTTTTGGTTGATCACAACTTAAGGCTAATACAAAAAAAAGGAATAAGAAATATTTCATAATATTTTTTTTAGTTCTTAAATGGTAGCTAGATTCTTTTCAAAATTGAAACGAACCAAACCATCTTCATCTATTTCTGTTAAGGTAATTGTGTGTAAAGTGTTTACCAAATCTGGGTTCCAAGGAGATTTAACTTTCACATAATTCTCTGTAAATCCGTTTATATATCCTTCTTTGTTTTCGTTTTCAAACAAAACAGTTAGAGTATTTCCTAGTTGAGATTCATAAAAAGCACGTCTTTTTTTAGCTGACAATCCACGTAACATTTTACTACGTTTTGCACGTACTTTTTTTGGAACAACACCATCCATTTCTACAGCTTCAGTATTAGGTCTTTCAGAATACGTAAAAACATGCAAATAAGAAATATTCATTTCATTTAAATAGTTGTATGTTTCTAAAAACAATTCTTCTGTTTCTCCAGGGAAACCAACTATAACATCTACACCAATACAAGCATTAGGCATTACCTCTTTAATTTTAGAAACTCTATTTGTGTAGGTATTTGTTAAATATCTACGCTTCATTTTCTTTAATAATTCATCACTTCCAGATTGTAATGGAATATGAAAATGAGGAACAAAAGAATTCGATTTAGACACAAAATCTATGGTTTCATCTTTTAATAAATTGGGTTCAATAGAAGAGATTCTTAAACGGTGAATACCATCTACAGTATCTAATTCTTTTACTAAATCTAAAAAAGTATGCTCGTGTTTTTTATTTCCAAATTCACCTTTTCCATAATCGCCAATATTAACACCAGTTAAAACAATCTCTTTAATTCCTTTTGAAGAAATTTCTTTAGCATTGGTTATTACGTTTTGTAAAGTGTCACTTCTAGAAATTCCTCTAGCAAGCGGAATTGTGCAATAAGTACATTTATAATCGCAACCATCTTGTACTTTTAAAAAAGCTCTTGTTCTGTCTCCAATAGAATAGGAACCAACATAAAAATCGGCATCAGAAATTTCACATGAATGAACTTCTCCAACGTTATTTTTTGTTAAATCGTTAATATAAGAAGTAACATTAAATTTTTCAGTAGCTCCTAAAACCAAATCCACACCATCTACAGCAGCTAATTCTTCTGGTTTTAATTGCGCATAACAACCAACAGCAATTAAGAAAGCTTCGTCGTTTTTCTTTAAAGCATTTTTTACAATCGATTTAAAACGCTTGTCTGCATTGTCTGTAACGGAACATGTATTAATTACATATACGTCTGCTTTTGTATCAAAATCTACACGTTTAAAACCTTCGTTTACAAAGTTTCTTGCAATTGTAGATGTTTCCGAGAAGTTTAGTTTGCATCCTAAAGTATAAAAAGCAACTTTTTTTTCTGCATTCATTTTGCTACATTTAGAGAATGCAAAAATACAATATTATTCATGATTTTTGAGACAGAAAGGTTACTTATTAGAAAACTTATTTTAGAAGATTTAGAGTCGTTTCATAGTCTTGAAAGTAATCCTGAAGTTTTAAAATACGCTACAGGAAATGTGAAAAGTTTAGAAGAAAATAAAGTTGAATTATTAGACTTAATATCAAAATATTTGCAACCCAAAAACGATTTTTGGATTTACGCAATTATAGAAAAAATAGATATTAAATTTGTTGGAACATTGGCTTTGGTAAAAGATGGTGTTGATGATGAAATTGGCTATCGATTTTTGGAAGAATCTTGGGGAAATGGTTATGGAGCAGAAATTTGTGAAGGATTGATACAGTATTGTAAACAATTAAAAATACCAAAATTAGTTGGTTATGTTGTTGATGAAAATATTGCTTCAGCAAAAATATTAGAAAGATTTAATTTTAAAAAAGTAAAACATTTTATTAGTGAAGATATACAGTTACCAGAAACTAAATACGAATTAATTTTATGATTGTAAATACTTTAGAACCTCCTTATTACGCTGTTATTTTTACTTCTATTTTATCTAATGATATTAGTGATTACCAAAAAACAGCTGACAGAATGGAAGAACTTGCAAAATTGCAAAAAGGATTTTTAGGAATTGAGTCTGCAAGAAATGAAATAGGAATTACAGTTTCTTATTGGGAATCTTTAGATGATATTATTGCTTGGAAAAATAATATAGAACACACGGAAGCAAGAAATTTAGGGAGAGAAAAATGGTATAAAAAATACCAAGTGCGAATTTGTAAAGTAGAGAGAGAGTATAGTTTTAAAGATAATTAAAACTTACCAATTAATTTTAGAAAGTACCGGAAAGTGATCAGAATATTTTACTGTAGGAGAATTAAATTGATTTATAATTGCTCTGTTATCAGTTAATATAAAATCGATTCTCATAGGAAACCAATAATTATAAGACTTACCAAAACCTTTACCTGCTTCTACAAAAGCATCTTTTTTATCTTTAGAGATTTGGTTGTATACCCAAGAGTATGCAGTATTATTAAAATCGCCACATATTATTTTTTTACCTTTCCATTGTTTTTCATGAGCTAAAAATAATTCTAATTGATCTGCTTGTTTTTTAAACGAGTTAGACACTCTTTTTATTAATTTTTCTGAATTTTCTTCCCCAAAATTTTCTTCATTCGGTTTAATTCTTAAAGATTCTAAATGTAAGTTGTAAACTCTAATAGTGTCTTTTTCTTTAACGATATCTGTAAAAATAATATTGTTAGTTGTGTTTTTAAAGTCTAATGATCCAGAGTTAATAATTTTAAATTTCGAGTAAATTGCCATTCCAAATTTACTTTTTTCATTTTTCTTTTTAATAAATTTATAAGGAAAAGAAAGTTTTACTTTTTGTGATTGATAAAACTCTTGAATCGTTAAAACATCAGGATTCTTGCTTACTATAAAATCATAACCATTTGCATATTGTGTGGTGTCTTTTTTATTATTGAAAAAGTCAAACGATTTTACATTGTAACTCATCACTTTTAAATCATTATTTAAAGAAGAACTTTTACTAGATATTTTATAAAAGGGAGCACTAAAGTACCAACCAATTATTAATATTCCAATAGAAATTAAAAACTGTTTTTTTAGCTTTATAAGCCAATAAACAACAAAAAATATGTTTAAAATGATTAAAATTGGTACAAAGAGACTTAAAATAGCAAAAAGAGGAATTGTATTTGGTGATACAAATGGTAATAAATAAGCCAACAGTAATAGAGTTGCTAAAAAAGAGTTTATTAGATATAAAATCTTATCGAAAAAAGATAAATTTTTCATGCTAATTCTTACCTTGTTTAAATAGAAATGCCTTTTCTTCTTTAGTTAAGGTATCATAACCAGATTTACCAATTTTGTCTAAAATACTATCTATCTGTTGTTGGTTAAAAGAAGTGTTTTTTTCTTTCTTTACACTAGATTTTGGAGATTTATAAACTGTTTTTAAAGGTTTTTCTTTCTTTTTAAAAATCGTAGATAATTTATATAAAAAACCAATTTCTTTATTACTTGCTTGGTTTACGTATAAAAAACCAAAAAGAGCGCCACCTAAATGTGCAAAATGCCCACCAGCATTTCCTCCAGATAAACCTAAAAGATCTAAACCTACCCAAATTGCAGCTAAATGCCATAATTTTACATAGCCAATAAAGCGTATTTTTAATTGATAATTGGGTATGTACGTTGTTATTCCTATAAATATTGCAGATATACCAGCAGAAGCACCTACTAATAAAGAAGAACTTCCTTCAAATAAAGGAAAGTAATTATGACTTATTAAATACAACAATCCACCAAAAATTGTCCCAAAAATATAGAATGTAAGTAATTGTTTTTGCGTAAAATATTCAATAAATAAATTACCAATAAAGTAAAGTGTAATAAGGTTTAAAAGGATATGTAAAAAACCATCATGCAAGAAACCATAGGTAATAATTGTCCAAGGTTTTGTTAAGAGTGATGTAAAATTATCATCGAGAGAAAACCAATTTATCAACCAGTTTATCTCTCCTTTATATAAGTCTTGAAAAACACTAAAAAGAAGTGTAGCAATAAAAACAGCAATATTTACATAGATTAATTTTTCTACAATATTGCCCCCTTTGTAACGTGTTTTTATGTCTTCAATAAAACTCATTAATGTATTTTAAATTGATTTTTTTTCCAATACCAAGCAATTATAAAACCAATTAAAGCCCCACCAATATGTGCAAAATGTGCAACATTCCCTATAGAATATTTTGTCATTCCAAAGAATAAATCTCCTAAAATCATAACAGGAATAAAGTATTTTGCTGCTATTGGAACTGGGAAAAAAATCAATGCTAATTTTGCATCTTTAAAGAAAATACCAAATGCAACTAGTACACCATAAATTGCTCCAGAAGCTCCAACTGCTGGTGTGTGATATAAACTGTAGAATTTGTTCATTGTTTCTGCTGGTAGTTTTATAATGGTGTCATTATACTGACCAGTTGTAAGTATATTTTGAATATCTGATGCAGATAAACCCGAATTATATATTTGTTCGTAAATACTGTTAAATTGATAATAATTAACCAAAGTATAAATAATTCCAGCTCCAAGTCCGGCAGAAAAATAGAAAAACAGAAATTTATTTCTACCCCACATTTGCTCTAATGGTGTTCCAAACGCCCATAAACCATACATATTAAATAAGATGTGTGCAAAACTACCGTGCATGAACATGTGAGTAACATATTGCCAAATTCCGAAGTTTTCATTTTCAGGAAAATGCAACGCTAACATATTTGTAAAATCTAATTTTAATAATTGCGGAGCAATAAATACAATTACATTAATTATAATTAGATGTTTTATAGCGTCTGTTAGTTTGTTCATTTTTTAACTATTAAATAAATTATCTATTTGGTTTAATGTTAATGTTTTAAATGTTGCTTTTCCAAAAGGAGAAACAGTTGGTTCTTTACAAGAAAATAAATTATTTACTAAACTTTCTTGTTCTTTTTCAGATAATAAAGTACCTGTTTTTATAGACAATGTTTTTGCAAATGATTTTGCCATTACATCAAAATGACTAAAACTAGCATCTGGTACTTCTAAATTTATATCATTTAATAATTCTTCTAAAATGATGGTAATTTTACTTTCTGTTACAGACACAGGAATTCCTTTTATTGTAACACTATCTTTTGTAAACTCATCAAAAGAAAAACCAGCGTTTTCTAATTCGCTTTTAATGGTGTAAATCATTTCTATTTCTGCGGAAGAAAAAGAAATTTTTACAGGAAATAATAATTGCTGACTATTAGCTTCTTTAACGGTAATGCTCTCTAAAAATTGTTCATATAAAACTCTTTGATGCGCTAAAGATTGATTAATTAAAACCACGCCAGATTTTATCAAACTCATTACATATTTACGCTGAATTTGAAAGGTTTTCTGTGTTTTTTCTTCTTGTTGATGGTCAAACAAAGTTTCATTTGGTTGGTTTTCTATTGTATCAACAGAAGTATACAAAGACTCCCAACTTTGTGTGTTTTTTTCTCTTTTAAAAGGGAAGTTTATTTCTTTTTGTTCTACTTCTTTAAACGGATTAAAATCTGGGTCTACAGAAATTTTAGGCACCGAAGCTGTTTTAGAATTCGATTTAAAATGATATGGTGTATCTAAATTTGCATCTCTGTTAAAATCTAAAACTGGTGCAACATTGTATTGACCTAAACTATGCTTAACAGTTGCACGCAACATTGCATATAGTGCTTTTTCATTGTCAAACTTTATTTCTGTTTTTGTTGGATGAATATTTATATCAATTGTACTTGTTGGTACAGTAAGATAAAGAAAATAGGAGGGATGTGCTCCTTGTTCTAACAGGCCATCAAATGCATTTACTACTGCATGATTTAAATATGAACTTTTTATAAACCTATCATTTACAAAAAAGAACTGTTCACCTCTTTTTCTTTTAGAAAATTCTGGTTTAGCAACAAAACCTTGTATGTTAACAATATCAGTTTTTTCATCTATAGGAACTAATTTTTCGTTCATTTTAGAACCAAAAACTGCTACAATTCTTTGTCTAAGATTACTACTTTTTAAATGATAAACCTCGTTGTTGTTATGGTGTAATAAAAAAGAAATTGCAGGATGTGCTAAAGCAACTCTTTGAAATTCATCTATAATGTGTCTTGTTTCTACGGTATCAGATTTTAAGAAATTTCTTCTTGCAGGAATATTGTAAAACAAGTTTTTAACAGCCAGACTTGTTCCTTTTCCTGTAGAAATAAAATCTTGAGAAACTATTTTACTTCCTTCAATTTTTATACAAGTTCCTAATTCTTCGTTTTCTTGTTTTGTTTTTAATTCTACATGTGCAATTGCAGCAATAGATGCCAAAGCTTCTCCACGAAAACCTTTGGTACATAAATTAAATAAATCTTCTGCTTTTTGAATTTTAGAAGTTGCATGGCGTTCAAAAGACATTCTTGCGTCTGTTGTACTCATACCTTTTCCATCATCTATAACTTGTATAAGTGTTTTTCCAGCATCTTTTAACAACAATTTTATATTTGTTGCGCCAGCATCAATTGCATTTTCTAATAATTCTTTTACAACAGAAGCTGGGCGTTGTACGACTTCTCCTGCAGCAATTTGGTTTGCAACATGATCTGGTAATAGCTGAATAATATCTGACATTAATTTCTTTTGAAGATAGATAAATCGAAATCTATGATGTATAAGAAGATCAACACTAAAATAGAAATGATAATTAAGAGTGTTTTGTTTACGCTCTTATCAGAGTTTTTTAAATCGTCTATAGCGTCTCCAAACCTACCTTTAATACCTTTATTTTTACCTGCGGTTTTTCTAAATTGATCTAATTTGTGTTCAATTTTATAAGGGTTTCCTTCGCCTTTATAATAGCGAGGTTGATAATCAAATTTTTTGTTTGTACGTCTTAAAAATCCCATAGTTCTGTAAATAATTGGTGAATAGTTATTTGAATAAATCAAATATGATACCAATTTTAAAGCTGTTCAAATTTAAAGAATTTAAAGGAATTTCTCAAAGAATGATTGTAAAAGTATTCTTAAAAATATATAAGTGAGAATTAGTTTTTAAAAACCAATACTATCACTTTTTCTATCTATATTTTTAAGTGCAGCCATTTTTACAGCAGCCACAGCACATTCTATACCTTTATTACCTAATTTACCTCCAGATCTGTCTAAAGATTGTTGTTTTGTATTGTCTGTAAGTACGCAGAAAATTACTGGAACGTCGTATTTAATATTTAAATCTACAATACCTTGTGTAACTCCTTCACAAACAAAATCGAAATGTTTAGTTTCTCCTTGTATTACATTTCCAATAGCAATAATAGCATCAACTTGTTGCGATTGAATCATTTTTTTACAGCCATACACAAGCTCGAAACTTCCTGGAACATCCCAAGAAATAACGTTTTCTTTTGTTGCGCCACAATCTAATAAAGTTTCTATTGCGCCTTTTTTTAGGTTTTCTGTAATTTCTGGATTCCATTCAGAAACAACAATCCCAAATCGAAAAGATTTCGCATTTGGGATTGTAGCTTTATCGTAATAAGATAAATTGGTTGTTGCCATTTATTTAGTTGTTAGTGTTTAGTTTTTAATGTTTTGTTTCTTAATTTAAAACAAAATGCTAAAAACTGAAAACTATTGTGCAGCATATTTAGATGCTCCAATAAATTTTTCTATATCTCTACCTTGGTCAGATGTTGGATAATTGTCTTTTATTCTAGTGAAAAAAGTTTCTGCTTTATCAAACTTCTTTAATTCCATTGCTGTTTGTCCAGCTTTGTATAAAAATAAAGGAGTTGTAAACTCATTGTCTTTTTTATTTGCTGCTTTAGCATAATATTCTAAAGCATCTTCTGGTTGATTAATGTCTGCAAAAGCATCACCAATTGCACCTAAAGAAACAGGACCTAACATTTCATCATCAGAATTAAATTTTTCTAAGTATTCAATTGCTTTTTCGTAATTCTTCATTTGTAAGTAAGAAACACCAGCATAATAGTTTGCTAAATTTCCTGCATCTGTACCACTATAAGATTTTTCAATGTCTAAAAAACCATAGTTACCATCTGCACCTTCTAAACCTAAAGTAAGTAAAGAGTCAATACCAGAACCAGCAGTTGCAGCTTCATCGAAATATTTTCTTGGAAAAGCTAACTCGTTAGAAGCATTTCTTTCATTTGGTTCTACAACATATTTTGTGTATCCCATATATGCTAAAAAGATAACAACAATACCTACTAAAGTGTAGAATAATGGTTTGCTGTTTTTCTCAATCCATTGTTCTGATCTAGAAGCTGTTTCATCTAAAGTATTTAAAACCCCAGCAGTTTCGAATTCAGATTCGTCTATTTGATTTTCTTCTTTTTTACCTTCTGGTTTATATTTCTTCTTGTAAGTTGCCATATTTCCTTAAAAATTAGTGGCGACAAAAATAGTTTTTTTAATTGGATTTTAAAAGGAGATAATTCGCAAAATTTTCAATAATTTGCAATTCGTTTTTAAGACCATTTATAATTCATGTATTTACAGAAGCTTTCTTTAGTTAATTTTAAGAATATAGAATCGCAAACTTTTGATTTTCAGCAGAAAATAAATTGTTTTGTAGGAAATAATGGTGTGGGGAAAACGAATGTTTTAGATGCGATTTATTACTTGTCTTTTGCTAAAAGTTACTTTAATTCTGTCGCAGTTCAGAATATTAGACACGGAGAAGGATTTTTTATGGTGGAAGGAGATTACCTTTTAAACGATAGAAATGAAAAAATTGTTTGCAGTTTAAAAAAAGGTCAGAAGAAGGTTTTAAAAAGAAACGGAAAAAATTACGAGAAGTTTTCTGAACATATAGGACAATTACCTTTGGTTATTATATCTCCAGCAGATAGAGATTTGGTTACAGAAGGAAGTGACACCAGAAGAAAATTTATAGACGGAGTAATCTCGCAACAAAACAAAAAGTATTTACAAGATTTATTAGCATATAATAAAGTGTTAAGCCAAAGAAATGCGTTGTTAAAATATTTTGCTGCAAACAGAACTTTTGACGCTTTAAATTTAAGTGTTTATGATGATCAACTTTCTAATTATGGTAGTAGAATTTATGAAGTTAGAAAAGCTTTTTTAGAAGATTTTATTCCTATTTTTAATGAAAAATATCAAATAATTTCCGATGATAAAGAGAATGTGAATCTTATTTATAAAAGTCAATTACACGATTTTTCTATGAAAGATGCTTTACAAAAATCTTTAGAAAAAGATAAGATATTACAATACACTACATCTGGTATACATAAAGATGATTTAAGTTTTGAAATTGGTGAATACCCAATTAAAAAATTTGGTTCTCAAGGCCAGCAAAAATCGTATTTAATTGCCCTAAAATTTGCACAGTTCGAGTTTATAAAACAACAATCTAATGTAGTGCCTATTTTGTTATTAGATGATATTTTTGATAAATTAGATGAAAGTAGAGTTTTACAAATTATAAATTTGGTTGATAATGACGAATTCGGACAAATATTTATTACAGACACGCATTCTGATAGAACTGAAAATATTGTAAAACAAAGTAATAAACCATATCAAATTTTTAAATTGTAAATTGTTTACAATACTTCTAACAACCCAATAATCTAAAGTTAAATGGCAAAAAGAGAAAACGATTCTTTTTCGGTAAAAGATTTAATGCAAAGCTTTATTAAAGAAAACAATTTAAGCAAAGGAATGCAGAAAATTAAGGTAGAAGAAACTTGGATTAAAATGATGGGTCCAGGAGTTGCAACCCATACTACTTCTGTTAAACTTCAAAACAAAACTTTAATCATTAATTTAACTTCTTCTGTTTTACGTGAAGAATTAAGTTATGGAAAAGAGAAAATTATAAAAATGATTAATGAAGAATTGGGTGATGAAGTTGTTTCTAAATTGATGTTGGTGTAATTTATTTGATTCTCATAGGAAAACTATATGATATTCCAGTTGGTTTATCTCTAAAAATAAATGGTTCTAATTTGGGCAACAAATCTGTTACTCTATCTATTTCAGAAAAAATAATTTTACTGTAATCTGCACTATTAATGTAAATAAACTCTCCTCTTTCAGTTAAAACGAGATTTATAAATATTCTTTTAATATTATTTTGTTTAAAATAACTTAGGTCTAAATTATCATAAAAATGTTGTTTTACTTTTTCATCAAAACAAGTTTTATATTTTTTTTTACACCCAGGAAAAACAGGTGCATCGCCTACTAACAAGAAATTTATAGTTTCATCACGTTTAGAATTTTCTAATTTTCTCCTATTTTGTTTTTCAAACTCCTTAATTCCCATTTTTATTTTAACATACATTTCTTTAGAAACATTTACATCCTTATAATTTTTATTGATACCATAAATTTCTTTCAGTTTCTCAAAAGGAACAGAATTTTCAAAACTAGAAATATATGTATTAGAAAGATTTTTAATTTTTAGGGAAATACTGTCATAAAGCCCAACAGTTAATGTTTTTGCATTTAATTTTTTTTTGATTAATTTGTCATTGGCCATAATCTCTAGATACATTATTTTGGCATTTGTGCTACCTAATAATTCTTTGGCAATTTCTAAATGCGATAAACTTTCAGAATATTTTTCTAATTGAAACTTCTTCTCTGCATCTACAAATTCAATTTTCGCTATATTATTTTGAGAATTTATATTTGCAACAAGAAAAAATGCAAGAAGAAGAAAAAAATGTTTCATAGTTAGGTTTTTTTTTGAAAATAATGTTTTCAAAGTTATAATTTTCCCTTTTAATTACAAACTAAAGCAATACCACAAAAAAAACTCGCAACTTTCGCTGCGAGTTTTTAAAATATTTTTTAAAAATACTAGAATTGCTCTCTTCCAGAAAAATGGAAATTTCCTTCAATTTCTGCATTTTCATCAGAATCAGAACCATGTACAGCATTTTCTCCCATAGAAGTTGCATATAATTTTCTAATAGTTCCTTCTGCAGCATCAGCAGGATTTGTAGCACCAATTAAAGTTCTAAAATCGTCTACTGCGTTGTCTTTTTCTAAAATTGCAGCCACTATTGGACCACGAGTCATAAATTCTACCAACTCACCAAAAAACGGACGCTCATTATGCACTGCATAAAAAGTTTCTGCGTCAGCTATTGTCATTTGAGTTTTCTTTAAAGCTACAATTCTAAATCCTGCAGCATTAATTTTGTCTAAAATTGCGCCAGTATGTCCGTTTTCTACAGCATCTGGTTTAAGCATAGTAAATGTTCTATTTGTTGCCATTGTAAATGTTTTTCGAGTTTTCTTAAAATCGGCGCAAAATTACACCTTTTTTTTAATTAAATTGTATCTTCGCCACTTATGATTTTAAAAGGATTTGAAGAATTAAAAACTTTTCTTGATAAACCAAGAAATATTGTAATAATTGGACATAGAAATCCGGATGGAGATGCTATGGGTTCTACATTGGCGTTATATCATTATTTCAACAAAAAAGGACACAACCCTACAGTTGTTGTACCAAATGAATATCCAGAATTTATACATTGGTTGCCAGGTTCAGACACAACTTATCGTTTCGATTGGCAAAATTCTCAATCTCAAAAAGCAATAAATAATTCTGATATTATTTTTCTTTTAGACTTTAATGCGTTGCACAGGGTTGGTTTTGATATGCAAAATACATTAGAGAAATACCCAAATGATTTTGCAATGATAGACCATCATCAACAACCTGATGATGTAAAATACATGTATTCTGATGTCGAAATTTGTTCTACCTGTCAAATGGTATATCAATTTATTGAAATGAACAATGATTTGGATCTAATTGATGCCGATATTGCTACTTGTTTATATACAGGAATCATGACAGATACTGGTTCTTTCAGATTTCGATCAACCACAAGTAAAACACATAGAGTTATTGCAGATTTAATTGATAAGGGTGCTAAAAATGATAAAATTCATAACAATGTTTATGATGCAAACTCATATAATAGATTACTGTTGTTAGGGCAAGCTTTAAGTAATTTACAGATTTTACCTTCCTATAATACAGCGTATATTACTTTAACAAATGAAGAGAAAAAACGGTTTGATTTTCAAAAAGGAGATACAGAAGGAGTTGTAAATTATGCTCTTTCATTAAAAGGAATTGTTTTTGCAGCTATTTTTATTGAAGATGCAGACCAAAATATTGTAAAAATATCTTTCCGATCTAAAGGTAATTTTTCTGTAAATAAATTTTCTAGAAATCATTTTGAAGGTGGAGGCCATGACAATGCTGCGGGAGGAAAATCTGATCTTTCAATGGCAGAAACAGTTACTAAATTTGTAACATTATTGCCAGAATATAAAAAAGATTTAGAAACGTCTTATGAAAATTAGAAGTCTATTTTTTCTGATGGTTATTTGTTTTAGTTGTTCAAAAACAACACCTAGAAAACCAATAAATCCAAAACCATCATCAACCATATTAAAGGAAACTATTTCTGCATCTAAAGTTTTAAATGAAGCAGAAGATGCCAAAATTATAGCTTTAATACAGAAAGATTCAACTAAAACATATATTACTTCTCCAAACGGTTTTTGGTATACTTATTTAAATAAAGTTGAAGAAGATATACCAACTCCACAAGCAGGACAAGAAGTAACATTTTCTTATAATATTACAGATTTGAATGATGTAGTAATTTATAGCACAGAAGAATTAGGCATAAAAAAATATAAAATAGACAAAGAAGATTTTATTGCAGGAATTCAGAAAGGAATAAAGTTGATGAAAATAGGAGAAACTATTACATTTGTCATTCCATCTTACAATGCTTTTGGTATTTCTGGAGATGGAAATAAAATAGCAATTAATCAATCTATAAAAAGTACAGTAACATTATTAAATATAAACTAAATAAAAAAATGAAAATTATAAAATACACATTAGCAGTAGCAATTTCAGCAACCTTATTTTCTTGTGGAAACCAAGTAAAAGAAGTAAAATCATTAGAAACTGATATAGATTCTGTAAGTTATGCAATTGGTTTAACAATGTCTGGACAACTTAAAAATGGTTTTAAGGAAGTAAATAAAGATATTTTAACACAAGCAATTAGAAACGGTTTAGATTCTACAAATTTATTAATAGAAAATAAAGATGTGCAGAATATCATAAGAAACTATTTTCAAAAAGTACAAGAAGCAAAAAAGCAAGAAGAGTTAGCAAAATCTGAAGTTTATAAAACAGAAGGAGTTGCTTTTTTAGAAGCTAATAAAACCAAAGAAGGTGTAAAAACTACAGATAGTGGTTTACAGTATATTGTTTTAAAAGAAGGAACTGGAGAAAAACCAGGACCAACTACAAAAGTAAAACTTCATTATCATGGTACAACAATAGATGGTACCGTTTTTGACAGTTCTGTTGATAAGGGAAAACCATACGAATTGGCAGTAAACCAATTTGTAAAAGGTTTTGGAGAAGGATTACAATTAATGAAAGAAGGAGCAAAATTTAAATTCTTTATTCCACAAGAATTGGCTTATGGAGCAACTCCAAGACCAGGAATTATAAAACCTTACATGGCTTTAATCTTTGAAGTAGAATTATTAGAGGTAAAAAAATAAAATAGTAATGAAGAATTTTAAATACATTATTGTTCTTGTGCTTTTAATTACTGCTTGTAAAGCAGCAAAATATAAAGATTTACAAGAAGGACTTTATGCAGACGTTCAAACCAATAGGGGAGATATTTTAATAAAGTTACACGCAGAAGAAGTACCTATGACGGTTGCAAATTTTGTTTCTCTTGCAGAAGGTACCAATACCAAAGTTACAGATTCTTTAAAAGACAAACCATTTTATGATGGTATTCGTTTTCATAGAGTTATACCAAATTTCATGGTTCAAGGAGGAGATATAACTGGAACAGGAAGTGGTAGCATAGGATATAGTTTTGCAGATGAGTTTCCTACAGATTCTTTAGGTAATTTAATTTATAAACATGACACCAAAGGGGTTTTATCTATGGCTAATCGTGGGCCAAAAACCAATTCTAGTCAATTTTTTATAACTCATAAAGCTACACCTTGGTTAGATAGAAAACATTCTGTTTTTGGTAAAGTAGAAACAGGTTTAGATGTTTTAGACAGTATTCAACAAAACGATACTATTAAAAAAGTAGATATTATTAGAGTTGGTAAATTTGCCAAGAATTTTGATGCTTCTAATGTTTTTATAGCTGAATTAGAAGGTGCTGCACAAAATGAAAAAGAATATACAGAAAAATTAGAAAAACTAAAAGAAGCATTCTTAAAAGAAAAAGGAATTGACAAAGCTAGAAAAACCGATTCTGGTTTAAAAATTCTTGTTTTAAAAGAAGGAAAAGGTAAAAAATTTAATAGAGCTATTCCTGCAACAATGAATTATACAATTTCTTTAGCTTCAGGTAAATTAATTCAATCTACAGAAAACAATGCAAAACCGTTTGTGTTTACATTAGATAAGCAACCAATGATAGCAGGTGTTAATGAAGCGCTTTTAGAAATGAGAGAAGGAGATAAGCAAAGACTTTTTATACCTTATTATTTAGGTTATGGAGAGAAATTATATGGACCTTTTCCAGAAAAATCTGATATCGTTTTTGATATTGAATTGTTAAAAGTAGGAGAGTAATTTGTTAGACTCTATCATAAATTTAGACAAGCAATTACTAGTTTTTTTAAATAATCTAGGAAATGAACAATGGGATCCATTTTGGTTGGCAGTAACTAACCAATTTCACTGGAGCCCATTGTTCCTTCTTGTTTTTTTTCTAATTATAAAATCTTTTGGGTGGAAACGTGGAGGTTTTATGATTTTATCTATGATAATTTTGGTAGCTTTTTCAGATCAGTTTACCAATTTAATTAAAGACACAGTTCAAAGATTAAGACCCAATAACGATCCAGAAATAAAAGATCTTTTAAGAACTCTAATTAATCCACAGAGTTATAGTTTTATGTCTGGCCATGCAACAACATCTACTTTTTTTACAGTTTATGTTACATTGCTTTTAAAAGGAAAATATAAATATATTTACTTGCTTTTATTTTTTCCTGCAATATTTGCGTATAGCAGATTGTATTTAGGAGTACATTTTCCAATAGATATTTTCGTAGGAATTACCATCGGAACAATTTTTGCAAATTTATATTTTACACTCTATAAAAAGATAGACAAAGTTTCTTTTGCTTAACGTTTTTTATTATTGAAGTATAAATATTTTGTAGAATGATAAAATGCTTCCAATAAACTATCCATTTTTTTAGTGATTATAGGGTTGTCATTTTTAATATCTTTTAAATCTTTCTTATTTAAATTATACAACCCGTTTGTTTTAGTAATGGTTGTTTTAGAATAATACAAACTATCTTGTATCAATCCAGCAGCAGGTTCTCCGTTAATTTTTAAGTAAACAAAAGAAGCATTTTTTGTATTAGTAGAATCTAATAAGTTGTTTCCTAGCGTATAATTTGTATGGTTTAGTTTTGCTAAATTAGCTAGAGTAGGGAACAAATCAACCAACTTACCATTTTTAGTTATTGTTTTTGGTTGAACGTATTTAGGAGCATGAATAAAGAAAGGAACATGTTGTAATTGAATATTTAAATCATATTCTTTACTATATTTCTCTGTGGCATTCATAGCAGTGTTATGATCTCCAAAAAAAGCAAAAATAGTATTATCATAATAGCCAGATTTTTTTGCTCTTTCTAAAAAACGATTCACATTAAAATCTAAGTACCTTAAAGCGTTTAATTGTGCTACAGACTTAAAACCAGAAGCTTTTAAATTGTTTTCAGAAACTTCATTTTCCTCCAAAGTTTTATAACTTTCTTTTTCATCTGGTACTGTAAACGGAATATGATTAGAAGCAGTTTGAATATATGCAATAAAAGGTTTGTCTTTTTGATGTAGTTTTTCTAATTCTTTGTTAGATTCTTTAAAAAGTTCATAATCGTCTATACCCCAAACATCGGCTCTATTTTCGGTTTCATAACTTCCTTCTTCAAATATTTTTAAGCCGTTTATATTTGCTTGAAAAACGCCTCTAATATTCGCCCAATTTGCACTTCCCCCAAGAAAATAGAGTTTTTCATAATCTTTAAATTGATCAAAAATAATTCTCTGATCTTGAATTAACGGATTCCTTGAAGCAGTTCTAACATCTTCAATGTCTGGTAAACCTGTTATACTCGCAAAAACACTTGCTGCTGTTCCAGATTTATGAACGTAAAAGTTAGAAAAATTAAGACTGTTTTTTAAAATTGAATCCATTTTTGGAGTGCTATTTATAGCATTTCCATAGAAACTCATTGGCTTTACGCCAACAGATTCCATCATAACAATAACAACGTTTGGTTTTTTAGTAAAAGTGGAATCAAAAACTACTTTTCTTTCAAAAGAAACGCTATCTTTTGGTAAATCTAAATGTTCTGCAATAACTGGATAATATTTATTGAATTCTTCCATATTTACACCTTCACTTCTGTATGCAAAACTGTCAAAAAAGTATAAAACTGGGTTCAAAGCAAATTGATTAACAGCATTTTTCTTTGAGAAAAAAGCTTCGCTCCAACGCAAAGGATAATGATTAATACTGTTATAAATTCCGAACGATAATAACAAAAAAGTACCAATAAAATATACAGCTTTTATTTTTTTTGAAATTGTATTTTTCTGGTTTTCAAACTGGTGAAATAAAAATTTAGAAAATTTGTAAATAAGAAAGCACAGAACTAAAAGCCCAAATATCCCTTTGTAAATAGGATAACTTTCAACCAATACCTGGCTAGAAATTTTTAAATTACTTAAAAAACGAAGAGAAGATGCGTCTAAACGTATGCTTAAATAATCGTAATAACCGAAATCGAATAAAAAGAAAAGTGTTAAAATTAAATAGGCAAGAATTAAATAAATAGTGGCTATTGTCTTATATATATTGTTCTTAAAAAAACGATAATTTGTTATCAATACTAAAATTGCTAACGGAAAAAAAGTTAGAACCGCTAACTTAATATCAAAACGAAAACCCAACCAAAATGCTTTTCTAATTTCTTCAGAAGAGACATCTTCTAGCTGTGCAAAGTAACTATAAAATAGCACTCTAAAAATGGCTGTAAAAACAAACAAGAAAAAAACATTTGTAAAAATGTATTTTATATAATTAGGTATTTTTTTAAACATTATATCATCTTAAAGATACAAAGGTATTTATTTTATAGAAACTTCAATTTTTTAAAATAAAAAAAGAGAATAAAAAGTATAAAATTCAGTAAATTTGCGCTCGGAAACGCAGAAAAAAAGATTATGAAAATATCATACAATTGGTTAAAACAATTTTTGCAAACAGATTGGGATGCTACCAAAACTGGAGAATTGTTAACTGATTTAGGTTTAGAAGTAGAAGGAATTGAAACTAAAGAATCTATTAAAGGAAGTTTAAAAGGTATTGTTGTGGGTAAAGTTCTTAATTGTATACAACACCCAAATGCAGATAGATTAAAAGTTACAACTGTAGATTTAGGTTCTGGAGAACCTGTGCAAATTGTTTGCGGAGCACCAAATGTGGCTGCTGGTCAAAAAGTACCTGTAGCAACTATTGGAACAACTTTATATGATGATAAAGGTGAAGGTTTCAAAATTAAAAAAGGAAAAATTAGAGGAGAAGAAAGCCATGGAATGATTTGCGCAGAAGACGAATTAGGTCTTGGAAAAGGTCATGATGGAATTATGGTTCTTGATGAAACTTTAGAAGTTGGAACGCCAGCTGCAGAAGTTTTTAACATAGAAACTGATGAAGTTTTCGAAATAGGATTAACACCAAATAGATCTGATGCAATGAGCCATTTTGGAGTTGCAAGAGATTTAAAAGCAGGTTTAATTCAGAAAGATGTAAAATTAGAATTAATTTCTCCTTCTGTGAGTGATTTTCATGTAGATGAAAGAACTTTACGTTTTGATGTTGAGGTTGATAATAAAGAACAAGCTCCTAGATATTGTGGAATTACTATTACAGATATTGAAGTAAAAGATTCGCCAGAATGGATTCAAAATAGATTAAAAGCTATTGGTATAACTCCAAAAAATAATATTGTAGACATTACAAATTATGTGCTACATGAAGTTGGGCAACCTTTGCATGCTTTTGATGCTCAAAAAATTAAAGGAAATAAAATTCTTGTTAAAACCTTAGAAGAAGGTACAAAGTTTACCACTTTAGATGAAGTTGAAAGAGAATTATCTGCAGAAGATATTATGATTTGCGATGCAGATTCTAATCCGCTTTGTATTGCTGGAGTTTTTGGTGGATTAAAATCTGGAGTTACAGAAAACACAACTTCTATCTTTTTAGAAAGTGCGTATTTTAACCCAGTTTCTGTTAGAAAAACGGCAAAAAGACACGCTTTAAATACTGATGCTTCTTTTCGTTTTGAACGTGGAATTGACATAAACATGACAGAATATGCAATAAAACGAGCAGCTTTGTTAATTGAAGAATATGCTGGAGGTAAATTGTCTTCAGACGTTTCAGATTTTTATCCAGAGAAATTAGAAGATTTTCAAGTGTTTTTCTCTTACGAAAGTGCTTACAGATTAATTGGTCAAGAAATTCCTAAAGACACAATTAAAAATATTTTAGCTTCTTTAGAAATTAAAATTAATAGTGAAACAGCAGGAGGTTTAGGTTTAACAATTCCTTCTTACAGAACAGATGTTCAAAGAGAAGCAGATATTATTGAAGAAATTTTAAGAGTTTATGGATATAATAATATAGAGTTTTCACATAAATTAAATACTTCAATTTCTTTTGATTCTAATAAAGAAACTAAAATTGAAAATATTGTTGCAAATCAGTTAAGTGCTTTAGGTTTTAATGAAACCATGGCAAATTCATTGACAAAGCCAGAATATGCAAACTTATCTGAAAACATCAATGAAGAAGCTAATGTAGAGATGTTAAATCCGTTAAGTAACGATTTAAAAGTAATGCGTCAATCTTTACTTTTTAGTGGTTTAGAATCGGTTTCTTACAATATTAACAGAAAGAATAATTCATTAAAGTTTTATGAGTTTGGTAAAACTTACCATAAATATTCAGAAAAATACCAAGAAGATAAACACTTAACACTTTTTGTTACTGGAAACAGAACGAAAGAAAGCTGGAATGTTGCAGCAAATCCATCAGATTTTTTCTATACAAAAGGAATTATTACATCTGTTTTAAGTAGATTAGGTATTGATAAAGTAAAAACATCACCATCAAAACAGGATATTTTTTCTGAAGGAATTAGCTTTGGTTTAGGGAAGATTAAGTTGGTAGAATTTGGAGTAGTAAAAAGTTCTATTTTAAAAGAATTCGGAATTAAACAAGAAGTACTTTTTGCTGATTTTAATTGGGATACTATTTTAAAATTAACAGGAAATAAGAAAATAAAAGTATCAGAAATTCAGAAATTCCCTGCTGTAAAGCGCGATTTAGCTTTATTGTTAGACACAAAAACAGAATTTAAAGAAGTGTATAATTTGGCATTTCAATCTGAAAAAAAACTTCTAAAAGAAGTAGATTTATTTGATGTCTATGAAGGAGATAATTTACCTGAAGGTAAAAAATCTTATGCTGTTAGTTTTTTATTACAAGATGAAACTAAAACATTAGCAGACAAACAAATAGATAAAATAATGCAGAAATTACAGCAATCTTTCGAAAAGAATTTAGAAGCTGTTTTAAGATAACTTAAAAGCTCCATTTATTTGGGGCTTTTTTTATATTTGAGAAATATGTACAAACTAATAATTCGTCCAATTTTATTTTTATTCGATCCAGAAAAGGTTCATTATTTTACTTTTTCTTTAATTAGATTTTTATGTAAAATCCCTTTTGTTGCTTCAGTTTTTAGAAGTTTATACCAGGTAAATGATAAGCGTTTAGAGAAAACTTTATTAGGTCTTACATTTAAAAATCCTGTTGGTTTAGCTGCTGGTTTCGATAAAAATGCAGTTTTATATAACGAACTAGCAAACTTTGGTTTTGGTTTTATAGAAATTGGTACAGTAACTCCTAAAGGTCAAGTTGGTAATCCTAAAAAAAGATTATTTCGTTTAAAAGACGATCAAGGAATTATCAATAGAATGGGTTTTAATAATGAAGGAGTAGAAGAAGCAATTAATAACTTAAAGAAAAACAAACACAAAGTTATTATTGGTGGAAATATTGGTAAAAACACACAAACTTCCCCAGAAAATTATACAAAAGATTACCTCGAAGTTTTTAAAGAATTGCATCCTTTTGTAGATTATTTTGTGCTAAATGTTAGTTGCCCTAACGTTGGAAGTCACGCAAAACTAAATGATAAAGATTACTTGGTAGAGTTAATTACTGAATGCCAAAAAGAGAATAATTTATTTAAAATTAAAAAGCCAATTTTATTAAAAATCGCACCAGATTTGAACGATATTCAATTAGATGAAATTATAGAATTGGTTGCAGAAACTAAAATTGACGGAGTAATAGCTTCTAACACATCTACAAATAGAGCCAATTTAAAAGCCTCTAAAGAACGTTTAGCTGCAATTGGAAATGGAGGTATAAGTGGACAACCAATAAAAAATCAAAGCACAAAAGTTATTAAATATTTAGCAGATAATTCTAACAAGTCGTTTCCAATAATTGGAGTAGGAGGAATTCATTCTGCAGAAGATGCTTTAGAAAAATTAAATGCTGGTGCAGATTTAGTACAAGTCTACACTGGTTTTATTTATGAAGGCCCAAGTTTACTTAAAAGAATTAATAAAGCTGTTTTGAAAAATTTATAATTTTTATTCTGTAATTATTTTCTGAATTAAAGTATCCTTTTAATGTTAGAAACCCTTATTTCTTTTGCAATAGCAACTTCGGTTTTATCTATTTCTCCTGGCCCAGATAATATTTTTGTTTTAACACAAAGTATTGTAAACGGAAGAAAATTTGGTATAGCGACTGTTTTTGGGTTGATGTCTGGTTGTCTTATTCACACAACTTTAGTAGCGTTTGGTGTTTCTACTATTATTAAAGAAAATCCGAATATCTTTTTTGTTATTAAACTTTTTGGGGCAGGATATTTGCTGTATTTGGCTTATAAAGTTTATAAAAGTGATGCAGATATTACATTTTCAACAGAAAACGTACAACACAAAACAACTCTACAATTATTTAAAACTGGGTTTCTAATGAATGTTTTAAACCCAAAAGTAACAATTTTCTTTTTGGCTTTTTTTCCACAGTTTTTGTTTTCTGAAACAATATCAACTGTAGTTCAGTTTTACATTCTTGGTTTTATATTTATTCTAGTTTCCTTTATTGTGTTTGGAAGTATTGCTGTTTTAGCGGGAAGTATATCAGCATATCTAAAACAACACAAAAAAATAGGATTGTATTTAAAATGGGCGCAAATTATTGTGTTTACATTAATTGCAGTTCTAATTTTGATTTAGGAAGTTTTGTTAACGTTGTTGTATAAGATTTGTTAAGTTGGTTAAACTACTTAAATATTATCTTCCAAGAAAGTCTATTAAGCTTTATTAACTAATTTAGGGTACTGTAAATCAATTGTTTGGGGTGTTGTAAGTAATGGTTATTCAATTGACTTTCTCATTTTCAAGTATTCATTATAAAATTTATCAGAACTCAAATTTGTTTTTTTAGTTCCATAGTAAAACATACTAATCAACGTGTCTTTTAGTTTAGAATTTTCTGAAAATAAATCATTATTGTCTTTATTTTGAATTACTATTGAAGAATACATTTCTTTTCTATTCTCAACTCCTGAAGCAGTTACAGTATAAAACTCTTCTTTATCTTCAAAAAGTCTACATTTTTTCCAAATAAGGTAATTTTTAAATTCATTTATTTTTATTGCTTCGTCCCATTGGCCAAATTTTTTGAACATATATTTCTTTGTATGCAAGGCTGATGAAAGATGAAGTCTTAATTCATTAAAATATAATGAATCATTATCCTTCAGAATTAAAATTTTTGCAATTTCAATATTTTTATTATTTTTTAGTAATTCTCCACCATTTTGTTTTAAGGAAGAACAACTTAAAATTAATAAAACTAAAATAGACAGTATTTTTATTTTCATAATTATTTGCAACGTTTGTATGTTTATTCAGCGTTTTATAAACTTAGTTAGCCAATTTATATTTTTTAAAGTTTAGATACAAATTAAATTACAGTCTTATTCTAAAACCTCTTTTTACACTGAAATATCCATTTTTTTAAATTTTTAGCATAGTAGCAACCCATATAATGAGAAAATTTTGGTAGTATTATGTAAATAATTTTACTTTTCTTTTCATTTGATTTTTCAATTATTTATGTAATATAAAGTTTATTTTGTTTTCCAGTATAATGCAATAATTAAGGGAACTTTTTCTCCTTTTTTAATTTCAGGAATACTCAATCTAACAGACCATTTTTTATTATTATCTAAAATGAATTCATGCGTTTTTCTTCCTTTTTTTAGTTGGTATTCTTTTACGCTACTCTTCTTTGTTGTTGGATAATATTTATACTCTATTTTCTTCTCTTGTGATAAGCAAAAGAAAGAAATAAAGAGTAAACAATACCCAAAAAAACTTTTAAAACGAGGCATAAATTATTGATTTAAAGATAAAACCATACTTTGTAAACATAAAAATTAATTTTTTTTATGATTTAATATCATTTCTTTAAAATTATCAATAAAAGAAATGAAAATGAAAACTCAAAAATTGTATATTTGAATTGATGAAAAAAGTCAAAATTATAGAATGTCCACGTGATGCAATGCAAGGAATAAAATCTCATTTTATTTCCACAGAAAAAAAGGCATTATATATCAACTCTTTATTAAAAGTTGGTTTCGATACTATTGATTTTGGAAGTTTTGTATCACCAAAAGCGATTCCGCAAATGCGAGATACAGCAGCAGTTTTAGCAAAGTTAGATTTGTCTAAAACAGAAAGTAAATTGTTAGCGATTATTGCCAATATTCGTGGTGCAAATGACGCTGCACAATTTGAGGAAATAGATTATTTAGGATATCCTTTTTCTATTTCAGAGAATTTTCAAATGCGTAACACTCACAAAACAATTGCAGAATCTATAGAAACTTTAGACGGAATTTTAAATATTGCAGACAAATCTAATAAAGAAGTTGTAGCTTATTTATCAATGGGTTTTGGAAATCCTTATGGAGATCCTTGGAATGTAGATATTGTTGGAAATTGGACAGAAAAATTGTCTAAAATGGGCGTTAAAATTTTATCGCTTTCAGATACAGTTGGTACTTCTACACCAGAAGTTATCGATTATTTGTTTTCTAATTTAATTCCTAAATATCCACAAATAGAATTCGGCGCACATTTACACACAACTCCAGACAAATGGCATGAGAAAGTAGATGCTGCTTTTAAAGCTGGTTGCCACAGGTTTGATGGTGCAATAAAAGGTTATGGAGGTTGCCCAATGGCAAAAGATGAATTGACAGGAAACATGCCAACAGAAAAGTTATTATCTTATTTTACTGCAGTAAAAGCAGATACAAATGTAAAGCCAATGAGTTTTGAAAGTGCTTATAATAAGGCTTTAGAGATTTTTATTTAAGCCTTAAAATCAAAAAACTCTTCAATTTTTAATTTTATAAAAATGAAAATTACAAAATCAATCTTATTTTTTTTATCAATAATTATGCTATCCTCTTGTTCTAAAGATGATAAAAAAATAGAATTTACTTTTTTACAATTAAATGATGTTTATGAAATTGCACCCATTCAAGGAGGAGAGTTTGGCGGAATGGCAAGAGTAGAAACTGTTCATAAAGATTTATTGAAAGAAAACCCAAACACAATGTTGTTTTTGGCTGGTGATTTTTTAAATCCGTCTTTATTAGGAACTTTAAAAGTAGATGGAGAAAGAATTCGTGGAAAACAAATGGTAGATGTTATGAATGCTATGAATTTCGATTTAGTAGCTTTTGGAAATCATGAGTTTGATGTGTCAGAAAAAGACTTACAGAAAAGATTAAATGAAAGTAATTTTCCTTGGATTTCTGCCAATGTAAAATTAAAAACAAAAGAAGCAGCAATTCCTTTTTATAAAGAGATAAATGGAGTAAAAGAATCAGTTGGGGAAACTTTTATTAAAGAGTTAAAAGATGCAGATGGCACAAAAATTAAAATTGGTTTTATAAGTGTTTGTATTCCTTCAAATCCAAAAGAATATGTAGAATATGGCAATATGTTTGTAAAAGCAAGAGCATCTTATGCAGCTATAAAAGATTCTGTAGATGTAGTTTTTGGGTTAACGCATGTAAAGGTTGCTAACGATAAAAGAATTGCAAAGTTAATTCCAGATTTGCCTTTAATTATGGGAGGTCATGAGCATACAAATAGTAATAATTTTGTTGGTAATGTTCAAATTTCTAAAGCAGATGCAAATGCAAAAACAGTTTTTATTCATAGAATTTCTTATGATAAAAAAACTAAAAAGATCGTTGTAAAATCTGAATTAAAAGAAATTAATTCATCCATAAAAACAGATGAAAAAGTTGGTGAAGTAGTTGCTAAATGGCAAAATATTCTTGAAACTAAAATTAAAGAAGTGATACCGAACCCAGATGAGGTAATTTATAAAACTGAAATTCCTTTAGACGGAAGAGATACTCCAATAAGAAGTTCACAAACAAATTTAGGGCAAATAATTACAAAAGCAATGTCTTTTTCTTATGATGATACTGTAGATTGTGCTATTGTAAATGGAGGTTCTATAAGAATTGATGATCAATTAAGAGGTAGCATTACACCTGTAGATATTTTTAGAGTTTTACCTTATGGAGGTGCAATTGTAAAAGTGAAAATAAAAGGAAGATTGTTAAAACGCGTTTTAGATTATGGCGTTTTAGCCAAAGGAACTGGCGCATATTTACATCGTTTTAATATTGAAAAAGTAGAGGAGAATTGGATGATTAAAGATAAAACTTTAAACAGCAACCAAATCTATACAGTAGCCTTTTCAGATTACCTTTTAAAAGGTTTTGATATTCCTTTTTTATCAGATAAAAATAAAGAAGTTCTTTCTGTTTATCATCCCAAAGAGAGTGAATTATCTTTCGATATTCGCAAGGCTGTTGTAGAATACTTAAAGTTAGAAACAAAAAAAAGTGCTATTGATTAGCACTTTTTTTTGTTCTTAATTTATTTAAAAATTAAAACCTAAACTCCAATCCACCATAAATTCCAAAAGGATGTCCTGGTCTCAAACCTGCAGGAACTCTAGATACAGCATAAGTATTGTCTAATAAGTTTATAACATTAGCTGTTAGATTGAATTTTTTATTCACATAATATTTACCAGACAAATCAACAATAAAATTAGCAGCTACTTTCTCATTTGTAGGAATAGTTCCAGTTCCTGCTAAAGTTCTAAATTCGCCATTATATCTAGCGTTTAAGTTTATTTCAAATTTAGAATGTTCTAAAGATAAAGCTGCATTAAATTGATGTTTTGGTATGTACGGCAACTCATCTCCAGCTGTTACAGTTCCCCATAAACTATCAGAACTTCCAAAACTATTTAAAAATTCTGTGTTTGTAAATGTATATCCAAAAGAAAAAGGTAAAGAAAATTGACTTTCTTTTTTAACTAAATTATAGTTTAATAACAATTCAATTCCGTTTACTTTTACTTCACCAGCATTAAATTGGTCTAAAGAACCTGTTCCACCAGTTGCAGCTAAATCGCTTCCTAAAAGATTAGAATAATCATTATAAAAACCTACAAATTCTCCTTTTAGTTTTCCAAGATTAAAACGTGTTCCTAATTCATAATTAACGCTTTCTTCTGCTTTTTCTTCTTCTTGGTTTCCTGGAGGAGAAAACCCTTTATGAATACCTCCGAAAAGTGAAAAATCGTTATTAAACTTATAGTTCATTCCCATTCCTGGAATAAAAACGTCTACAGTATTTTCTCTTGAAGCTAAATTTACACCAGTTCTTGTAACATCATTTTTACCATAGTCATCTCTTTGTAAAGTGATGTTTTCATATCTAATTCCTGGAGTAAATGTCCAATTGTTATATTTTAGTTTGTATGTTATATAAGAAGCAAAGGCATTTGCATTGCTAATTCTATTGGCATCTGTTCCTTGAATTCCTGCAGTTGTTAAATCTAAAATACCTGTGTTAGAAATACTATATTTATCTACCCATTGAAATCGATCTTCTTCATCATAATGAAATCTAAAACCGACTTCAATATCATGAAAAGCATCACCTTTATACCAATGATAATCTAACTTTGTTTGAATTCCTTGAGAATAATATTTTCTATTATTTGCTTTTACACCAATTGCATCTGCTCCAGAATTTGTTGTTCCGTTTACAATACTAAAATGGTCTGAAAGTGTATTTGGGTCATTTAAAACATTTGCAATGGATTGCTTATCTCCATTAAATGTAATATCATTTAGTTTATACCAATTTCTTGCAAAGTTATTTCGATATGCTGTTGTAGTAACTCTTAAGTCTTTAGAAAAATTGAATCTATGTGTAATCATATACTGTGTATGATCTGTAGTCATCTTATCATTATTAGAAGAAGCATATCTAGAAAACGGATTGTTATCAAAATCTTGTTCAGTTAAGCCTAAATACGTTTCATTACCAACTTCATCTGCATATTGAAACTTAAATTCTAAAGATTGTTTTACAGTTGCATTTGGAAATAAATTCAATTTAAATTTGGCAACAACATCATTTTTATTAAAACCAGTATTTTTCCCACTCGGCAAAGTTTTAAATCCATCTGAACCATAGTTTAGATATTCTATCATGTAACCAAAGGTTTTGTTACCTCCACCTATTTTTGCATGTAATTGGTTTGAGTTAAAACTTCCATAACTAGCTCTTATGTTTCCACCAAATTCAGTAGGAATTTGAGTAGAAATCATATTAATGGCTCCACCAGTAGTAAAAGGACCAAATTGTATTTGGCTACTTCCTTTTAAAACTTCTACAGCTTGCATTCTTGCAATAGTAGGGAAGTAGTAAGCAGAAGAAGCGCTGTAAGGAGCAGGTGCAATTAAAACACCATCTTCCATTAAAGTAATTTTAGAACTTCTTTCTGGTGATGTTCCTCTTAAACTGATGTTTGGTCTTAATCCAAAACCATCTTCTTCGTAAATTGTTACTCCAGGAACTGTTCTTAAAGCTCTGTTAACATCAGTAAAGCCAAATTTTGCCAATTCTTTAGGAGATAAATAATAAGCAGAACCTGTTCTGTTTTCTGCAACATATTTATTACCAAATATTACAGTTGTAGAAATTATAATTTCATCTAATTTCTGTATGGAATCTAATTTTCCTTTTTGTTTTTCTTTTTTTTGAGCTGATAAGGCTACTGTAAATAAGGCTGTTAAAACAATAATAACTTTCTTCATTTTATTTAGACTGACTTTAAATAGGGTTTGATTTCGGGTGCAAAGATACGACTCATATTTAGCTATACAAATCTTATTTAGAATAAATAAAAATAATATTTATAAGAAATTAGTTTCCAGTATTTTAATGCATAAATTTTAACATTTAAAAAAAAACTCTATGTTATTCGTTGATAATTAACGAACATAAATAAATACACTTAAATTCAATAAATAATTGTAAATTTGCACGCAATTATACCTTAATTGCAACATGACAGCACACAACAACAAAATTTTAGGCGAAGGATTAACATACGATGATGTTTTATTAGTTCCTGCCTTTTCCGAAGTTCTTCCAAGAGAAGTAAGTATTCAAACAAAATTTACTAGAAATATTACTATTAACGTACCAATTGCATCTGCTGCAATGGATACTGTTACAGAATCTGCTTTGGCAATTGCTATTGCAAGAGAAGGTGGTATTGGTGTATTACATAAAAATATGACAATTGAGCAACAGGCTCATGAAGTTAGAAGAGTTAAACGTGCAGAATCTGGAATGATTTTAGATCCTGTTACATTGCCTTTAACTGCTACTGTTTTAGATGCGAAAGCAAATATGAAAGAGCATAGTATTGGAGGTATTCCTATAGTTGATGAAAATGGAACTTTAAAAGGAATTGTTACCAATAGAGATTTACGTTTCGAACACGATGGAACTAGACCAATTGTAGATGTAATGACAAGTGAGAACTTGGTAACTGCCGCAGTTGGAACTTCATTAAATGATGCAGAAAAAATACTTCAGAATTATAAAATTGAAAAACTTTTAATTGTTGATGAAAATTATAAATTAAAAGGATTAATTACGTTTAGAGATATTACTAAAGTTACACAAAAACCAATTGCAAATAAAGATTCTTATGGTAGATTAAGAGTTGCTGCTGCTTTAGGTGTTACAAGTGATGCTGTAGAAAGAGCACAAGCTTTAGTAAATGCAGGAGTAGATGCTGTAATTATAGATACAGCTCATGGACATACAAAAGGTGTGGTTACTGTTTTAAAAGAAGTTAAAGCTGCATTCCCAGATTTAGATGTTGTTGTAGGAAATATAGCAACTGCAGCTGCAGCAAAATATTTAGTTGAAGCTGGAGCAGATGCTGTAAAAGTAGGTATTGGACCAGGTTCTATTTGTACAACAAGAGTTGTTGCTGGAGTTGGTTTTCCACAATTTTCTGCAGTTTTAGAAGTTGCTGCTGCAATTAAAGGAAGTGGAGTTCCTGTTATTGCAGATGGTGGAATTCGTTATACTGGAGATATACCAAAAGCAATTGCTGCAGGTGCAGATTCTGTAATGTTAGGTTCTCTTTTGGCAGGAACTAAAGAATCTCCAGGAGAAACTATTATATACGAAGGAAGAAAGTTTAAGTCTTATAGAGGTATGGGGTCAGTTGAAGCAATGAAACAAGGTTCTAAAGATCGTTATTTCCAAGATGTTGAAGCAGATATTAAGAAATTAGTTCCTGAAGGAATTGTAGGTAGAGTTCCTTACAAAGGAGATTTAGACGAAAGTATTCATCAGTTTATTGGTGGTTTACGTGCAGGAATGGGATATTGTGGTGCAAAAGACATAGAAACATTAAAAGAAACAGGACAATTTGTAAGAATAACAGCAAGCGGAATTAACGAAAGTCATCCTCATGATGTAGCAATTACAAAAGAATCTCCAAATTATAGTAGGAGGTAAGCTAGTTATAATTTTAAAAAAAAACTCAAGAAACTTTTCTTGAGTTTTTTTTAAAACTTGAGTTTAAAACGTTAAGCTAAATTATATCAATAAAAAAAGCCTCACAATTTGTGAGGCTTTTAAATTTTATGATAAAAAATTATTTTTTAGGTTCTGGAACTGTAATTCCTAACTTTTTAATAACGAGTTTAGTAATGTCTAAATTTTCGTCTATATAAGCAAACTCATTACCTGTAATAGTTAAAATTTGTGTGAAACCATTAGATTTGGCAACTTCTTTAATTGCGTCAGATAATTTCTTGTATAAAGGTCTCATTAATTCATCTTGTTTTAATTGCATTAATTTCTGACCATTCGCTTGGTATTTTTTAATATCGTTTTCTAAATCTGTTATTTCTTTAACAGCAGTTTTTTTAGCTAACGTACCTAATGTAGTTTCTTCTTTTTTAAATGCATCTACCTTATTTTGAAATTCTTTAATTTTAATAGAAAAAGAAGTGTCTAATTTAGCGCCATATTTTTGTGTCATATCAACAACAACTTTCGCTTCTGGCATTAAATTAATAATATAATCACTGTCTACAGTACCAACTTTAGATTGTGCTATAGTAATTGTGCTTAAAAAAGCAATACAAATAAATAAGATTTTAGATTTCATGGTTTAATTTTAGTGTGGCAAAGATATAAAAGTGAGTGATTTACCCAAGTAAGACAGTCATAAAAAAAGTTAAAGTTTATACTTCTATAAAACTTAAAGCATAATTTTCTACTTTTTCTAAATCTGTGCTATTATTAATCTTGTTTTTAGAATCGGTAAGTAAGTTATTAACTTCAAAATTTATTACTTTTTTATAAGATTTATTAGTTGTTTTTTTACTTAATCTCTTTAAAACGGATAGGAGTTTTATTACAATAATAAAATCGTGAGAGCAATAGGTTCTTAAAGAAACCATAATATTATAGATTAGTTTTTCGAACTCTAATGTGTGAACAATCAACAAGATTTCATTATTGTCTTTTATAGCATGCACATCAATTTTTTGGATTCTTAAAATTAGTAATTGAGAAAGATAATCTATTGCATTTATGGCAGTTCCTGGATCATTAATACCTGGCGACATAGATTTAACAGCAACTTCTGTAATTTGTTTAAAAGCTAATAAGTAATTGTCGTCTATCAATTCACTTTTAGAAAAATGAAAGTTGTTGTAAATTCTATTTTCTATGTCTTCCTCAATCTCTTTTTCAGTTTTAAATAAAATATCATCTTCATCACAAAAAGAACCTTTTGTAGCAATAATTTCTATTTTAAAATTATTTTCTTTGGCAATTTTGGCTAATGTTTTAAGGGAAACTATTTGAAAATAACCTGTAGTTTTAACTTTATATTCAATCCAATTTTTAGTGTTTGGTAATTCTTTATCTAAATTTTTTTCTATGTCAATTAACTTCGTAAGTTTTTTTTCTGCTGAATCATAAATTCGAAATAAAATATTATCAATTTGAATTTCTTGAGAAATAGAATGAATAAAGTAGATAAATGCTGCTAAAGAATTTAGCATAAATAGAATTGATAAAAGCACAGAAAATCCTGGTAATTGATATTTATCTCCTGTTGGCTCTATAAAAACTAAAATAAAAATACAATAGATTATTGTAAATAAGTAGATACCTAATACAATTTGATGTCTTCTATTAGAAATTAAACCAGGTAATAATCTTGGAGAAAAATTACTAGAGGCTTGGTTTAATAAAATCATTACCATAGAAAAGCTAAAAACCATAATGGATATTAAACCTGCAATAAAAGTGGTTAAAATTGTTCTAGCCGTTTCTGTATTGCTAATTACTAACTCTGGGAAAAATTCTAGAATATATTTTGAAATACCTTCATTTTCTAAATACATCATTATATAAGCAAAAATGCAACCTGCTAAAGCTATTATAGAAGGAAAAAAAGCAATTTTGTTTTTTAAATTATAAATTTTATTAAAAAAGTTGATGAATTTATCTTTCATTAGTCAATTATTTTTTTTTCGATAGTTTTAATAATGTCTTTTACATCAGTTTTATAATCAAACCAAAGTGTATTTTCATCTCTTTTAAACCAAGTTAGCTGTCTTTTAGCAAAACGTCTGGTGTTTTTTTTAATTTCTGATATGGCAAATTCTTTTGTAAATTCATCATCGAAATAAGAAAATAATTCTCTGTAACCTACCGTCTTTAAAGCGTTTAATTCTTTATGAGGATACAGTTTTGTAGCTTCTTCTAACAATCCGTTTTCCATCATAATATCTACACGTTTATTAATTCTGTTGTAGATAATTTCTCTATCTGCTTTTAACCCTATTTTAACGGATGTAAAATTACGTGGTGTTTTTGGTTTGTTTTTGAATGTAGAATATGGAATTCCACTGCCAATACAAACTTCTAAAGCTCTCATTAAACGATGTGGGTTTTCAATAGCAATAGAATTGTAGGTTTCTAAATCTAATTCTTTTAAATTCTGCTGAAGTACTTCTATTCCTTCTTTTTCTAGTTGTCTTGTTAATTGTTCTCTTATTTTAATATCAACTTCTGGGAAATAATCTAAACCATTTAAAAGAGCATCTACGTATAAACCACTTCCACCAACCATTACCTGTATTGGATTTTTTTTGAAAAGTATATCTAATTTAGCAAGTGCATCTCTCTCAAAAGCACCTACATTATAATCTTCAAAAATGCTTCTATTCTGAATAAAATGATGGTTTGCCGATGCTAACTCAACTGCATCTGGTACAGCAGTTCCAATTGTCATTTCCTTAAAAAACTGTCTAGAATCACAAGAAATAATTTCTGAATTAAAATAATTAGCTAGCTGAATGCTTAATGCAGTTTTACCAATTGCAGTTGGTCCTACAATGGTAATTAAAATGTTTTTTGTGTTTGTAATCATGGATTTAAAATACTACCACAATTATAGCAAAAAGTGGCTTTATCTTTATGTTTATCTTTCAAACAATTTGGGCAAGCTTGTGTATTTGTATCTAAAGTATTGTTAGTTCTTGCCATTTCTGAACTTACTATTCCTGTAGGAATTGCTATTATTCCGTAACCGAGAATCATAATTACACTTGCAATTAATTGTCCTAAAGGAGTTTGCGGAGCAATATCTCCAAAACCAACAGTAGTTAATGTTACAATTGCCCAATAAACACTTCTTGGTATACTAGTAAAACCATTTTCTGCACCTTCTATCATATACATTATAGTACCAAGAATAATACAAATGATTACAATAAAGAAAATAAAGACTGCAATTTTTGCTCGACTTGCTTTTAAAGCAATCTTTAAATTGTTAGAAGCACCAATATATCTAGCTAGTTTTAAAATTCTAAAAACTCTTAATAAACGTAATGCTCTTAAAGCAACAAAATGATGAGAACCTATAATAATAAAAGATAAGTATTTAGGTATGGTAGATAGAAAGTCTATAATACCGTAAAAACTAAATATGTATTTAAAAGGTTTTTTTATAGAGACAACTCTTAAAATATATTCAATTGAAAATAAGATGGTAATAACCCATTCAGAAATATTTAAAAAATTATGATATTCTTTATCAAAGCTTTCTATGCTCTCTAACATTACCAAAACAATACTTGCTATAATGGCAATTAGTAAAATAACATCAAATAATTTACCTTCTTTAGTATCCGCTTCATAAATAATTTCATGAATACGTTGTTTCCAAGTAGGTTTTTTATCGGTTTTATTCAATTTTTAAAGTTTTTCTTTTACAATACTACAAATATTTACTGAATTTATAATTTTTTTTCATCTGTTTTTCTCTTTATTCATAAGGGTTTTCAAAATAAAATAAAAAAAAAGCACTTTTTTTAAAACCGTAACTAGTTTCTTCTCGTAAGTATGAGTGAGATTCAATTAAATATTAACTAAAAACTCACACAATGAAAAAAAGTAAAATTTTATTAGGAACCATTTTCATCGCGATTATCGGTTTAATTACAGTTGCTGCAGATCACATAGACGCACCAGCTACACAAGGTACATCAGCAGATATTACAGATTTCTACGCCTTTCAAGGTGAAGATACAAACAATCTAGTATTTGTAGCAAATGTACAAGGTTTATTAAGTCCTAGTGCTACTGCTAGTGCGAATTTTGATTCTAACGTTATGATAGAATTTAATATTGATACAGATAATGATAATTTTGAAAACTTGGTAATTCAAGCTATTCCAAAAGATGGTAAGATGTATTTTTATGGACCTTATGCACCTACTTCAGTAGGATTAAATAGTACCGTTTTTGAAGATGCTGTTAAATCTGAAGTAGCTATTACTGCATATGGATCTGAACCAGTTATTGCAACAAATGAAGGAATGAAGTTTTTTGCAGGACCAAGAGATGATCCTTTCTTCATGGATTTTGCACAATATGGAGCAATTATTGGAGGAAACGCATCTGGTTTTAACAATCCAGGATCTGATACATTTGCAGGAACTAACGTAATGTCAATAGTGGTAGAGGTGCCAAAATCTATGGTAGGTACTTCAGGTACTATAAATACTTGGGTAGAGTCAAAAAGAAAACAATAATTAATTATCAAACTTTAAATTAAGATATCATGAAATTAAAAACAAAAATATATTCAGCAATATTAGTCTTAACCACATTTGTATTTGTAGGTTGTAGTGATAATGACGGAGATTCTATTCCGGTAATAATAGAAAAGGATTTTCCAGGAACATATGTACAGGTAGATCAAATGGGTAGACCAGCAGTTAACACTGTATTTGTATCAGGAGCTAGTAAAGATGCATTTAATACAACTACTCCATCTAATCAAGGAGCAATGTTTCAATCTATGTTTGAAGCTAACTTAACTGGTTTAAGTCCAGCATATGCAAATCCGGGAGACAAAAATGCTTTAGGTTTAGATGCAGCAACTTTTACAGGTTTACTTGCAACAGACGTTTTAAATGTTTCTTTAGATGGTAAAACAACTTTCTTTGATGGAACAAATGTTTTAACTGGAAGAGCTTTAGCAGATGACGTTATTACAGTAGAATTAATATTAATCTTTGGTGGTGAAGACGGTTTAACAAATTCTGAAAACCCAACGCTTTCTAACGATAATGTAGATGCAAATGATAAAGAATTCTTAACATCATTTCCTTATTTAGCTTCTCCTTGGTAGAATGCTAATTTAAATCTGGCGCTTATTTGGGGGAATAGCGCCAGATATTTTTATCCCTTTTTTAAATTAAAAAATACAAATCATGAAATATATCCAACTAGTTTTATTGTTTGTAACTTTTTCATTCGCAATTAGTTGCAATAAAACAACCAACAAACAAATAACAAATACTAAAGATTATGAAGCATATTTAAATGCTGATAATAGTAATTCTTTAGAAACATCAAAGTCAGAACTTAATTTCTGGAAAACTAAATTAGAAAATACGCCTAACCAATATCCTTATAATGTAAAAATTGCAGCAGCAAATTCTACATTATTTAAAATGACAGGAAACATTGATGAATTAAAGAAAGCCGAAAATAATTTAATTATTGCAAACGAAACTACTAACTATAACAACGCAGGTTATTTAAGAAGTTTAGCAAGAAATTATATTTCTCAACATCGTTTTAAAGAAGCTTTAGATTTATTAACAAAAGCAGAATATAATGGCGAAAACCTACAGCAAACACAATACATGCTCATTGATGTTTATTTAGAATTAGGGAAGCATGATAAAGTAGAAAAGTATTTAACCAAAGTAAAAGATTTTAAAAATTTCGATTATTTAATTAGACTTTCTAAATACAATGATCATTTGGGTAATTTAGACAAAGCAATTCAATATTTAGAAGCTTCATTAGAAATAGCTAAAGCATCAGATAACAATTACTTAATGCAATGGAACTATACAAATTTAGCAGATTATTATGGTCATGCAGGTAGAATTACAGATTCTTATAATTCATATTTAAAAGCATTAGAATTAGATGCTAACGACAGTTATGCAAAAAAAGGTATTGCTTGGATTGTTTATTCTTATGAAAGAAATCCTGCTGAAGCATTACGTATTTTAGAAACAGTAACCAAAGAAAATGCAGCACCAGATTATCATTTATTAAAAGCTGAAATTGCAGATTTTATGGGAGATAGTTTAGAGAAAGAAATTCAAACTAAAAAATATCTTGTAAAAACTGCTGACAAAAATTATGGTGTAATGTATCATAAATACGATGTTCTTTTATTTGTAGACGATGCAACCAAAAAAGAAATAGCATTAGAAATTGCAAAACAAGAGGTTTTAGAAAGACCAACAGTACAATCTTATGATTTATTAGCATGGTCGTTTTATAAAAATGGCGATATTAAAAAAGCATTAGAAATTTCTCAAAACCATGTAATTAATAAAACTTTTGAACCTGAAGCATTACTTCATACTGCATATATTTTAAAAGCAAATGGTAGAGTAGAAGAAGCAAATTCTTTAAAGTCAGAATTATTAGGAGCTGTGTATGAATTAGGTCCTTTAACGGAAAAAGAAATAATAAATATTTAAATTTGTCCAAATTTTTACAATATGAAAAACAAAATTATTTTATTTGTTGTTTTTACGTGTTATTTACAAGCATTTGGACAACAATTAAAAGGGCGTGTTTTAGACTCTTTTAATGAACCTCTAGAGAATGTATATGTAATTAATATGGATACAAATTCTCATACTCACACAGATGAAAATGGAAATTTTATACTAGAAAATACAAATATTAACAACACTATACAAATCAGTATTTTAGGATTTAAAAAGAAGACGGTAACTGTTAAGCAAGTAGATTTTAATAACGGAAAAACTATTATTCTAGAAACCAAAGTGTTTCTTTTAGAAGAATTGGTTTTACGTAAAGAAATAAATGCTTTGCAAACCATTTCTAAAATCGATTTAAAAGTAAATCCAGTAAACAGTTCTCAAGAAATATTAAGAAAAGTTCCTGGTTTGTTTATTGGTCAACATGCAGGAGGTGGAAAAGCAGAACAGATTTTTTTACGAGGTTTTGATATAGATCATGGAACAGATATTACACTTTCTGTAGACGGAATGCCAATTAATATGGTTTCGCACGCTCACGGACAAGGTTACAGCGATTTACACTTTGTAATTCCAGAAACTATTAAGAATATCAATTTTGGTAAAGGTCCTTATTTTGCAAACCAAGGTGATTTTAATACTGCTGGTTATGTAGATTTTTCTACTAAAACAGCCATTAATAAAAATACAATTTCAATGGGTTTTGGAGATTTTAACTCATTAAGAACACTTGGAATGTTTAATTTATTAGAAAATAAAAAGAATGAAAATGCCTATGTTGCTCTAGAGTATATTGCTACAGATGGTGCTTTCGAATCTCCACAGAACTTTAATAGATTAAATATATTTGGAAAATACAGCACTTTTTTAAACGGAAAAGATAGAGTAACATTTACAGCATCACATTTTACAAGTAGTTGGGATGCTTCTGGTCAAATTCCTGTAAGGGAAGTAAATAACGGAAATATTACACGTTTTGGTGCAATTGATGATACAGAAGGTGGTTTTACATCTAGAACAAATTTGAATGTGCAGTTTAATAAAACATTGGCTAACGAATCACTGTTAAAAACAAATATTTTTTACTCTAAATATAATTTTGAGTTGTATTCTAACTTTACTTTTTTCTTGGATGATGCAGTAAATGGAGACCAGATTAAGCAATTTGAAAATAGAGATATTTTTGGTATGAATGCAGAGATAATCAACACAAAAAATTATGGAAGCGTTGAAGCAAAATTTACAAAAGGAGCAGGATTGCGTTATGATTTGGTAAATGACAACGAATTATCGCACACAAAAAATAGGAGAGAAGTTTTAGATAGAATTCAGTTAGGTAACGTAAAACAAACCAATATGTATGCGTTTTTTAATTCAGAATTCGAAATAGGAAAATTTAAAATTTCACCTTCTGTTAGACTAGATTATTTTAAGTTTTTATATAATGATGCTTTAAACCCTACCTACGAAACATTAACAAAAACAAAAGCCATAGTAAATCCGAAGTTGAATTTTTTATACACACAAAATGACAATTTACAATGGTTTTTAAAATCAGGAATTGGGTTTCATTCTAACGATGCAAGAGTTGTTTTACAACAAAATGCGGATAAAATATTACCTAGAGCTTATGGTTTAGATTTTGGAAATATTTGGAAACCTACAAAGAATTTAGTATTAAATACTGCAGTTTGGTATTTATTATCAGAAGAAGAATTTGTCTATGTTGGAGATGCAGGAATTGTTGAGCCATCAGGAGAATCAGAAAGATTTGGGTTGGATTTTGGTGTCCGTTATCAATTTACAGATTGGTTATATTTTGATACGGATGCCACTTTAACCAAAGCAAGAAGTTTAGAAAATGTTAACGGAGAAAATTACATTCCATTAGCGCCAAATTTTACAATGTCTGGTGGATTATCGTTTAATAATTTAGGGAAATTTTCTGGCGGATTAAGATACCGTTATTTAGATGATAGACCAGCAAACGAAGATTATTCTATTGTTGCAGACGGTTATTTTGTAACAGATTTTAATATCAATTATAAAATGAAAGACGTAACATTTGGTGTTGCTATCGAAAATATTTTTGATGTTGCATGGAACGAAACACAGTTTGCTACTGAAAGTAGATTACAAAATGAAACAAATTCTGTTGAAGAAATTCATTTTACACCAGGAACTCCGTTTTTTGCGAAAGCAACTGTGAGTTACCAGTTTTAGACTAAATTACTTCTACCTATATAGTAATTGTTTAAAATAAGAGTAAATAGATTTTTAAACGGAAGAAAGATTTTAACCATTGTTGGTTAATTTTAGTTGGATGAAGTGTCCGCTGCTTAATTGTAGCGGGCATTTTTTGTTCACTTATATTTATATATTCACTTGAGTACTTCCCCTTTTATTAAAACATCATCATTTGCTCTAATAAGAGTTAAATTTAGATCAATATTTGTAGATGATACCGAATTTATATTAATATTTATTTGTGTTACATTCTAATTAGTATTTCTATTATCAAGTAATCTTGTACCTCAATCTATAAAATTATTAACTCTAGAAGCATTTTCTGTAATTCTATAATCAAAGAGAACCTTTTCTCCAATTTTAAAATTTACATCTCTAAAATCAATGTATAAATAATCAATTCTAGAATTTATATTGTCTACCAATTAATACTTGTTACTTATAATTATTGTTAAATTACTAATATGATCTTTCACTATATTTTTATCAACCAAATATTTCTGCGGAGTTTTATAAAAGTATTGCCAATGTAAAATCCATTATTAGATTCTAAATCAATATCATTTATGTTACAAGATAAAGTGATTAAGAGAATTACTATTAATGAGAATATACTTAAAATTTAAGTAGTATTTTATTACAATTTATTCGTAGAAATAGTTTTTAAAAACAAAAAAAAACCTCACAAAAAGTGAGGTTTAAAATTAAATAATAGTTTATTTTTTTAAGGAGTTGCAGCTACTGCACCCAAAGTATATAATTGTTCAAGAGTAGGAGATTCACTACCACCTTCTGGCTCTAAAGTAATACCAAATGCTTCAGATTCGTTAGCATTGTTTATGGTAAAAATCTTATTGTTATCCGCTGTAAAAGTATCTATAGTTCCTAAACTTGTAGGTGTTAAAGGGCTTAATTTTAAAGACCAAACTTGGTAAACCTTTCCTTTAGGTGGTTCTGGTAATCCTTTGGCGTCTAAATAAATAGCGTTTGTTTTCTTGTCCCAATAAACTTTTGCATAAGAGTTAGGAGATACAGCTTGTCCTGCTAAAGGAACAGATATAATATCTTTATCTCTAAAGACAGTTATTAGTTTTTCTGCTTCAGCTAAACTGTTAGAGGCTTTGTCTATTTGTTCTTCTAATTGTTCTTTTTCTGTTGCAATTTGTTCTTTTAAATTGTTATTCTGTGTAACAGACCAAACTAGCATACTTCCAATAAGTATGGCTGCAGCCCAACCAGAATACTGTGCCCAATTTGTTTTTGGTTTCGAAATTGGAATTACTTTTGAAGTTTCAATATCTAATTGACTCTTAATAGCATTAAAAGAATAAGGAATGTCTTTTTTAGCTGCAGCAGTTAATTTAACTATTGCACTTTCTATAGATATAACTTCTGTTAATAACTCTGGGTTTGCTATAATTGCAGCATACACTTCCTCGTTTTCCTTTTCAGAAAGCGAGCCTGCAACGTACAGTTCTAAAATTCCAGATGATATGTATTCTTTTGTATTCATTTATTAAACTCCTAGCATAGTACGTAATTCGCCTATACAAGTTCTATTTCTTGTTTTTATAGTACCAATTGGTATGTCTAATTCTTCTGATGCTTCTTTCTGTGTAAATCCTTTAAAATATAAAAGTTCTATAACAGATTTACATTTTTCACCTAATTTGGTTACAAACTCTCTAAGACCAATAGCATCTGTAGAATCATCTAAACTCTGACTGGTTTCTAATATATCTACGAAAAAATCTGCGTTAAGGTTTTGTTTAGACTGTTTATATTTTTTAGAACGCGTATAATCTATAGCTGCATTTCTTGCTATGTTAAGAATCCACGTAAAAAAACGTCCTTTTTTAGAAGAGTAAGTATCGGATTTATTCCAAGCTTTTATAAAAACGTCTTGCGTAATTTCTTGCGCAACATCATCGTTTTTTACTATTGTATTAACTACACCAGAAATACTATCACAATACATATTGTATAGTTTTTCATAGGCTTTAACGTCCTTTTGTTGAAATTGTAAAATTAAAAGCTCCTGATTCATAAGTTATCAGGAGCTAAAATATTAATTATTATTGATATAATGAAGTTTAATTCTTTTTAATAAAAATAAAATCTCCACCTTCATCACCAGTTCTACTTATGGGCGCGTAAATTGGTCTTTGAATTTTATCTCCTCTTGGATTATTAATTATTGGATCTTCTATCATATTAAATAATTGCCCAGCAGAAAGATATGTGTTTTGGTTGCTTTCTAATCTTTTTAGTAAGTATTCCATAAAAACACTTTTATTAGGTACAGTTTCTAAAGCACCACTTGTAATTGCTTTTCTACTTGGCAAAGAGTATTTTGCTTTTACAGCATTAGATGCATTACTAAAACTTCTGTTTTTTGTTAGAATACTACCACTAAAGCAAGCATCAGAAATTAATAGGGTATGTTTAGAATTTATCGATTTAATATATGAAACAATACTTGTGTTTAAAATTACATTTCCTTCGAACTCCATTTCTGCATCAGAAGGCATCCAGTAACCTTTTTCACTTACTTTATCGTAATTTCCATGACCTGCGTAGAAAATAACAACATTATCATTTCTACCTACCTTTTTTCTTAAATTATAAAACTCTTTAATTATCTGATTTTCGGTAGGATTTTTTAATACAGTTACATTTTGTGTATCAAAACTGTACTTTCTAATTAATAAATCTGCTAGCGCTTGTGCATCTTTAGTTGGTTCTCCTTTTAAATCGTCTATGGTTTCATCTTTATAAGTGCTTACTCCAATTATTAGTGCATGGTATTTGCCAAAACCAATGTCTAATTTTTCGGTAGTATTGTCTGTAGTTACAGAATTATCTATTTCTGGAGAATTACGTTTTATGGTAAATGTTTTTGTAGAAGAAGCTTGTTTTAAATCGGTAGCTTTTACTATTAGATCGTTTTTTCCATATTTTAAGGGAACATTGGCAATAAAACTTCCATCTTCAGAAACACTAGCTTCTACACCATTTACGGTAATTTCGAAAATACCATCAGTATCTGTTGCTTTTCCTCGAACCTGAATTCTTTTTGCTTCAACAATTTTAAAACCTCTTTCTTCCTCTACATTTGGCGAGGTAATTACTACAATTGGTGGATTATTAAAACTTGTAGATGTTTGGTATTTAATGTCTAAATGATCTATGGCAATTTTTTTATCGTAATAAATAGTATATCCAAATTTATTACCGAAGAAAGGCTCAAAAGGAGTTTCGTTTACATATACATCATTAATATAGAAACGTAATAAGCTTCCTGTTTTTACAATTTTAATTTTGTTAAACTCATTTAAACCAGTTTTAATTGCTGATGATTCTGTAAATGGAATAATTTTTTTGTACTCATCATTATCGAACTTTCTGTACATATAACTTCCATTACCAGATAGTAGAAAAGTGTATTCGTTAGAAGAGTTTTTTCTTCCAAAAGTAATACCATACAAACCTTCTGTAGAATTTCTAACCCTGCTTAAAGAGGTTTCAATTATAAAATCTTTTGTTGTGTTTATTTCTACATCTTTACTAATAAAAATGCCTCCTTTTTTCTTTTTGTGAAGCATTAATTTTCCGTTTGTAATTGCAGCAGAATAATCATCAGAATCTTCTAAATTCCAATTATTAGTATTTCCATTGAAGGTGTCATACAAAGGAAGCGTAAGTTTTTTATTAGTTACAACAGTGTTGTTTGTATTGCTTTTAAGAAGGTTGATTTTTAAAAAATCTACAGCAATTTCTTGATTATTATAAACAATGTACCCAATTCTATCTCCGTAAAATGGCTCGAAATCTGTTTTTGTAACATGTTTATTATTAATGTAATAGGTGTATAGTTCTCCTTCTTTTCTAATTTTTATGGTATTAGAAGCTCCATTATTTTGATTGATAGTTGAAGATTTAGTCCATTTTGTAATTATTTCTTCATTACCATTTACCGTTCTAACTATTTTATAATATCCTGTTGCGGTTAAGTAAAATCTGTAGCTATTACCACCATCTAAACCCCACATTATTCCGTATGCATTGTTGGTAACACCACTAATTTTATCAATTTTAGTTTCTATTTCAAAATTTTTAGAGCTATCAAAATGTTTACTAATATTTGAAGACCAACCTTTATCTGGTTTTTTATGTTGAAGGTAATATTTTCCGTTAGACAATCTAAAACGTGTGTCTTCATTGTCTTGTTCTGTCCATTGATTAATACTATTGTCAAAATTTTCATTTAAAACAAGATTTTTTTCAAAATTAAGATTCGTGTTTATATTATCTATGTTTTGGTCTAAATAGGTTACGCTAATATTGTCTATTGCTATTTTCTGTTTATCAAAAACTACAAACCCCAGTCTTTTGCCAAAAAAAGTTAAATTGTAGGCAGTGTGTACTTTAGTTTTATTAATGTAAAAATTATAAGTGCTGTTTATTTTTTCTATTGTTAACTTATTCTTACCAAGATTTCCTTTTTCTATGGCAGAAGATGCTGTCCAATTTTTAAGGCTATTTAATTTGCTGTTTTTATATTCATCAATTGCAAAACTTCCACTAGGAGCAATAAAAAATTGATTTTGATTGCCTCCATCTTCACGCCCAAAAACTAAACCAAAACCATTATTCTGAATTCCATTAATTTTTTGAAATGATGCTTCTATCTTAAAATCTTTTGTATTATCTAAATCTATTATTCTTGTAGAGGTAAAGCCTTTTACATCTTTGTATTCGAAATAATATTTACCATTAGAAATTTCTAAAGTAGCTTCATCATTATTTTGTACTGCCCAAGAGTTATTGTTTGAGTAGAAATTATCGTACAAAACAGTGGAATTATTGGTGTTATTATTTATTACTGATGTACTTTGTTTTACGCTAATATAATCGATTGAGATTTTCTGGTTTTTAAAAATTGCAACCCCAATTTGTTTCCCAACAAAACTTTTATAAGGCATGGTGTAAATCTCTTTTTCGTTGATATAAAACGTTAGAGAATTTCCTTTTTTAGTAACTTTTAGATTATTAACACCATAATTTCCTGTTTTTATTTTGTCTGACTTCTCCCATTTTTTAATATTGGAATAAGTGCCATTTACAGATTCTGCAATTCTAAAATATCCATTAGAACTAAAACCTAATTCTTTGTAATTACTATCATCTTTAAAGTCGTATAAAAATTGAATGCCAGAGTTGTCGATTCCAGAAATTTTCTGGATAGAGGTTTCAATTTCAAAATCTTTTGAAGTATCTAAATTAAAATCCGTGGTAGAAATTCTCCAAGATTTATCTGTTCTTTTGTGTTCGAAATAATAACGACCATTAAAAACGTTTAAATCTCTTATATCATTACTGCCAATTGGCCAATTGCCTTTATTGTCGAAATTTTCTTGATATATGTAATTATTAGATTGTCCAAATACACTATAAGTAATTAATAATGAGACGAACACTATGTTTTTTAGAGTTTTCATAATAATTTTATTGGTGATTCATTTCTATAAAAATTGGCACAACTTTAGCTGATGAACTTTTAGAAGTAGCATTAAAGGAAATTTCATTTTTGCTAAAAGTAATATCAGAACCTTTAAACATTTTGTAGGATAATGCTTGTTTAACTCTAGAAACAAAATCTCCAGAACCATATTTAGCTTTGCTAATTATACTGTTAATATCTAGTTTTTCTTTACTGTATAAAACGCATAAAATATCTCTACCAGGTTTGTTATCAAACTCTATAAAATAATCTTCATTTGGCAACGCAATTTCACTATTAGTGTAATTAAAATAATCGCTAAAATTTGCAAAAGGATATAATTTATTTACAGATTTGTCAGATGAACCATATCCAATTAAATAAACATAACCACGTTGTTTGTTCTTAAGGTAAATTCTAAATTGTGTTCCAGATGTATAAGATTTATCTACTTTATAAGTTGTTTTTGTAGCCTTAACAATATTAAAATTCCTAGTTGCTTCATCCGCTAAACTTATTGGCATATTGCTACCATTACTTAACTTTAAGGTAAGTTCTCCACCCAATTTATTGTATGCGTAAGTATTATTATTTTTAATATCGTTGCTGTTGTTGTCTGATGTTTTATCAACCAGAACGTATAAAGTCTTTACCTGTCTAATAAAATCATCATATTTTATCCAGAAAAAACCTTTGTTTGCAAATCCATAACCGTGAGAATTCATAATTTCAAAAGAGCCACCTGCTTTATTATTATCATACCCAACAACAACCATTGCATGACCATTTGTACCGGAATTAGGAATCCAAACAAAATTTTGATCAGTTTTTAAACTATTGTAATTATACAAACCTATAACAACTGGGTTTTTATTAACTAAGGCTTTTTTTACTTTAACCACTAAAGTAGCATTGTAAGAGTTTGTCCATTTATCTAACCTTTCAAAAGAAAGAATTTTATGGTTTTTTGCTTTTGAGCGTGTCACCGAAGATGGACTTTTAACACAGGATCTATAATCGTAAGGGAAGTCTGACATTTTAACAGAACCATCTGTTGCCATAAGATTCATTGCTTTTTCTATGTAAGCACCTTTACAGTCATTTGTTAATCTAATTTGATTATAGATATAGGATGGAGAAAAAGTGTTCTGGTCTATTTTTGCTCTATTGTTCTGCCAACCATTTTTTATAGCATTTGCAATTGTTCTTGCTCCATAACCTGTTGCCCAACCAACACAAGAACCTTGTGGACCTTGACTTTTTGGAGTGGGAGTGTAGCCTTTTAAACTAAAATTAGAAGGTAATGCTTGGTAACTTCTTGTTATTAGAGGTACAGATTGTGGAATTGCTTCATAAAGTGCTTTGTTAAACTTTAATCCTGTGCCCAAATCTTCTTCTTGTGACAATAGTAAACCTGATAAAAACAGGCATACTATAAGTGTGGAAAGTTTTTTCATTTTGTGCGTTTTAGTGTTACCCTACAAAACTCACAATAATTAGCGCAAAAAAAAATACGTCATTTGACGTATTTTTAAAGTTAAAAGGTTATTAATCTATGTTTTATGGTTTTTTTTCTATGACAATGTAAGAGTTTTCAGAAATAATTATTTGTTTATAAAACTCTTTTAAAGCATAATATTCTGATACTTGAAATATTCTTTTTGAAATATTTAGACGCAAATAGACATTTACAATATTCCCTTTTTTAATAGTTTTAAAAATGAAGGAACCAGCCTTATTTGGTAGAGAAATAGCTTTGCTTTCTGGAAGTTGCGTAATGGTATAACCTTCTGGAATTTCTAAATTAAGAAGATAGTTTTGTTTTCTAGGATATGCAAAATCTACGGGATAATTTCTTTCTTTTAGTTTAAAAGGGTTTTCTTTAACTCTGTCAAAAAAAATAGGATTTATACGTGTTTTATTTGCTAAATCTTCATCCATTATTAGTTTTATTTTAAAAATTTCTAATAAAGGTTTTTCTAAATTTTCTGTATCAACTGCTTTATACTCATCAACTTCTAAATCTGGATTTTTAGACTCAAAATCTTGTAAATAATCATTTTCATTAGTTAAAGAAATTTTTTTTCTTTGGTTGGCTGCAAAATAACCACTTCTTCTTATAATTAGATTTCCAGAGAATTCACCATCTTCACTTAAAGATAATTTTGCAGTAATGTTTTTAGAACTTTTAATTTTTGGTTGCAAACCAACCCAAGAACTTTTTCCTTTAAAATCTATTATTCTAGCTTCACCATTTAAAGCTTTTATTGGTACTTGCCCAAAAGGTAAAAATTTATCTGTTGCATCTAAAAAATATTCTTTATCATCAATTATTGCTTTTACAATTACATAGTTATAATCATAAATTACAGGAAAAAGTTTGGTAGTTACACCATTATTTCTTGTTGATAAAACAACTAAATTTGCTTTTATATCTGCAGCTTGTAAACTGTTGTATAAAGACAAATTTATTTCACCAACATCACCAGATTTATCATCAAAAGCTTCTTTTACTTTAGCATCTTCATTTGTCCAATTTTTATCATTCCATGTATAATGATTTCTAATAAAGTTAAATACTTTTTTGGCTCTTTCTAAAGTGTTTTCTGTTGTTAAAATTGTTTCAGGAATTCTTCTTTTAAAATAATTCTTTTTAGAAGTTTGATTATTAAAGAATTGATCTTTTAATGTTTTGTCTGCCTGTTTCCATGTTGTTGCGTAGTTTTTAATAGAACCATCGTAGCCTGTACTTGACTTTAAATCGAAAGTAAGTTTAGAAATGTAGTTTTTCTTACTTAACATGTAATCTTCTTCTTTAAAAGCAGGAATATTATTCATTCCGTAAGAATAAACTGCACATGCACCCTCTCCTAAACCATCAATATACACACACTTCTTATCTACTGAAGGCTTATCTTTATTCAGTTTTAAAAAACCAACAATTTTTATATTGTATTTGTAATTTCCTAAAATGGAAGCATCATAATCACTTTTTATTTTTGGTATATCAGATTGAAACTCCCAATCATCAATACCTAAATAAGGAGATGAGACACTGTATTTATACTCTATAACACTTCCTTCTTTAATATTTGGAAGTGTAAATTTTTTAACAGTCCAATTTTTTCCTTCTTTTGTTGTAAAAATATCTTTCTCTTGAAGTTTAGTTTTTTCTATTGTACCAATTTCAGTTAAATTGTAAGTAACGGCACTTACATCTAATATTTTTTGTTCTTTATAAAGGTTGATCGCAATGTTAGCTTTGTCGAAAGCAGCTTTATTAAAAATTTTTATTCTAAAATAATAATCTGTTCTTGGTATTTCTCTCTTATTATTATCTGGATAACGATTTGCATGTTCATATAAAACTACAGCAGAAGCAGTAGAATCTTTCTCGTAAACTGTCATTTTTAATTCTTCTAAAGTGCTTTGTCCCATTTTAGAAGATTTCTTTTTTTGTGCAACGATTAGTGTTGTAAATAGGAGTAGTATGAGTAAGTTTATTTTCTTCATTTAAAGTCTAACAATTTTCTGAACATTATTTTTATTCAAATAATTTTTAATAATAGTTTTACAGAGTTTTTTATTTTCGACAGGTGTAAGAACAGATTTTAAGATATCTAATCTATTTTCTTGATATGCTAAATTAGTGTAGCCAAAACTTGTAACTTCGTTATTTTCTATTAAAATAACTGCATTTTCTTCTATTTCTCTCCCTTTATCAAAAATAATAAAATCATTATTATTAAAATCTTGAGCTATAGTTTTTCTTTCTTTTTTAAAGTTGAATTTAGGCGATAAAATTTCTAATTCAATATAGTATTTTAATCTTGTAAAAAGTTCATTTCCAGTTTTTTCAAAAGAAATTGAAGTCGCTCTATCTTGTATCTTTATGGCTCTTTTAGTTGTTTTTAAAAACAATTTATTTACTTCTGCTTTTATATTTTTTCCTCTACCAATAAAGATTACTTTTCCTTCAGAATCATGTATATAATAAACCCCTTGAAGTTTTGGAGATTCATCTATTAATTTTTGAAGTCTTTCTTTTTCTAACCTTCTGTCATGATATTTTACAGAACTTTGTATAATGGACTTATTGGTGTCTTTTTCTAATAAAATTTTAAAAAGCTGCACTGTTGCTAAAGCATCTCCAGAAGCTCTGTGTCTATCTGTCATTGGGATTCCTAAAGCTCTGGTTAATTTCCCCAAGCTATAAGAAGGTTGGTCTAAAATTAAAGCTTGACTCAATTCTACCGTACAAAGTGTGTTTCTATTGAATTCGTAACCTAAACGTTCGAACTCTGTACTTAAAATTCTATAATCGAAAGAAGTATTATGTGCAACTAAAGTACAATCTTTGGTAATTTCTACAATCCTTTTTGCAACTTCATAGAATTTAGGTGCATTGCGTAACATGTTATTATTAATACCAGTTAACTTTACTACAAATTTCTGAATTTCTTTTTCAGGGTTTACCAAGCTAATAAATTGGTCTACAACATCATGTCCGTCAAATTTATAGATAGCAATTTCTGTAATGCCTTCTTCATTAAACTTACCTCCAGTTGTTTCAATGTCTAATATTGCGTACAAATTGTCTTCTTATCGGGGAAAATTACTAATTATAGTTTCTATTGCCAAATATAGAACTTCCTACGCGAACCATAGTACTTCCATTTTCGATTGCCAATTTAAAATCTCCACTCATTCCCATAGATAAAGTTTTTAATTGACAATTTTCTGCTTCAATATTTATTTTTTGTGTATCAAAGAAGTTTTTTAATGCTGAAAATTCTTCTTGTAATTGCTCTTGATTCTCTGTAAATGTTGCCATTCCCATAAAACCAACAATTTTTATATTTTTTAAATCTTTTAATTCTGATGAATTTAGAATTTCTTCAATATCATTAAAAGACAAACCAAATTTTGTTTCTTCTTTTGCAATTTTTGCTTGTAACAAACAATTAATAACTCTGTTGTGTTTTTTTGCTTGTTTGTTAATTTCTTTTAAAGTAGAAAATTTATCTACTCCATGAATTAAATCTACAAAATGCGCCATATATTTTACCTTATTACTTTGTAAATGACCAATCATGTGCCATTGAATGTCTTTTGGTAAAACATCAAACTTCTCAACCATTTCCTGAATTTTATTCTCACCAAAAATACGCTGACCAGCATTATAAGCCTCTTGCAAATCTTCCACAGGTTTGGTTTTAGAAACAGCAACTAAAGTTACACTTTCTGGAATAGATTGTTTTATTTTTGATAGATTTTCTTTAATCATTTTTAAGTTTCAAAAATTTTAATTCTTTAATAAAGCAATAATCTGACTCGCTAATTCTGTACCAATTCTGTCTTGAGCTTCTATAGTTGCAGCACCAATGTGTGGCGTTAAAGACATTTCTGGATTCATTAATAATTGAACAGCAGGTGTTGGTTCTGTTTCAAAAACATCTAAACCAGCAAATTGAACTTTACCACTTTCTATAGCTTTTACTAAATCTACTTCATTTATAATTCCTCCTCTAGCTGTATTTATGATACCTACACCATCTTTCATTTTTTCTATTTCATCACTTGTAATAATGTAATCTTCTTGTGCAGGCACATGTAATGATATAAAATCTGCTTCTTTCAATAAATCATCTTTATCAACAGTATCTATATTAAAAGTAACTTTTTGTCCGTTGAAAAACTCTAAAGAAATTGGAGCACTTGTAATCATTTCATCAGTTGCAATTACTTGCATTCCTAAACCTAAACCAATTTTAGCAACTTCTTGTCCGATTTTTCCAAAACCGATAATACCAATTTTTTTCCCACGTAATTCAGTACCTTGAGAATATGCTTTTTTTAATTCTTTAAAACGAGAATCTCCTTCTAAAGGCATTTCTCTATTGGAAGAATGTAGAAATCTTGCCATTCCGAATAAATGCGCAAAAACTAATTCAGCTACAGAACTTGATGAAGCTGCAGGTGTATTTATAACATGCAAACCTTGGTCTTGTGCATATTCAACATCAATATTATCCATTCCAACTCCACCACGTCCAATTAACTTTAAACTCGGACAAGCATCAATTAATTCTTGACGAACTTGAGTTGCGCTTCTTACTAAAATTGCATCAATGTTATGTTCGTTTATATAGTTTTCTAATTGATTTTGTGCCACTTTAGTGGTAATTACTTCAAAACCTCCTTTTTCTAAAGCGTCTATTCCGCTTTGAGAAATTCCATCGTTTGCTAATATTTTCATCATCTATTCAGTCATTCAAAAATTGAAATATTCAAAAACTATTACATTTTCAATATTTCAAAATATTATTCTAATTATTTCTTTCTAATTCTTGCATTACATCAACCAAAGCTTGTACGCTATATAAAGGCAAAGCATTGTACATACTTGCTCTATAACCACCAACACTTCTGTGTCCGTTTAATCCGTTAATTCCTGCTTCTTTCCACATATTATCGAAAGTTTCGGTTAAACTTTCATCTGTTAAAGTAAAAGTTGCATTCATTGTACTTCTATCTTCTTTGGCTACAATTCCTTTAAAAAGCGGATTTCTATCAATTTCATCATATAAAAGTGCTGCTTTTTTATTGTTTACTTCTTCAATAAACGGAATTCCACCTAAATCTTTTAACCATTGTAATGTTAGCATAGAAACATACACTGCAAAAACAGAAGGTGTGTTAAACATACTATCTTTATCAAGATGAATTTGATAATTTAACATTGAAGGAATATGTCTTTCTACTTTACCAAGAATTTCCTCTTTAATAACAACTAAAGTTGCACCTGCTGGCCCCATATTTTTCTGTGCACCAGCATAAATTAAATCGAACTTTTCGAAATCTAACTGACGAGAAAAAATATCTGAACTCATATCACAAACTAAAGGAATATTTGTTTCAGGAAACTCTTTCATTTGTGTTCCTGCAACTGTATTGTTACTTGTACAGTGAAAATAATCTGCATCTTCTGGAATTGAATAACCTTTAGGAATATAGTTATAACCTTTGTCTTTAGAAGAACCAACTTCTACAACTTCTCCAAAAGCTTTAGCTTCTTTAATAGCTTTGTCAGACCAAGTTCCTGTGTTTAAATATGCTGCTTTTTTATTCAATAAATTGTAAGCAACCATTAGAAACTCCATACTTGCACCACTTTGTAAAAACAAAGCTTTGTAACCTTTATTTTCTAAACCTAATAATTCTAAAGCCAAACTTCTAGCTTTTTCCATTACAGCAACAAAAGGTTTACTTCTATGAGAAATTTCTATTAATGATAAATTATCGTCATTAAAATTTAATATTGCTTCAGATGCTTTTTGTAAAACTTCTTGTGGCAGAATACATGGTCCTGCACTAAAATTATGTTTTTTCATTTTATTTAAATTTTTGATAAAAATTCTAATGTATTAATTCCATCTGCATAATCCCATAACTGTGGATTTTGAGTTTCGCCAAAAGGGACTTCATTTTCTATAAAGTCTTTAGCAACAATACATTGTATTTTTTCTTTATCTTGATGTAATTTTATTTTTAGGTCGATTTCATTGTCATAATATTCATAAAAAATGGTAGCAATAGGAGAGGAGTAACTCTTATCTTCCTTTATCATTAAAAAACCATTTTCCAACAAATCGAATTCGCTCATTAAATATACAGCCTTATTATAATCGTAATTATTTGCGTATTTAGCGTTGTTAATCATGTCTTTATTAACAAACATTCCGTTAAAGAAATTATTAAAATCGTACTCTTTAGGAACATACAATTTAGAAACAGATCTACAACCTAACCCGAAATATGTAAAAACATCTTCTGACAATTTTTTTAAATCTTCTTCAGTTTCATTTCCAGTAATTACAGCAACAGAATTTCTACTTTTTCTAATGATATTTGGTTTATTTTTGAAATAATATTCGAAATAACGAGCTGTATTATCGTTTCCAGTTGCAATTACAGCATCAAAGTTTTCTAATTTTTGTTCTGTAAAGGTTATATTTTCTTTAAACTCTTCTTCAACATATTCTAAATATTTTGATAAAAAAGGTAATAAATGTTTATCTCCAGAAGATTGTTTTACTAAAACGGAATGTCCAGAAACTAAAACCGATAAAAAGTCGTGAAAACCAACCAAAGGAATGTTTCCAGCCATTACAATAGCAACTGTTTTTGGAGTTTCAACTTTTATATTATTGTTAGAAATCCATTTATCTAAATTGCTTTTAGTTAAAGCTTTAGACCAACTTTCTAAAGAAAACAATAAGTTCTCTTTTGTAAACCAAGAATTATTTTCTTGTGCAATTTTTAATTGATGTTTAAAGCCATCAAAAAACAAATCATTATGTTCTATGTTTTCTTTTTTATCAATCTTTACTTGAGAAAACTGACTTAAAAAATCACCTAATTTTGCAAAAGCGGTAATTCTATTCTGAATATTACTCATTTATTTTGGTTGTCTATTAATTTGGCTTTATTTTTGCAACTGCAAAGGTACAAATTAGAAAAGAAAATTATGGCAATTATAATAACAGATGAATGTATAAATTGTGGGGCATGTGAACCAGAATGTCCTAATACAGCAATTTACGAAGGTGCAGACGATTGGAAATATTCAGATGGTACAGATTTAAGCGGAAGTGCAGTATTACCAAATGGTAAAACTGTAAATGCAGACGAAGATCAAGAACCAGTTTCAGATGAAATTTATTACATTGTTGCAGATAAATGTACAGAATGTAAAGGATTTCATGAAGAGCCACAATGTGCTGCAGTTTGTCCTGTAGATTGTTGTGTGCCAGATGATGATAATGTGGAAACTGAAGCAGAATTATTAGAAAAGCAGAAGTTTATGCACAATGAATAATTGTTATTCATTATAAAGTTTAAAATCCTGAAGAAATTCAGGATTTTTTTATTGAACAAATTGAATCAAAAAAAACTATATTTGCACTCGCAAAATTTATTATAATGAAAGCCGGAATTGTAGGATTACCAAACGTAGGAAAATCAACTTTATTTAATTGTTTATCAAATGCAAAAGCGCAAAGTGCAAACTTTCCATTTTGTACGATAGAACCTAATTTAGGAGTTGTAAATGTACCAGATAAAAGAATTGAAAAGTTAGAAGAATTGGTAAACCCAGAACGTGTTTTACCTGCAACTGTAGAGATTGTAGATATTGCAGGCTTGGTAAAAGGAGCAAGTAAGGGAGAAGGTTTAGGAAATCAATTTTTGGCTAATATTAGAGAAACAGACGCAATTTTACATGTTGTAAGATGTTTTGATAACGATAATATTATTCATGTAGATAATTCAATTGATCCTGTTAGAGATAAAGAAACAATTGATATTGAATTACAATTAAAGGATTTAGAAACGGTTCAAAAAAGACTTGAAAGAGTAAAAAGAACTGCAAAAACTGGAAATAAGGAAGCACAAGCAGAATTAGTTGTTTTACTAAAAATTGAAGAAACTTTATTAAAAGGACAATCTGTAAGAACTTTAGAGTTTTCTGAAAAAGATTTAGAATTTGTACAACCATTACAATTCATTACTTTAAAACCAGTTTTATACGTTTGTAATGTTGATGAAAATTCAGCAGTTTCTGGTAATGATTATGTTGAAAAAGTAAGAGAAGCTGTAAAAGATGAAAATGCAGAAGTTATTGTGTTGGCAGTTGGTACAGAAGCAGACATTACAGAGTTAGATGATTATGAAGAGCGTCAAATGTTTTTGGCAGATATTGGTTTGGAAGAAGCAGGAGTTTCACGTTTGGTGCGTTCTGCGTACAAATTATTAAACTTACAGACTTATTTTACAGCAGGTGTAAAAGAAGTTAGAGCTTGGACAATTCCTATTGGTTCTACTGCACCTCAAGCAGCAGGAGTAATTCATACGGATTTCGAAAAAGGATTTATTAGAGCAGAAACAATTGCTTACGAAGATTATGTTGCTTATGGTTCTGAAGCAAAAGTGAAAGAAGCTGGTAAAATGAGAGTAGAAGGTAAAGATTATGTTGTAAAAGATGGCGATGTAATGCATTTTAGATTTAACGTATAAATCTTAATTCATAATAAAAATTCATAAAAAATCCCAATAAGAAATTATTGGGATTTTTCTATTAAATCTCTTATCCATTTATTTGGAATTAGATCTTTTAAAAGAATAATTTTGAAAAGTAACTTAATAACTATTTAAAATTTCTAAAACTTCTGCTTTCTTTCTTACAGAAACAGGAACATTAGATTTGTCAGTTAATAAAAGATAACCACCATCAGATTTTATAAACTCTTTTATGTATTTTATATTTATTAAATGACTTTGGTGTACTCTTAAAAAACCCACTTCTTTTAACATGTCTGCGTAATATTTTAATGTTTTTGAAACTAATATTTTAGAGCCATCTTTAAAATAAAATGTTGTGTAATTATTGTCTGATTTACAGCGAATAATATCAACAATATTTACAACAATTATCTTATCTGAAGTATGTAAAGAAATCTTTTTAGGTTTGTTGTTAGGAGATGTAACAGCTTGCTGTAAAACTTCTAATTGCGCTTTATCTGGTTGAATTTGATCTTTAACTTTATCAATGGCAATTTCTAGATCTGAATCTGAATATGGTTTTAAAATATAATCTATTGCAGAGAATTTAAAGGCTTTTATGGCATGAGCATCACTTGCAGTTACAAAAATGATTTTAGATTGCAAATCATGAAAGATTTCCAAGATATCAAAACCAGTTCCATCACCTAACATTATATCTAAAAATAAAATATTTGGTTGTTTTTTGCGTAATAATTTAGCTGCTTCTACAACTGATGTTGCAGTGCCTATGATTTCAATTTCTTTATGGTTATTAGAAATATCTGTCGTTAACATTTCTAATGCTAAAGGATTGTCTTCTACAATAATTGCGGTTAATTTTTGCATATTACATTTCTTTTTCTAATTCAAAAATTGTTATTTCTGGTCTTACATTAAATCTTATTTGATGTAAATTACCTAAAGCTCTATTAATATATAGTTTTCTTCCATCATTCAAATCTATTTCTCCGGCATTATACTTTTTATTTTTTACAGGCAAAACTGGAGGATTTAAGAATGGAGGTTTTACTTGGCCACCATGTGTGTGTCCAGATAAAATCCAACCTTTATAATTATTCCAAACATCTAAATCGCAAACATCAGGATTGTGGCATAAAACTAAATTTGCTTTTGTTTTATTATAATTAGACATTATTTTCTTCGGATTAAAATTCAATCCCCGGAAATCATCTAAGCCAATAATATTTAATCCATTAATATTTTTTTCCTCATTATTTAAGATAGAAACTCCAGAGTTTTCTAATAGATTTGTTATTTTATCTGCTACATTTTGTTCTGCCCAATTGTTTCCATAATCATGATTTCCTAAAGTACCAACAGTTCCTAAATTTCCTTTTACAACATGTTTTAAAACAGTTTCTAATTGAGTAAATTGTTCTTCATTTTCATAGGAAACATAATCTCCGGTATAAACTACGAAATCGGGTTTAAATTCTTGTGCTTTCTTAAATGAATCAATAATGTATTTGTAATTAAATCTATTTCCTACATGAATATCACTAATTTGCATAACTGTTTTACCAATTAAATCTTTAGGTAAGTTTTTAATAGGCATTTTTAGTTTTACAAACTCTAACCAAAAAGGTTCAATTTGCCAAGAATATAAACCACCAATTAATCCAAGTCCCAAAGATGATATTATAGTTTTTTTTATAAATTTTCTTCTTTTCATATTAATTTTAGTAATCCGTTTTTAATGGAATTTTAAACCAAACTTTTGTTCCTAAAACAGTTTTTTCTTTTGTTATTTCTTCAATCTTAAAAGAACCTTTTTTAGATAGGTTTTCGATTCTTTCTTTAGTGATTTTTAAAGCTACAGATTTATGAGAAGTTTTATCATTTATTTTTTTTGATTGATGAAACCCAATTCCATTATCAGTTATTGTACATTCTAAATGATGTTGTTTTACTTCAAAAAAGATATTTATTTCTCCTTTATTATCTAATGATAGGCCATGTTTTATAGCATTTTCTACAAAAGGTTGCATTAGCATTGGCGGAATTAAAATTTCTTCAATATCAATATTATTAAGGTTTGTATCAATTTTGTAATTAAAAGATTTAGTACTCATTTTTTGTTCTAAATCTAGATAATTTGTTAAGGTTTCAATTTCATCTTTTAAACTAATTTCATCTAAACGAGAATTGTTTAAAACACTCCTTAAAAGGATTGAAAATTGCGAAACAGTTTTGTTTAATTCTTTGGTATTACCGGAATTTCCTAAAGCTTTTATTCCGTTTAAAACATTAAAAATAAAATGCGGATTCATTTGTAATTGCAATGCTTTCTGTTCTAAAGTTAGCAAATGATTTTCAAACTTAAGTTGCGTAATTTTTTGCTTATTTTTCTTCTTTAATTTTCTAATATAAATATCTACAATAAGAGATAAAACAAATAAAAGTAAGGCAAAACATAAAATTATAAACCATGCTTTTTTATAAATTGGAGCATCTATAAAAAAGGATATACTTTTTTGCTCGCTTACATTTTTTCCATTTTTAGATTGAACAGTAAATGTATAGTTACCAGGATTTAGATTAGCAAATTCAATATTATTTTTAGAACTCCAAGGAGAAAAATCACTTGTTAATTTATAACGATATTGAATATTTTTTGGTTGTTGTAAGTTAACCGTTTTATAACTGAATGAGATATTGTTTTCTGAAGGTTTTAATTCAATTTTTTTTGAATTTAAAGTGTTTAAACCTTTGTAGTTTACTGCTATTTTTTCTATAAAAAGTTTGGGCTTATTTTGATTATCTACAACTGAATTATTATTGTATTTATACAAGCCATTATTGTTGGAGGCAATCCAAATATTATTTTGGTTGTCTTTAAAAACCGTATTTATTTCATTTGAAATAGCTGAATTATACTTATTTATTCTTTTTTTAAAAGTGAAATCGTTTGTATTAAATATAGAAATTCCATTTCCATGAGAACTGACCCAAAGTTCGTTATTAATACTTTTTATTGATGCTATCTTACTTTCTTTATTTATAATTTGTACTGCGTTATTTTTATCAATAATTTTAATACCATTATTTTTTGTAGCTACAATTAGATGATTATTTTTTTTAAGTACCGAAACAATATTGCCTTCTAATAATTTGTCAATTTTACTAGGTTTGTAAATTTTATCTATTGACCACAAACCTTTGTTAGTAGCTATTAATATTGATTTTTCCTGCAAATAAATATCAGAAATTATTGTAAAATCTATTTTGGGGTTTATTTGTAAAGGTTGTAAATAATCTTCTTTTACTTCATAAATCCCTTCTGTTGTACCAAGTATTATTCTATTATCAATAGAAATAATTTTTAAAACTTTTTCATTTCCTAAATAGGAGAATTTTCTGTTTTGATATTTAAAAAGACCTTTTTCTTGACCAATAAAAAGTATTTCATTTTTAAAAAAAAGAGAATTTACTTTAGATAAACTATGGGTTGCAAGATGCCTAAATTCATCTCCATCAAAACGAACTAAACCTTTATTTGTTGCCAACCATAAATAACCAATTTCGTCTTGTAAAATATCATTAATAGTTAGACTTGGTAAACCGTTTTCTGTGGTAAAATGCTGTAATTTATTTTGTTGAGATATTCCATCAACAGTAATAAAAAATAACAATAAAATTAAGATTTTAGAAAACATTTTCATGATAACAAACTTACTAATTAAAACGTCATTACACCATTTTTAATTGAGTGTAATGACGTTTATCAACCTACAATTTCCATTCCATTTACTATTTCATCGCATACAAACGTTTGTTATTTGTATCTGGTTCTATGTGTTTTAAATCTCCATAAGGTTTAATTAATGGTTTTAATACACACAATGCAGTTGTTCTTCCTCTAATAATTAATTTGCTGTTTTTTACAGACCAATTCCATCTAAATTTTTCTAAAGGAAGATTGTATTTTTCTAAATCTGCCATTAATTCTTCATTTTGTTCTATCCAATCCATAACTTCTTCTTGCATTGTAAAAGTTGGTACTTCATCATCTGAATTATGGTAATCAAACTCCCATTGAACAGGAATACTAAATTGAGTTGTATATGCCTCTCCAACATATCTTTCTTCCTCATTATTTAAAGCATCATACCAATCTATATCTTTTTCTTCTGGATATTTTCTAGCAATTTCTTTAGATAAATCTGTTATTCCTGGCGAATTTGCTGTAGGGTAAAACACGTAATGAGGCTTTGCTAAATAATGGTTTGCAAACTTACCACCAAAAATTGTGTGGTATGGTGAGGCAATTACTTTTGGCAATTCTGTTGCAGAAAAAGCATCTTTTAATGTTTTTATTAATTCTTTGTTTTCTATTAAACCAGATGCATGAAATACAATTTTAGAGTTGTTGTTTACTACGTTTTTTAATGTTGGTAAAGTTCCTTGAGTTATTGTTTTTCTTAAGGTTTCTGCTGTAATTTTATCTCCCCTTACAATGGTTTCTAAATTCATTCCTTTGTAAGGATTGCTTTTGTTTACAATATGAATTTCGCTATACTTACTGTTTTTATTTGCGTTATTGTTAAGCCAAATAATAATTTCTTCTAAAGAGTATTGTCCGTCTATAACTTTGTAACCTTTTTCTTTAAAGTAATTTCTAGAAGTAGAATAAAATGTTTCGTTTCCTTTATCGAAACCAGCAATAAAGACAATTGGTTTTTGATAAATTATTAATTCTTCTTCTGCTAAAACTGGTGTATCTAATTTTGCAGTTTCTACAATTTTGGGAGTTGTTTTTTCTTCTGAATTATTGCAACTTATAAATGAACTTGTTGCTAAAATTACACTTGCTACAAATACTGATTTTTTAATGAATGTTCTCATGGTTTCTACTTTTTTAATGTTAATACACTGTAAAAGTAGTCTTGAACTGAAGTTAAATATTGGCTGTTTTAGAATTCGTGAAGGATGAATTAGAATTCGTTTTTATTATGAGAATTTTGCCAGAAGTAAACCTTACAATTAAATTATTCTTTAATAACTCTATTGTAATTAACCAGTTCTGTTAATCCTTCCTCATTAGGATTTTCAGCAAAAGAGCGTAAATAATTATCCATAAAATTAATAATTCGCTCTTCTGGATAAAACAGCACTTTATTATCATACTGTGCCCATTCATTCATTTGTAGATATGCTTTTCCGTTTTCATAACGATAAAAACGCTGAATATGATCTGGCAAAGCATCTTCTAACTCTTCGTTAATAAAAACATTGTAATAGTTTAAATCTGCCGTAAAAAAATGAAAAGAAAGTAAATTGTCATAAAAACCAGTAAGGTTATTTGCCAAAGGTAAAAACACGGTAAAAACTAAAATTGCAACTTTTTGTTTGTTAAAAAACTTTAAGAAAAACTCTAAAGCATTTGAAGTTTTTAAAGTCCAAAATAAGACAACTACACTTATCATATTCTGAATGTTCCAAGGAACTACGTTATAGCCATAACCTAAATAAAAGAGTAAAACAGTAATAATGCCGTGCATAGATAAAATAAAAAACACGCCAAATTTTCGAGTTTTATTAAATAATAATAAAATTCCCATACTTGCTTCTAACCATGGAACTGCATAAGTGAAAGCAACTAAAAACCATTGAGGTAAAAAACTAAAGTGTTTTTCTAAAGCACTTAACCACTGTATGTAAAAAGCTTCATTTACTTTCTGAATTCCACTCCAAAAATAAGTAGCAAAAAAGATAAGAATAACAGCATACAAAACTTTTTTTGCATCCGCACTTTTAGGAAAAATCACTATTGCAAATATGGTTAAAAAACTCTGGTAAAAGTAGGGCTGAAGCCTGTTTTGGTCGATTAACGCTAATAAAAGATAAAGTAAAACAACCAACCAACCTTGCCATCTTTTATTCTGAAAAATATAAAGAACTTGAATAACAAAAAAGAAACCAGCTAGAATATAATCAAATGGAGCAGTAGGTATTGGCAACCAATCAAACAAAGGAATTACAGGAAAAACTTTAGTAGTAAGCCATAATTTTGGAGCATACATCATTAAAACCAAAACTGCAAGAATTGATAAAATTCTTACATAATTTACTTTTTGTTCGTTGGTTAAGTTTTTTAGCATTTTATTTTTTGTTGAATTTCATATTTTCTATCAATTAAAACACCAATTTCTCCGCTAAATATTTAGCAGTATAAGACTCTTTATTTCTAGCTAATTCTTCTGGAGTTCCTTGAAAAATCAATTTACCTCCATTTTTTCCTCCTTCTAAACCTAAATCAATTATATAATCTGCACATTTTATGAGTTCGATATTATGCTCAATTACAATAATAGAATGTCCTTTATCGATTAATGCATTAAAAGAAGCTAATAATTTCTGAATATCGTGAAAATGTAAACCTGTTGTAGGTTCATCAAAAATAAACAGGGCTTTATCTTTAGTGTTTCCTTTTACTAAAAACGAAGCCAATTTTATTCTTTGTGCTTCACCTCCAGAAAGCGTAGAAGAAGATTGTCCTAATTGCACATATCCTAAACCAACATCTTGTAAAGGTTTTAGTTTTTGCGCGATTTTAGTTACTAAGTTTTCAGAGAAAAATTCTACAGCATCATCAATAGTTAAATTTAAAATATCGTCAATAGATTTTCCATCAAATTTAACTTCTAAAACTTCTTTTTTGAAACGTTTTCCATTACAAACATCACATTCTAAATGGACGTCTGCCATAAATTGCATTTCAATTGTAACCTCTCCTTCACCTTTACAAACTTCGCAACGTCCACCTTCAACATTAAAAGAAAAATGTTTGGGCTTATAGTTTCTTATTTTTGATAATTTCTGATTTGAGAATAATGCTCTAATATCATCATAAGCCTTTATATATGTTACAGGATTGGAACGAGAAGAACGCCCAATTGGATTTTGATCTATAAATTCTACATGTTTTATCGTTTCAAAACTTCCTTTAATATCTGTATGTTGTCCAATTTTATCTCCATAACCATTCAACTTTTTTTGCATTGATGGATATAAAATATTCTTTACCAAAGTACTTTTTCCAGAACCAGAAACTCCAGTAATTACGGATAAACAATTTAGTGGAAAAGTAACATCTATATTTTTTAAATTGTGTTCTCTAGCGCCAATTATCTGAATATTATTTTTTGATGTTCTACGTTTTGTTGGAACTTCAATTCGTAAATCGTCATTTAAGTATTGTGCAGTTAAAGAATCGGATTTTAGAATTTCTTTAAACGTTCCTTCTGCAACTACGTGTCCACCAAAAGTTCCTGCTTCTGGGCCAATATCTATAATATAATCAGCCTCTTTCATAATATCTTCATCATGCTCCACAACCACAACTGTGTTGCCTAAATCACGCAAATCTTTTAAAACGCCAATTAATCTTTCTGTATCTTTTGGATGCAAACCAATACTAGGTTCATCTAGAATATACATAGAACCTACAAGTGAACTTCCTAACGAAGTTGCTAAATTTATACGCTGACTTTCCCCACCAGAAAGTGTGTTAGAAGTTCTATTGATAGTTAAATAATTCAAACCAACATTCGTTAAAAATTGTAGTCGATTATTAATTTCCGTCAACAAACGTTTACCTATTTTCTCTTCGTATTTATCTAATTTTAAATTTTTGAAAAAGACAGATAATTCATCTAAGGGAAGTGTTACCAAGTCAGAAATTGTCTTTTCATTTATTTTTACATAATCGGTTTCTTTTCGCAAACGCTTGCCATTACAAGTAGTACATTTCGTTTTTCCTCGATAACGAGACAACATTACTCGATTCTGAATTTTATAACTTTTTTCTTCTAAAACCGTAAAAAAATGTTGAATTCCATTAAAACTCTTATTTCCAGACCAAACTAATTCTTGTTGTTTTTCTGTTAACTGAAACCAAGGTTTGTGAATTGGAATATCAAACTTATATGCAACATCAATTAAATCTTCTTTATAATGAATGTAAGAGGGCGTTTTAAAAGGAAAAATAGCATCTTCCATAATTGATAAACCAGTGTTAGGAATTACCAAATCTTCGTCAATACCAATTACATTTCCATAACCTTCACAAGTTGGACAAGCTCCATAAGGATTGTTAAAACTAAACAAGTGCGTGTTTGGTTCGAGAAAAGACATTCCATCTAAATCGAACTGATTGCTAAATTCAGACACTTTATTATCTGCTAAATTCTCGATAAAACAAATTCCTTTTCCTTCAAAAAAAGCAGTCTGAATTGCATCTGCCAATCTGTTGTAAAAATCCTCATCATCTTTAGTTACAATTCTATCAACCACTAAAAATAAAGCTTCGTTTTTGAAATCTTTTTGAGGGAAATCTCCAATTCTGTAAACTTTATCATTCCATTTTAAACGCGCATAACCTTGTTGTTCTAAAACTTGTAGAACCGTTTTTAAATCGCGATCTTCATTAATTGTAACAGGAGCTAATAATAGCAATTTCGTTTTCTGCTCAAACTTTTTTATAAAGTTTACAACATCGGAAACTGTATCTTTTTTTACTTCTTGCCCAGAAATAGGAGAGATGGTTCTTCCAATTCTTGCATATAATAATTTAATGTAATCGTAAATTTCTGTTGATGTACCAACTGTAGAACGTGGGTTTGTAGAATTTACTTTTTGCTCTATTGCAATTGCAGGCGCAATTCCTTTGATATAATCTACTTTTGGTTTGTGTAATTTTCCTAAAAACTGACGTGCATAAGAACTTAAACTTTCTACATAACGTCTTTGACCTTCTGCATACAAAGTATCAAAAGCTAAAGAAGATTTTCCAGAACCAGATAAACCAGTAATTACAACTAATTTATTTCTAGGAATTACAACATCAATATTTTTTAAATTATGGAGTCTAGCTCCTTTAATTATGATGTTTTCTTTCGGATTTACTTTGGAAATATCGGTCTTCATGTATCAAAAAAATATAAGGTATAAATTTACCAAAAAATAAACTCTTATTATGTAGTGTAAAATCTTTTTTTATAAAAAGTTTGTTCGATTAAAAAATAATATCCATATTTGTAATTCATAAACTACACAAAATTAGACGCATATAGATAAAAATTACTTTTAAATTATTAATAAAATAATAAGAAGAGAAGCCTTCTAGCTTTTCAAAAGTAATTATGATGCGTAAAAAATTAACTCTAGATAGTATTCTTGTTAGCGATTATATTCAGGGAAATGAAGCTTCTTTAGGTGTTTTAATTAAAAAACATCAACAACGTTTATTTAGTTTTATATACAGTAAGGTTCAAGATAAAGATGTTACTGAAGATATTTTTCAGGATACTTTTATTAAAGTAATTAGAACTTTAAAAAAAGGAAAATATAACGAAGAAGGAAAGTTTTTACCATGGGTGATGAGAATTGCTCATAATTTGGTGATTGATTATTTTAGAAAAAATAATAGAATGCCAAATTTTAAAAATACAGATGAGTTCGATATTTTTTCTGTTTTAGGTGATGGAAGCTTAAATGCCGAGAAAAAAATTATACAAGAACAAATTTATAATGATGTTAGAGAGTTAATTAACGAACTTCCTGAAGAGCAAAAAGAAGTTTTAGTAATGCGTATGTATAAAGATATGAGCTTTAAGGAAATAAGCGAAAACACTGGCGTTAGCATTAATACAGCTCTGGGTAGAATGCGTTATGCACTTATAAATATGCGTAAATTAATAGAAAAACATAAAATTATTTTGGTTAACCAATAATAAAAGTAAAATTGTTTCGTTAACTGTTTATAACCAATAAATTAAATAGCTTATACGATGCAACTTTACTCAAAAAAGTCATCTGATTTACAGATGAAACCCCAAAAAGAAACAGTTCAATATTTGATTAATTTTTCCAAATCGCTAACTTTTGTAAAAACCAAATCAAATGATTTCATTGAATTGAATTTGAATTAAGAGTGGAAAAAGCTTCAACATAATGTTGAGGCTTTTTTTATTTCAATATTTAAAAGTCAGATTTTTGTTACAATTCTTAATGTAACTATTTTGCTAATTTTTACTAATTCGATTCAGTTAATTTAAATTTTATTCAAGTTAACACTAACCTTACATTAATACTAGCTTGCAAGCATGGAAAATATATTAGTAGCAGGTGCAAATGGTACCACAGGAAAAAAGATAGTAGATTTACTAGAATCATCACAATATTTTAATCCAGTTGCTATGGTTCGAAAAAAAGAACAACAAAGGCAATTTGAGGATAGAAACATAGAAACTGTTTTAGCAGATTTAGAGAATGATGTTTCTAATGCAACAAAAAATATAGACAAAATTATTTTTGCTGCTGGTTCAGGAGGAAAAAAAGTTAAAGAAGTTGATGAAAATGGAGCAAAAAAACTAATTGATGCAGGTAAAAAATCTAACGTCAGAAAATTTGTAATGTTAAGTTCTATGGGAGCAGATAATCCTGAAAAAACTGAAGAGTTAAAAGATTATTTGAAAGCTAAACAGAATGCAGATGTTTATTTAAGAGAAAGTAATTTGCCTTATTCTATTGTAAGACCAGGTACATTAACAAACGAAAAAGGATATGGAAAAATTGAGTTAAGTAAAGAATTAAATAAATCTGGGGAAATTAGTAGAGATGACGTTGCACAAACTTTAGTAAGAGTTTTACATGATTCTGCGACGATAAATGAAACTTTTGAAATTATAAAAGGAGAAACCTTAATTGGTAAAGCGTTACCAAATGAATAAATGCGTATTTAATTTTATAAAAAAAAAACACCTTTAAGGTGTTTTTTTTGTTTTATGATAAGTGTCTAAAACTGTCTGTCTACCAATTGTTTTTGTTATAATATCTTTCTCTAAATTCCATCCACGAGCAGGAGAATATTCACGCCCGTACCAAATAATTTGCAGGTGTAAATCGTTCCATAACTCTCTTGGAAATAATCGTTTTGCATCTTTTTCTGTTTGTGCAACACTTTTTCCGTTCGATAAGTTCCAACGATACATTAAACGTAAAATATGTGTATCCACAGGAAAAGCAGGAATTCCAAAAGCCTGACTCATAACAACACTTGCTGTTTTATGGCCAACAGCTGGTAATTCTTCTAAACCTTCAAAAGATTGTGGAACTTCACCATTATATTTTTCGATTAAAATTTTAGACAAACCATAAATTCCTTTCGATTTCATAGGCGATAAACCACAAGGTCGAATAATTTCCTTTATTTCTTCTACAGTCATTTTTACCATATCAAAAGGATTATCCGCTTTTGCGAATAACGAAGGTGTAATTTTATTTACTCGAACATCTGTACATTGTGCAGAAAGTAAAACTGCAATTAACAAAGTATAAGGATCTTTATGATCTAAAGGAATTGGAATTTCCGGATACAATTCTTCTAATTTATCGATTACAAATTGTACTTTTTCTTGTTTGTTCATATTTTTAAAAATTGCAAAATATCAGAGTTTCAAAGGTACAAAGTTATATTTGAAACCTTATTTATTCTAGCTTTAAAAATACTTTGTTACTTTGTACCTTTGTAATTAAAATAAAAATATGACAACTCTAAAAATAGGAGATAAGGCTCCACAATTTGAAGCAAAAGATAATGCTGGAAATACAATTAAACTTGAAGATTATTCAGGTAAAAAGTTAGTTTTATTCTTTTATCCTAAAGCAAGCACACCTGGTTGTACTAATGAAGCTTGTGATTTAAGAGACAATTATCAATCTTTTTTAGCAAAAGGATATGATGTTTTAGGAGCAAGTGCAGATTCTGCAAAAAGACAACAAAATTGGATTGATAAACATGAATTACCTTTTCCGCTTTTAGCAGATGAAGACAAAGCTGTAATTGGAGCTTTTGGAGTTTGGGGTCCAAAGAAATTTATGGGAAAAGAATATGATGGAATTCACAGAACTACATTTGTTATCGACGAAAATGGAGTTATTGAAGACATCATTTTAAAAGTAAAAACCAAAGCACACGCAGAACAAATTTTAGGATAATTTTACTTCATTGTAAGGAACTAGGTAATATCTATTTATAAGGATTGCTACGTTCCTTGCATTAACAAATTGATTGGTTTTTTACTTAAAACTTCATGCTAACTTTAAAATTTAAAACTCTACCAGTCATAAAATTTGGAATACCAAATTGCGTTTTAGAATACACATCTCTTACCCAAGTATTAGTAATTGCATTCTGAATATCGAACATATTAAAAAGTTCTAAACCTGCAGTTAATTCTTTAAAACTAGATAAAAAACCTGTTTTATATTGTTTGTTTGCGTCTGTAAAAACATAAGAAATACCTAAATCTGCGCGCTTATAATCTCTTAATCGTTCTTGAAATTGATATACATCTGCATAGGCAGGTGCTCCACCAGGAACTCCTGTATTATAAACCAAGTTTAAATACGCTTTTAAGTTTGGTAAATTAGGTACATAATCTTGAAAAAGAATTCCGAATTTTAAACGTTGGTCAGAAGGTCTTGCAATATTTCCTCGATGATTTATATTTTCCTCTGTCTTTAAATAACCTAAACTTACCCAACTTTCGCTTCCAGGAACAAATTCCCCATTCAATCTTAAATCGATACCGTGGGCGTAAGCAGTTGTAACATTATCAGCTCTATATCTAATTCTTACATTGTCTACTGAATACGCGTTTACATTTGATAAATCCTTATAATACATTTCTGTGGTAAGTTTAAATGGTCTTTCCCACATTGTAAAACTATAATCCATTCCAGCTACTAAATGAATAGATTTTTGTGCTTTTACATTTTCATTAATATTACCATTGTAATCTCTTAACTCTCTGTAAGAAGGAGGTTGAGAATACCAACCACCAGAAACTCTAAATAGCATGTCTTCTTTCCAATTTGGTTTGATGGCAAATTGAGCTCTTGGACTAATAATTGTTTGATTTTTAGATGTTGTACCATTTGCTTTTACTGTCCAGTTTTGTGCTCTAACACCAACGTTATACCAAACTTCATTATCGTTCCAAAACATACGTTCATTAAATTGAACAAAGCCAGATAAACGGTTTATAACAACATTATTGTCTGCTCTAATATTTTGAAATGGTGTAATTGGTCCTTCAAAAGGTTGGTAGGGTTGGTTGTTACCAATACTATTTGGTGGACGAATAGAAAAACCAAGAGAATCTATTACTTCCCATTCTCTAATTCTATCTCTAATATCTTCTTTTTGATATTTAATACCGAAAGATAATTCTTGTCTTTCTTTTTTATATTTTCCTCTAATTTGAAAATTTGTAATTAAAGCATCTAAATCATTACGTGCATGATTTAATTGTGAGCCAATTCCTTGTGTAAATTCTACATCACCAAAATTATCTGAACCAATATTTGCATCTACTTCACCTAATCTATAAGCTGCAGCAATATCGAAATGTTCTTCTTCTTGCGTATTGTATCTAGACGTTGTTCCTGTAAACGAAAGTCTATCATTAGCTTTAAAATCTAAAGATAAAGCACCAAAAGTTGTAAGGTATTTATCTTGTTCTTGGCCGCTATAAAAAACAGTTAATTCTAAAGGATCTGCCACTGTTCCAAAACGAGTTCTTCTAGAAATAGGTGTATAGTTGTAATTGTTTAGAGAGAAATTACCTAAAAAATTTAAAGTCAAATTTTCTGAAAACTCATAAGATAAAAACGTTTGGAAATCTGTAAACTTCGGCCTGAAATTAGTCTCTATTTGTTTACTATTCACAAAAAGACTATTATCTCTGTATCTTAAACCTGTAATTGTGCTTAATTTTTTATCTAAAAACTGATTCTCGAATGTTACACTTCCACCTAATAAACTAGCATCAATTGTTGTTGCTAATTCTTTAGGTTTTCTGTAAGTTATATCTAAAACTGACGATAATTTATCTCCATATTTAGCTTGAAATCCACCTGCAGAAAAATTAATGTTTTGCACCATATTAGAGTTTATAAAACTTAAACCTTCTTGCTGACCAGATCTAATTAAAAAAGGTCTGTAAATTTCAATTCCGTTTATATAAACTAGGTTTTCATCAAAATTACCACCTCTAACATTATATTGTGTACTTAATTCATTATTATTATTTACGCCTGGTAAAGTCATTAAAGTATTTTCTACACCAGCATTTGGACCAACTGTATTCTTAACTATAGCAATGTCTATTTTTTTTATTCCTTCAGCATTTTTTTTGTTATTCTTTATAACGACTTCTTTAATTTTTTCTGTTTTTGAAGACATAATAGGAGAGAAGCTAAAACCATTTCTGTTTCTTGCAATTAGTTTTTTTACAACTGTTTTGTAAGAGATGTGAGTATAAATTATGGTAATTTCTTCTTTAAAAGGAATTCTTATGCTATAATTTCCGTTTTTGTCAGTAGTTGTTCCGGTCTTTTTATATGTAACAGAAACATTTTCTATGGGCTCTTTATTTTTGTTTTTCACAGTCCCTTTAAGGATTGTAGTCTTTTGAGCAAAAGCCAAAAGAGGTAAGAAGAATAAAAGAAGTAAGATGTTTTTCACGTAAATTAGTTTACTTGTTTTTTATAGAACGTTCTAGAAAGTTCTTTGGTATTTCCAACATTGTCCGAGACTACAATTTTAAAGATATGTTTGCTACCAACCAATTTTTTATCACTAAAATTATAAGTTAGTATCTTTTTTTTATGATTGTACTGCATTAAAATCCATTCATTGTCTATTGTTGCTCTCCAATTTTTTATTCCAGAACCAATATCAGAAATTTTTACTTTAATGGTTTTTAGATTAGAAATCCACTGATTGTCTTTAAAATATAGAATACTTGCTTTGGGTTTTATTTTATCAGAAAGCAATTTATAGTTTCCTAAAGATTTAGTTGTAGTAAAAAAAGTACTATCTTTTTTTCTTGTGAATTGATATCTTGGGTATTTAACATATTCTAAATTTGCTATGTATAATTGTTGTTTTTCGGCTTCAGAATAATTAGAAACATTAAAAGTAAGTGTAAAGCTTTTGTCTAATGGAATTGTAGGTGTATGAATTTTAGCAATTCCGTTTTCAACTTTAAAGTCTAAATATATATCCTCATAAAAAGTGTTCTTTGGAAATGCAATTGTAACATTCTCTTTAGAAAATCGTTGAAATTTTTTAGCTATAATTTTATATGCTGTAGTGTCTTTCTGCTTTTTAAAAATAGTATTACTTTCTTTACCTACAACAGGAATTTTAATGGAACTTACATTTCCTTCAAAATCTTTTGCTATAATTTTTACAGTATAATTTAATCCTGGTTTAATATTTATTTTTCCATTATTAATTAAATTTTTATACATAGAAAGTTTATCAGCAGTTTCTTTGTATGTTTTTTGGTAACGTCTTTTGTACTTCTTATAATACTCATAATCTACATGTAGATTAATAAATTTACTTTCGGAAAAAGAAAAAGTTTCAACATCTATATAATAGAAACGTTTTTCATTAACTAACATTTCTAAACTGTAAATACCATTTTTATTAGTTGCTTTGTCTAATCTATCAAAAACACTTACTCCAAAACCAATAGTACCACTTGCAGAAATTCTATCTGCACTGTATTTTCCATTTCCCATATTTTTAATAGGAATTGAAAAACTTTTATTTTGTTGATTAATTCTAGCGTCCGTACTTAAAGAATAAGCTTTTACACCTTGTATTGTAGGTGATTTAGAATCTGCGACTTTGAATCCGAACAAAAGCGGATTAATAATATTTTCTGAAGCTGTGTTTCTAATTTCAAAATGTAAGTGAGGTCCTCCAGAACCACCAGTATCACCAGAAAAAGCAACTAGTTCTCCTTTTTTAACAGGAAATTGATATTCCTTAAAATATAAATTTCCAGTTTGGTAATTTTCTTTCTTGTACTGAACGGCTTTTACATATTTTTCAATTGCATCTGCAAATTTGCTTAAATGGCCATAAACAGAAGTGAAACCATTTGGGTGTGTAATATAAATAGCTTTTCCATAACCAAATTGTTGTACTTTTATTCTAGAAACATAACCATCTGCAACTGCATAAACTTTTAAACCTTCTCTTCCTTGAGTTTTTATGTCTATACCAGCATGAAAATGATTACTTCTTAATTCGCCAAAAGTTCCACCTAATACAATTGGTATATCTAATGGATTTCTAAAATAGTCTTTTGGGTATTCTTCTTGAGAAAAAAATGATAAAGATACTAAAAGAAGTATCAGTAGAGTAAAGTGTTTCAAAACGCAATTATTTTTTGTAAAAATACTAAAAATCATTTTTCTTGTAATAGTTTAAAAACCAAGGGATTATTAAAAAAGCAATTAAATGTTGTAAAATTTAAAACAGAATGCTAACTTTGTAGATATAGTTTTATTTTAAAAGTTATATGAGCAAAACATTAGAAGCAATTCATTTACTGCAAGATAAGCTAGAAAGCTTATTTTCTAATTATGAATTTTTAAAGAATGAAAATGAAATTTTGCTTCAAAGTAACACTCGTTTACAACATCAACTTTTAGAAAACAAACAATTATTAGAAAGTCAAAAAAAAGAGTATGATTTACTAAAAATTGCTAAAACTATAGAAGGCAGTAGTACAGATACAAAACTAAAAATAAATGCATTAATTAGAGAAATCGATAAATGCATCATTCAGTTACAAGAATAACGTTCTTTAAATTGTGGGAAAACTAAAAATTAATATTGTTATAGCTGGTAGAACATATCCTTTAAGTGTAAATAACACCAAAGAAGAAGAAGGTATGCGTAAAGCCGCAAGTGCTATTAATAAGTTAATTTCTATGTATGAGCGAAATTATGCAGTTAGCGACAAACAAGATGTTTTAGCTATGTGTGCATTGCAATTTGCATCCAAAATGGAAATATCATCTATAGAAAAAGATTCTACAAATGCTGAAGCAATAGAAAAATTAACAGCGTTAACCAATTTGGTAAACTCTCATTTAAAATAAGTTCTTTAAAATACATTAACAACACACTGCCTACGTTAGTAAATTGTTTATTAAACTCAACACGATTCAATTATGAAGGATGAGTCTTAATTGTAAAAGCAAGCCACCTTGAGTGGATCCTTGATCAGTTAGTTAGTCCTATAAGTAACCATAATGGAGTTTAAAAAACCCAACTAATGTAGGCTTTTTTTATATACTAAACTTAAATTATGGAAGGAATACTACTACCCGCTATTGTGGGAGTTTTAATAGGAATTGCAGTTGGTTTTATCATTGCAAAAGCTATGGAAAAATCAAAAGGTAAAAAATTACTTAATGGTACAAGAAAAGAAGCTGCTTCTATTCTAAAAGAAGCTAAAATTGATGCAGAATCAATTAAAAAAGAAAAAATACTACAAGCAAAAGAGAAATTTATAGAGCTTAAATCGGAACACGAAAAAGTAATCTTATCTAGAGAAAAGAAAATTTCTGACGTAGAAAAACGTATTAGAGATAGAGAATCTCAAGTGGCATCTGAAGTAGATAAAAATAAAAAACTGAATAAGTCTTTAGAGCAAAAAGAGAAAGACTACGATTTTAAGTTAGATTTTTTAGAGAATAAAGAAAGTGAGTTAGAAGTAATGCACAAACGTCATGTAGATATGTTAGAGCAAATCTCTGGGCTTTCTGCAGATGAAGCAAAGAAAGAATTAGTTACTTCATTAAAAGACGAAGCAAAAACAGAAGCAATGGCTTTTGTTCAAACATCTATAGAAGAAGCAAAATTAACAGCAGAACAAGAAGCTAGAAAAGTAGTTTTAGGTACTATACAAAGAGTTGGTGTAGAACAAGCTGTAGAAAACTGTGTATCTGTCTTTAACTTAGAATCAGATGATGTTAAAGGAAGAATTATTGGTAGAGAAGGGCGTAATATTAGAGCTTTAGAAGCTGCAACAGGTGTAGAAATTATTGTAGATGACACACCAGATGCAATTATACTTTCTTGTTTCGATCCAATTAGAAGAGAAATAGCACGTTTATCTTTACATAAATTGGTTACAGATGGTAGAATTCACCCAGCAAGAATTGAAGAAGTTGTTGGTAAAACAGAAAAACAAATTACTCAAGAAATTATAGAAGTTGGTAAAAGAACAGTAATCGATTTAGGAATTCATGGTTTACATCCAGAATTAGTAAAAGCGGTTGGTAGAATGAAGTACAGATCTTCTTACGGACAAAATTTATTGCAACACTCTAGAGAAGTTGCTAATTTATGTGGAATTATGGCTGCAGAAATGGGGTTAAATTCTAAAGTAGCAAAACGTGCAGGTTTATTACACGATATTGGTAAAGTACCAAATGAAGAAAGTGAGTTACCTCACGCTTTATTAGGAATGCAATGGGCAGAAAAATATGGTGAAAAACCAGATGTTTGTAATGCTATTGGAGCTCACCATGATGAGATTGAAATGAAAACATTAATTTCTCCTATCGTTCAAGTTTGTGATGCAATTTCAGGAGCAAGACCAGGAGCAAGACGTCAAGTTTTAGATTCTTACATACAACGTTTAAAAGATTTAGAAGCAATCGCTTTTGGCTTTACAGGAGTTCAAAAAGCTTACGCAATACAAGCAGGACGTGAGTTACGTGTAATGGTAGAAAGCACGAAAGTTAACGACACCAAAGCAGCAGAATTATCATTTAGTATTTCACAAAAAATACAAAATGATATGACGTATCCAGGTCAAGTAAAAGTGACTGTAATTAGAGAAACAAGAGCAGTAAACGTAGCAAAATAGAATAAAACTTAATTTACTCTTACAAATAACAAAAACCTACTTAATTTAAGTAGGTTTTTTTATTGTTGTATTGTTTTTTGAAGCTATTTCCTGCTTTTCGCACTCGCTTTTTTTTTATGCTATTTCAGCATCTCACTTTTTTTAAATAAATAATTTCATACTTATAACAGATACTGAATCTAGTTAAGCATAAAAAAAAGAGCTCAAACATATGCTACAATCAGGGCTAAACTTGTTTGCCAGCTAATATCTATATAATAGGTTTTATTTTCTAGGATGATAAGTGTCTACAACTTCTTTTAAATAACTTTTATCTACATGTACATAAACTTCTGTTGTTGTAATACTTTCATGACCCAACATTTGTTGTATTGCTCTTAAATCTGCTCCGTTTTTTAACAAATGGGTAGCAAAAGAATGGCGTAACGTATGTGGGCTAATCTTCTTATTCAAATCAATTTTAATTGCCAAATCTTTTAAAATCATAAAAATCATTTGGCGTGTCAATCCTTTTCCTCTTCTATTCAAATACAATGTATCTTCAAAACCTTTTTTGGGTTGAATATAACTTCGTATATTATTCATGTAAATAGAAATATATTTTTGAGCATTAAAATGAATAGGAACATATCTTTGTTTGTTTCCTTTACCAGTAACTCTAATAAAACCTTCTTCAAAAAATAAATCAGAAATTTTTAAATTAATAAGTTCACTAACTCGTAAACCACAACTATACATCGTCTCTAAAATAGTTCTGTTTCTTTCTCCTTGAGGATGACTTAAATCGATTGCAGAAATTAAGCTGTCAATTTCATCTTCAGATAAAGTATCTGGCAATTTTCTTCCAATTTTTGGAGCTTCAATTAAATCAGTAGGATTTGTTTTTCTATAATCTTCAAAAATTAAATAATCGAAAAAACTACGCAAACCAGAAATTATTCTTGCCTGACTTCTTGGGTTAACCGCTTTCGCTATTTCATAAACAAACTGTTGAATTGTAATTTCATCAATAGAAATAGGAGAGTAGTTTATTTCGTTTACAGATAAAAAGTTTTCTAACTTTTTTAAATCTCTAGAATAACTATCTATTGTGTTTTTAGACAAGCCTCTTTCTATTCTTAAAAAAAGTTGATAGTCTTTAATTGCGTTTTGCCATTTCATAACGTAAATCTACAAAAATAAAAAACCACCCAAATCTGGGTGGTTTTTTATAAAAGTTATTATAATAGATTATAATGTTTTAGAGTAGCTTCCGTTTTTTGGTTGTAAATCTCCAGTTATAATCATAACAAGATCTATAATATACCAAATACCAAAACCTCCAAGAGTAATTAATTTAAGAACACCAAGTAAAGTGTATCCTAAATAAAATCTATCTACTCCTAAACCTCCTAAAAATAGAGATAATAATAAAGCAGTAACTTGACTTTTACCTGAACTGGCAACAGTAGCAAATGTTGTAACTTCATTTTTTTCAACTTTGTTGTTTTTAATAACTTCTACCTTTTCTGTTTTCTTTTTTACAGGAAAAGAAGCGTGAGAATTAAAAGAAAATGCTAAAAAAGCAAATAAGAATGTGTAAATAGTTAGTGATTTCTTCATAAAATTTAGTTTTTTTTAAGTTATTTGTTTCAAATATAAAGAAATATCTATGAACAAAAGTTTTTTATTTTTATTTAGTTTACTCGTTTTTTTTAAGTCTTATTCTCAAGAAAAAGAAGAGTTTGATTTTGAGTTAGTTGGAGCTTTAGTTTTAGAATCTAATCAATTAATTTCTTATAAAATTGAGTTTAATTCTAATAAAAATGGTTTTATTGAAGGATATTCTTATACAGATATTTCAGGTGAAAACGAGACCAAATCTTATATAAGAGGATACTACAACCCAAAAAATAAAAATATTCAATTTAAAGAAAGTGATATTTTATATACTAAATCTAAATTTTTACCAGATGAATTTTGCTTTGTAGAATTTAAGGGAGAATTTAAAGAATCGTCAAAGAAAAAGTTATTAGATGGTAATTTTATAGGTATTTACGATGATAAAGACACTTGCGCAACTGGTAAAATAAAATTGGTAAGCACAAAGTTTATAGAAAAAAAGATAAAAAAACTGTACAAAAAAGTTGAAAAGATTGATAAAATAAAAAAAATAGACAGTATTGTAAAAGAAGAGATTAAACCAGAAAACTATTTGAAGAAGTTTAGTGAGACTAAAATTAATTCTGGTGAAAAAGTTTCTGTTTTTGTTTATACAAACAAAATGAAAATGGAAATTTGGGATTATGGAATAGAAGATGGAGATGTAATTACAATTTTAAATAATAATGTACCTATTCTAGAAAATTATACTGTAAAACGAAAGAAAAAAAGCATTACTGTTAATTTAACTGATGCTGAAAATTTAATTAAAATAATAACGATTAATTCTGGTAAATTAAAAACTAATACTACAAAATTAAAGTTGTATGATTTTAGAAGACAATATGAAGTAATTGCAGATTTAGAAGAAGGGAAAGAAGCTACTATAAATGTTGTTAGATTAAAGGTTAAAAAGAAATAATTTTATTTGAGTTAATTTTTGAATGCATAAAGCACATTTTAGTTTTTATAGTGCAATACTTTTGTAGCATAAATTTAAAATTAACATTATGAAAAAATTATTGTTTGTCGCATTTTTAGCGATTGTAGGATTAAGTAAAACCAATGCACAAGAAGGTGTTTTAAACGGAGGTTTTAATGTTGGTATACCAACAGGAGATGTTAGTGACCTTACAAGTTTTACATTAGGAGCAGAATTAAATTACATGTTTCCTGTTGCACAAGGATTCACTTTAGGGCCATCTGTGCAGTATTCTCATTTTTTTGGTAAAGATGTAGATTTAGTTGGAGGTGGAACTTTAGAAGTTTCTGATGCTTCTTTTTTACCAATTTCTGGTGCAGCAAGATTTAATGTTTCAGATAGTTTTGTATTAGGAGCAAACATTGGTTATGCTGTTGGTTTAAATGATGGTAATGATGGTGGGTTTTATTACAGACCAATTGTAGGATACAAAATAGGAGATACTACTCAATTAAACTTATCTTATTCTGGAATTAGTAATGATGGATTAACTTTTTCTAATGTAAGTTTAGGAGTAATGTTTGGTATTTAGTAGAAAGAAAATTATATTTTTTAAAAACGGAAGCAAATTATGCTTCCGTTTTTTTGTTTAAAGTAGTATTTTAGCAATATGAAGCTTATAATTATAAACGGACCCAACCTAAATTTATTAGGAAAAAGAGAACCAGAAATTTATGGTTCTAGTACTTTTGAAGATTATTTTAGAGAATTACAATTAAAGTTTAAAACAGTAGAATTATCTTATTTTCAGTCTAATATAGAAGGAGAAATTATAGATAAATTACACGAAGTTGGTTTTAGTTTTGATGGAATAATCTTAAACGCAGCTGCTTATACACACACTTCAGTTGGTATTGGTGATGCTGTTAAAGGGATAGAAACTCCTGTTGTAGAAATTCATATTTCTAACATTCATGCCAGAGAAGATTTTAGGCATAAAAGTTATATTGCTGCAAATGCAAAAGGAGTATTATTTGGTTTCGGGTTAAAAGGTTATGAATTAGCTATTGAAAGTTTTTTATAATTCTAATAACATTTTAATGTCAGAACGCTCATAATGTGAGTTTTCTTCTAATGGAATTTCTTTAAACCCTATTTTTTTATACAAATTAATTGCAGGAACTAATGTTCTGTGTGAATATAGCGTAATACTTTTCCATTGTTTGCTTTTTGCAAACTCGATACAATAATTCATTAATTGTAACCCAATTTTTTTACCATGATATTTTGGTAAAACAGCCATTTTACTCAATTCAAAAAAAGTTTTTTGATTAATAAGTGCAACAACACCAACAATTTCTGAATTATATCTTGCACAAAAAATAAAACCTCCAGTATCTAAAATATATTCTTTCGGATTGCTTAAAACTTTTTTATCATAAGGTTCTACGTAAAAATATTTTTCTAACCATTCTACATTTAAGTTGTAGAAGTCCTTTGCATGTTCTAGTTGATAAGCAATAATTTCTAGGTTTTCTATTTCCATACTTGACAAATTGCGTTAGGGTTTGAAACAGTTCTAATATCTGCTAATATTCTTAACCTTTTTTGTTTTTACAAAAAAGATATAGTGTAAAGCCCGACCACACATTTTTTTGTCTGGTAACGCCCAAATTATATTATATGTTTTTGTTGATGATCATCATCATTTCATTTTCTAAAACAATCGTTTTTTGATATATTTCTTCTGCTTTTGCTAAAATTTCTTCAGCAAATTCTCTGTCCTTAATATCTTTTGCATTTATTCTAACGTTAAAATATGCGCCAGTTACTGCTGTTTTTGCACACAAAACACCAACTCCACCATCAGAAAGTGAATTTTGCAATCCGTTTTTCATCATTTCTAGCATAACTTCTATAGAGTTATGTGCAGTTTCCATTACTTTAAATGGAATTTCTGTTGCATATTTTGTAGCGTTTTCAATGGCTTTTTTTCTAGCTTCTATTTCTTCATTATTTGTTTTTGGCATTCTAAAACCATCAATAATTTTGTTGAAAGCATTTGTGTCTTCATCTACCAAAAACAACAAATCGTTTTTATATTTCTGACCTTTTTCTGCCCAATCAGAAAAATATTGCCATTTAGAATCCCAACCTGCTTTATGTGCAGAAAGATTGGCAACCATTGTTCCTAGAGAAACGCCTAAAGCACCAACATAAGCAGCAATACTTCCACCTCCAGGAGCCATAGATTCTGATGCTGTTTCTTCTGCGAAATCTTTAACTGTAAAGTCAATTAGTTTTTTATCAGCATCGGAATTCATTACATATTCTATAATTCTTTCTTGCGGATTAAATGGTTTTAAATCATCTAAACCAAGAGATTTTATAGCGATTTTAATTTTCTCACTTTCGCTAATTCCTAATGAACGTTCTTGTTTTTTTAGATAAAAATCTGCACAATCTAGCATAGCTTGTAGTGGAACTAAACCAACTAATTCAGATCCTGTTACACGCAAACCGCGTTTTGTAGCTGCTAAATCTGTTTCATAAAAAGCTTCATGCATAGAAGTTATAGAAATATTTGTAAGATTGTAAGAAATTTGTGCAATTCCGTATTCTTCAATAAACCAACCAATTCCTTTTACAGCTTTTAGTTTTCCCGGAATTCTTTCAGCTTCACCGTTTTTGTCTAGCACTTTTTTACCATCAACTAATTTTGCTCTACCGTTTTCACGAATATCAAAAGCAATTGCATTTGCTCTTCTAGTTGACGTAGAGTTTAAATTTACGTTATAAGCAATTAAGAAATCACGGGCAGAAATTGCTGTAACTCCAGATGATATTATTTGTTTATTGAATTCTGTTGGTCCAAAATCTGGTTTCCAATTAGGTTTAGAAAGCTTTTCTTTTAAACCTTCATACTCTCCAGAGCGAACTGTAGCTAAGTTTTTTCTGTCTAATGAAGTAGCTGCGTTTTCATAAAAATATCCAGATATACCAAGTTCTTCACCAACTTTCTTTCCTAATTTATGTGCATATTTTGCAGTTTCTTCCATAGAAATATTTGCAATTGGTACTAAAGGACAAACATCAGTTGCTCCAAATCTTGGATGTTCTCCTGTTTGTTTACTCATGTCTATTAATTCTGCTGCTTTTTTTATTAATAAAAAAGCTGCCTCTACAACTTGATCAGGCTCGCCTACAAATGTAATTACTGTTCTGTTAGTTGCTTTGCCAGGATCTACATCTAAAAGTTTTATACCTTCTATTGTTTTTACTACATTTGCGATGGTGTTAATTTTGTTAATATCTCTTCCCTCGCTAATATTTGGTACGCATTCTATAAGTTGCTTGTTCATGTGAATATATTTTACTCAAATATAAAAAAAGCAATAATTAAACAGAGTACTAAATCTTAAAAATTGATTAATTAAATTATATTTGTATTTAACCATAATGTTAGAAATGCAGAAAGATAAATGGCTTTTCGAGATAACTCCTAAAAAGAGCCTTTTTACAGTAAATTTAAAAGAAGTTTGGCAGTATAGAGATTTACTTATTCTCTTTGTTAAGAGAGATGTTGTAACTAAATATAAGCAAACAGTTTTAGGACCAATATGGTATTTAATACAACCTTTATTTACTTCAGTAATATTTACACTGATATTTAATAATATAGCAAATATTCCTACTAATGGAGTTCCAGCTTTTTTATTCAATCTTGCCGGTATTACTTGTTGGAACTATTTTAAGGACTGTTTAACGCAAACATCTGATACCTTTAAAAATAATGAAGGAATTTTTGGGAAAGTTTATTTTCCTAGAGTGGTAATGCCATTATCTACAATCTTTTCTAATTTATTAAAATTCGGAATTCAATTATTAATATTTATTGCATTTTACATTTACTTTGCAGTAAAAGGTTTATCAGTTTCATTTACTTTAGACCTTCTATATCTACCAATTTTAACTCTTTCAATGGGCTTTTTAAGCCTAGGTTTGGGTATGATGGTTTCTTCTATGGTTACAAAGTATAGAGATCTTACTTATTTGTTAACTTTTGGAGTATCATTACTTATGTATTTATCAGCAGTAATGTATCCTGTTGAAGTTGCTGTAGATAAGATGAGAAATTTTCCAATAGCTATTAAAATGATTGAATACAACCCAATGACAATAGTTATAGAAAATTTTAGAAACATTGTTTTCAATTCTAGTAGTGTAGATTTTTTAGAAATTATTTATGTAGTAATAATATCTTTTTTTGTTTTTATGTTAGGATTGGTAGTTTTTAATAAAACTGAAAAAACGTTTATTGATACCATTTAAAAAATGAATAATAATATAATTTTAAAAGTAGAAAATCTATCTAAACAATATCGTTTAGGAACTGTTGGTACTGGTACTATTGGACACGATCTAAATCGTTTTTTTGCAAGAATTAGAGGTAAAGAAGATCCATATTTAAAAATAGGCGAAAGTAATGATAGAACTTCAAAAGGAAATTCAGATTATGTTTGGGCATTAAAAGATATTGACTTTGAAGTAAAAAAAGGAGAGGTTTTAGGGATTATTGGGAAAAACGGAGCAGGAAAATCTACACTTTTAAAAATATTATCTAAAGTTACAGGCCCAACTACAGGTTCTGTGAAATTTAATGGAAGAATAGCTTCTTTATTAGAAGTTGGTACTGGTTTTCATCCAGAGATGACTGGTAGAGAAAACGTATTTCTAAATGGAGCCATTTTAGGAATGACGCATAAAGAAATTGATGAGAAATTAGAAGAAATAATTTCTTTTTCTGGTTGTGAAAGATATATTGATACACCTGTAAAACGTTATTCCAGTGGTATGACAGTTCGTTTGGCATTTGCTGTTGCCGCGCATTTAGAACCAGATATCTTAATTATAGATGAAGTTTTAGCAGTTGGAGATGCTGAATTCCAAAAGAAAGCAATAGGTAAAATGCAAGACATTTCTAATGCAGATGGAAGAACCGTTTTATTTGTAAGTCATAATATGTCAGCAATTAAAAGTTTATGCTCTAGAGTAGTAGTTTTAGAAAACGGAACTGTAAAATTTGATGGTAATACAGATGAAGGTTTAGAAGCTTATTTGGCTAGAGATTTAAAAACGAACCACACAGTTTTCTTTAAAGAAAATAAAGAAGTCAAAAAAGCTGTTGAATTTGTTTCAATAACATTAAAAAATCAAGATTTAATTATAACTAAAGATTTTTCTATTGGTGAAACATTAAATATTGAATTTACAATTAGAAATAATTCTAGCGAAACAAAAATTGAAACTGGAATACAAATAAAATCTAATGAAGATATACCCATATTTCATATAATGGGTAGAGATTCTAATTATGAATTAACTTTAGATAAAAAAGAAGAAACATTTGTTGTTTCTATTAAGGATATTAGACTCTTTCCTGGAATTTATAGCATCAACTTAACGTGTAGTAATTTGTCTGGTCATCAAATTTTTGATTCAATTGAAGATTCAATATCTTTTGAAATAATAGATGGAGGAAAATATACCAATAGACCACTTCCTAAAGCAGCAGGTTTATTCTTTTTAAATCCTAAATGGAATAAATTATAATTTTTTGAAAATTGTAAAACTAACATATAATTACAACTGGCCAATATTTAGGCAAACACCAAATAATAGTCAAATTTGGGGTAATTATAAATTTGTTATAGATAACAATTTAAAAGAATGTGATTATTGGGTTATTTATTCAGATCATAATTTACTACCTGAAAAAGTACTTTGCAACCCTAATAATATTATTTTTATATCTGGTGAAGGAAAAACTACAAGTCCAGTTTATGGACAAAAATTTTTAGATCAATTTGCATTAATTGTCACTGTTAATAGAGAAATTAGACATAAAAATATTATTTTTAAACAAACAGGTTTACCTTGGTTTATTAATAAAACATTTGATGATTTAAATCAAAACATTATTCCTGAAAAAAAGAAATTGATTTCAGTAATAAGTTCTAATAAGACAATAACAGAAGGTCATCGAAAAAGATTAGCATTTGTAAAAAAGCTTAAAATACATTTTGGTGATAATTTAGATATTTTTGGTAGAGGTTTTTTAGAAATAGAGGATAAATGGGAAGCATTAGCAGATTATAAATATTCTATTGCTATTGAAAATGATTACTGTTTAGATTACGTTACAGAAAAGTTTTTCGATTGTTTATATTCAAATACATTTTCATTTTATTATGGATGTCCTAATCTTGAAACTTATATATCACCTAATTCTTTTGCAAGAATAGACATAGATAACTTAACAGAATCTATAAAGGTTATAGAAAATACAATTGAAGATTCTACCTATGAAAAAAATGATAGTACTTTATTAAAAGAAAAATTAAAGAGTATTAATGAGCATCAATTTTTTCCTTTTATTGCAGGTATTCTAGATAATATTAAAGTTAATGCATCCAAAAAGGAAATTATTTTAAATAATAATATACATTCAGAATATTTAAACTTTAGAGGTATTGTTTTAAATAAATTAAGGAGTACATACAGAAGAATTATAAAATTTTTAAAATTTTAGTTTTGATAAAAAAAATAGCAAAAAAAATTAAATCACTTTTCACAAAAAGTAAAACCAAGGTAGTTGTAGAAGATGAAAAATTGCCTTATACAATTATGAGTGGTGCTATTTTAAGTGGTATAAATACTATTGGAGATAATACTTATATTGGTTTTAACTGTAATATTACTGAATCTAAAATAGGTAGATATTGTTCTATTGCAAATAATGTTAGTATAGGAATTGGCGAACATAAAATTAATAGAGTTTCTACATCTAGTATTTTTTATAAAAAGCCTTTCGAAACATTAACAGAGAAAGACTGTATTATTGGAAATGATGTTTGGATAGGTTCTAACGTAGTTGTTAGAAGAGGTGTAGAAATTGGTGATGGAGCTATAATTGGAGCAAATTCTTTTGTTAATAAAAACGTTAAAGAATTTGAAATTGTAGGAGGAGTTCCTTCAAAACATATAAGAATGCGTTTTAATGAAGAAACCATTATAACTTTAAAAAAAAGTAAGTGGTGGCTTTTAGATTTAGAAAAAGCCAAAAGAAAAATTTTAGAGCTTGAAAAAACGAATCTTTTTGATATAGATTAGTTTTTTTATTAATAAACTTACAATTAGGTAAATTGGGAAATAATAAAGTAATAGTTTCTATTAATGGTGGTCTCGGTAATCAGATGTTTCAATTGGCATTTGGAAGTATTATTGCAAAAAAAAATAACTCTAAATTAGTATTAGATAAAAGTTTTTTTAATGAAGACAAGAAAGATCCAAATTGTGCTTTTAGGTCTTTTGATTTAGATATATTTAATATTAGATACAAGGAATTATCAACTTTAAAAAAAAGTGTAATTAGTAAAATTATAAATAAATTTTTTACAAAAAAAAATAATACTTACAGAGAACCTTCATTTGATTTTAATTCTGAAGCATTACGTTTAAAAAGCCCAGTAAGTATTTATGGTTATTTTCAAAGTTATAAGTATTTTGTTGGTTATGAGGGTTTTGTAAAATCTATTTTTACTTTTCCAAAAGACAAAATAGGTCCTCAAAATCATCAAATATTAAACGAAATAATTGCAAATAAATCTATCTCAATTCATATTAGAAGAGGAGATTATGTTAATGATTCTAAAACAAATAAAACACATGGTACTTGCTCTTTAGATTACTATTATCAAGCAATAGAAGAAATTACCAAAAATAAAACTAATAACTATAATCTATATTTTTTTTCAGATGATATAGATTGGGTAAAAGAAAAGTTTAATATTATTAATATCAGTAAAAATTATATCAGTAATAATACAGCTCAAAATAGTTGGATAGATATGTTTTTAATGAGTAATTGTAAACACAATATAATCGCAAATAGTTCTTTTAGTTTTTGGGGAGCTTGGTTAAATTCTAATCCTAACAAGAAAGTAATTGCTCCTAAAAAATGGTTTTTAGATCAAACACTAGAAGCACAATCTCAAAATTTAATTCCGCCACAATGGATACGAATCTAAACATCCCTTTAGTATCTGTTTTAATGCCTGTATATAATTCAGAAGATTATGTAGGTGAGGCAATAGAGAGTGTTTTAAAGCAAACTTATGATAATTTCGAGTTTCTAATAGTTAATGATTTTTCAACGGATAAATCTTTAGATATAATTCTTTCATATAAAGATTCAAGAATTAAAGTTCTTAATATGAAGCAAAATTCGGGGATTTCTGAAACCCTAAATTTTGGTTTGCTAAAAGCAAAAGGAAAGTATATTGTTAGAATGGATTCTGATGATATAAGTTTACCAAATCGTATAAAAAAGCAAGTAGAGTTTTTAGAAAAAAATAAAGAACATGTAATTTGTGGCTCTAACTATAGTATTATTAATTCCTCTAACAAAGTTGTTCTACCAGAAAAGCATTCTATAATAAAAACAGGATTTTTACATAGTTGTTGCGTTGCACATCCAACAGTAGTTATTAGAAAAAGTATTTTAGAAAAGAATAAGTTATTTTACTCTAAAGATAATGAACCTGCGGAAGATTATCATCTTTGGTCTTTATTAATTCATAAAGGGAAATTCTATAATATTCAAGAAAATTTACTTGCATATAGAGTTCACCAAAATCAAATTTCGCAGAGCAAAAAGACAGCGCAAGACAAAAAATCTTTTTCAGTAAAAATAAATTATATAAAAACTTTTTATAAAGAATTAACAAAAGAGGAAACTCTTATGTTAGAAAAGCTATTACTTTATAAGAAGAAAATGCAAGATGTAGATATTAAAATATTTAGTGATTTTGTATTTAATTTGAAGATATCTAATAGTAAAACTAACTTTTTCGAGTCAAAAAGTTTTCAAAATTATATTTCTACATTAGAAAACACATTTTTAACAAACTATTTTTCTAAATATGAAAGATATTCTTATGCAGATTTTTTAAAGTATTTAAAAGTTGTAAGAAAGTATAAAATAAAGTTTAATTTAAAAAACTCTTTAAACTTGTTCATTAAATCTGCGTTTTTCTATAAGATTAAAACAGATTTTTTATGATACCAAAAATAATTCACTATTGTTGGTTTGGTAATAATGAGAAACCAGAAATATTAAAAAAATGCATTTTATCTTGGGAGAAAAACTGCAAAGATTATAAAATTATTGAGTGGAATGAGACTAATAGTTCGCAGTTTACTAATTCTTTTTACAAAAATTCTCTAAGAAAAAGAAAATATGCTTTTGTTTCAGATTATATAAGAACCAAAGCTCTTTATGAATTTGGCGGAATCTATTTAGACACAGACATGTTATTGTTAAAACCAATTGATAAACTGTTAGAATATAATTTTTTTTCCGGTTTAGAGGTAGAAGAAAGAGTTGCTTTTGGTTTATTTGGGGGTATTAAAAAGCATCGGTTTTTTTCTGAAATGTTAGATTTTTATTCAAAAACAGAGTTTGATGAATTTAACCCTCCAATAATAACGCATTCATTTAAAAATTTAATAAATTCATCAACTTTAAAAGAAAATGAAGTTTTATTAAGTCCTGAATATTTTTATCCCTTAACTTATCAAAATAAAGAAAAGGATTATAAATTATATATAACAGATAAAAGTTATGCAGTACATCTTTGGAATCATTCCTGGAAATTAGAAACAAAAAAAGGATATTCTTTTATTTTTAATAAATTAAAAACTATCCTTTTAGATTATATTTTGCATAATTATTCTTTTAAGTACCTAAAGAATAATTTAAAAGAAACACTCATAAATCTATATAGGTTAGTTAAATATAAAAGTATTTGAAAGTATTACAAATAACATATTCATCTAAAGGAGGAGCAGGTATTGCTGCAAAAAGATTACACACTGCATTACAGCAGAATGGAGTTTCTTCTGCATATTTGTCTACAAACTTAACTATAGATTTTAAAAATGAAATTGTTAACGATTCTTTTTTTAAATACAAAAAGCCAACTATTTTAAAAAGAATTGGTTTAAAATTTTTAAACTTATTTCCAATTTCCAAAAAGAGTCAATTATCAAAAAAAATAAACCAATATAAAAAAGAAAAAGGTTTTGAAATTATTTCATCACCTTTTAGCAGTTTTAAATTACAAAATCATCCTTTATTTTTAGAAGCAGATATTATTAACTTGCATTGGGTTTCTGGTATTTTAGATTATACTACTTTTTTTAAAGCTTGTAAAAAACCTATAGTTTGGACTTTTCATGACATGAATCCTTTTTTAGGAATGTTTCATTATAAAAATGATTATAATAAAGCCACAATAGAATTAGCTGATTTTAATAAAAAAATTGAAAATATACAAGAACAGAACTTAAATTATATTAAAAAAGGAGCAATTATTTCTCCATCTAAATGGTTATTAGAAGAAGCTATTGCTGGTGGTTTTTTTACTAGATTTATTAAGAAGAATATTGTAAACTCTATCGATTTAGACACTTTTGCCATTAAAAACAAAGTAGAATTAAGAAGCAACTATTCAATTAAAAAAAATGAATTTGTTATTTTGTTTGTAGCAGAAGATGTTAGTAATTATAGAAAAGGTTTCGATTTACTTTTAGATTCTTTAAGTTATCTAAATGAAATACAATTTACTATCTTAACAATTGGTATAGATAAGCCCAACAATTATGGAAAAGTAAAAGTTATTTCTTTAGGTAAGATTTATGATGAAAACAAAATAGTAGAGATTTATAATTTAGCAGACGTTTTTGTATTACCAAGCAGAGAAGATAATTTGCCAAACGTAATTTTAGAATCTTTTGCAGTTGGTTTACCAATAATAAGTTATAATATTGGTGGTATTAAAGAACATGTTTTACCTAATAAAACTGGTTTTATTTCTAAAGAATTAACAGGTGTTTCTTTATCAGAAAAAATAATAGCATTTTATAAAGCTAAAGAAAGTTTTAATTCTTTACAAATTAGAAAATATGCTGAAGAGCATTTTAGTTTTTATAATCAATACAAAGGTTATTCAAAAATATATAAAGAATTATTAAAAAATGATTGAGTTTATACTTAAGGTTTTTAGGAAAATTTACATAAATATTTTTGGAAAAAAATACAGAGGTTTTTTTAATACTGAAAAACCAGAATTTAATGGTCAAGCATCTTCAGATTTAATCTATAATGTATTAAAACTAGATAAACCTTGTATGATTTCTAGGTTTGGTAATACAGAGTTCACCTGTGTATATCAATATAAAGTTAAAAATGAACCTTTATTATTAAGATATAAAAAATTTATTATTGGAGATATAGATACTTTAGACTATACTTTAAAAATTAAGCAAGAAATTCAGAATAACGCAGGTTTTTTTCCAGCAAGTAAAAAAAATTTAAATAAATTTTCTGAATTAATTATTGCAAAAATTAAAAATATAGATATTTTAGGTTCTTGGTTAGAAGTGGAAAATAAGTTTAATTTAGAATTAAAAAACACTCGAAAAGTTGGTTTGGAGGATTTAAATCCCTACAACCATAAAATACCATGGAGTAGAATTTTAAAAGGAAAAAAGGTTTTAGTTATTCATCCTTTTACTAAAAGTATTGAGTCTCAATATAAAAAGAGAGAAAAGTTATTTAAGAATAAAGAAGTACTTCCAGAGTTTAATTTAATAACCTATAAACCAGTTGTTTCTATTATTGATAACCATAAAAATTTACCATTTAAAGATTGGTTTGAAGCATTGAGTTTCATGAAAAAAGATATCGAGAAAATAGATTTTGATATTGCTATTTTAGGTTGTGGAGCCTATGGTTTACCATTAGCAAGCTATATTAAAGAAATTGGTAAGAAAGCGGTTCATATTGGGGGATCTACGCAAATGTTGTTTGGTATTCTTGGTAAAAGATGGGAAACAGAATATGATTTATCGCACATAATAAATGAAAATTGGGTGAGACCATTAGAGGAAGAAATTCCTAAAAATTTCAAAAAAATTGAAAATGGGTGTTACTGGTAATATGAATATTGTAAAATAAAATATGTTATTTACTTCTAAAAGATCTTCCGTAAAAACGGCACTTAAATTTAAAGTGTATAATTTTTTTAAAAAAATTATTAAAATTAAATACAGAGAAACCTATTCTCAATTAGGTGAAGATATTGCTATATGCCATTTATTAGAAAAATACTTAAAACTAAATAAAGGATTTTACATTGATGTTGGTTGTAATCATCCCATTCAATATTCTAATACTTTTTTATTGTATCGTAAAGGTTGGAGCGGTATAACTATAGATCTTAATAAAGAATTAATTTCTTTGCATAAGCTAGAAAGAAAAGGTGACATACAAATTAATACAGCAATAGCAGATAAAAATGAGTCTGTTAAAGTGTATGAGTTTTCAGAAGATGGTGTAAATACTATAAATAAAGATTTTTACGATGAAATAAAAAATCATGCAAATTTAATTTCAGATTCTAGAACTATAGACACTTTAACATTAAATGAAATAATAGAAGAACATAAGGTGTCAAAAATAGACCTACTGTGTATAGATGTAGAAGGACATGATTTTAAAGTTTTACAGTCAATAAATTTAAAAAAGTACAGGCCTAAATTAATTGTTGTTGAGATGTTAGATAATTTCGATTTCAAAAATTTAAGTGAAAGTGAAATTTTTAGCTATTTAAAAGAAAATAACTATAAATTAGTTGGTTACTTAATTGCAAATGGATATTTTATAGATGAAACTTTAAATTATTAATTATTGTTAAATAAAAATGCAACAACTTTTATCCATAATTACTATAAATTATAACGATTTTTCTGGTCTAAAAAAGACTGTAGAATCTGTTATAAAGCAAACCTATTCTAATTTTGAGTACGTTGTAATTGATGGAGGTTCTACAGATGAAAGTTATAAATACCTACAAGAAAAGAAAGATTCTTTCTCTCACCTAGTGAGTGAAAAAGATGCTGGAATTTACAATGCAATGAATAAAGGAATAAGAGCCGCTAAAGGAGAATATTTGTTGTTTTTAAATAGCGGAGATGTTTTAAATGGAGTTAGTGCATTAAAAGATTTTATAGAGAGCCCTCTTTTTTTAGGAGATATAGTTTATGGAGATTATAAATTTTTAGAAGGTGAGAAAAAGTACCCAGACAATTTAACTCCTTTACATTTTTTTAAATCATCTTTACCGCATCAAAGTTCTCTAATTAAAAAAGAGCTTTTTGATATTTATGGATATTATGATGAAGGTTTTAAAATAGTTTCAGATAAAGCTTTTTATATTAAGTGTTTTTTGAGCAATAAAGTTGTTTTTACTCACATCAATCAAAAACTATCAATAGTAGATTTAAATGGAATTAGTAATAGTTCTGAATATCAAAAAAAAGTAGTAGAAGAAAATAATATAATTTTAAAAAATTACTTCGGTGTTTTTTATGAAGATTATAAAAACATGATAAAATTAAGTGCGAAATATAAAACTTTAGAAAGTAAAACTTTTAAAAGTTTAATAAGAAGACTTAAAAAAAAGCTATTCAAATAATTAAAAGTATAAATGTTGAAGCCTAGAGTATTAATTTTAAGCCCTATTGGGGATGTAGGAGGTAGAGAGTTAGAGGTGGGTTTTATTGCTTCGGTTTTATCATCTAAATACAATGTTAAGGTTCTTTCAACGGGTAATTATACGCACAATTCACAAGTTAAAGCATTCAAAGGTTTCTCTGTAACAAGCTTAAAATATAAAATTTTTGACAGTAGTTTGTTTGTAAGAGTTTTTATTAAATTAATTTCACATTTCAAAAAAAGTATTTCTTACGATGCTTCTAGTTTAAGTGCACCATTAATTAAAAAAATTTTAAACGTTCAAAAAAGAAAAATTAAAATATTAAATAAAGAGATTTTAAAAACGGATATAGTTTTTATTTCGGCACAATTATCATCAAATTATATTAAGGATATTATTTTAATTGCAAAAATAAATAAGAAATCAATAGTTTTTAGAACTACTGGTAATATTACAGAAAATATAGATTTTAGTTATTTAAAATATGTTGATGTTTTTATACATCATTCATTAAGAAATGCCCAAAAACTAAATAGAAATTATAGATATAATATTATAGATCAATGTGCATTTAACGAAGAAAACTTTTTAAAAGTTCCTGCTTTAAACTCAAAAGTAAATAACTTTATGACAGTTTCTAGAATTGAAAAAAACAAAAATATAGATGTTGTAATTAATTCTTTTTGTAAAAGTGAGGATATAAATGATAAATTATATGTTGTTGGTAATGGTCCAGATTTAGAAGATTTAAAAGCAAAAACAAAAGATAAGAGAGTCATTTTTACTGGCTTTATACAGAATAATGAGTTACAAGAAATTTATAAAAATTGTCAATGTTTTATAGTTTCTTATTACCAATTAGAAGCAGGACCTTTAACAGCAATAGAAGCAATGGCTGCAGGGAAAATATTAATTTCATCTAAAACAGGAGCAATGACAGAAAGACTTACTGGCAAATATGCTTTTTGGCATGATAACACAGTAAAGTTATTGTCAGAAAAAATAAAAGAAATTAAAATGTTTAGTAAAGATGAAGTAGCAGAAATATCTAAATTCAATAGAGAAAGATATGTTTCAGAATATTCAATTGAAATAATTAGTAAAAAATATTTAGACGCTGTTTCATCATTAAATTAGAAACCAATAATATGAGTAAACCTCTTGTATCAATTTTAATTCCTACACATAATAGAGCTCTATTGATTCTAGAAACTTTAACATCTGTAAAAGAACAAACCTATAAAAATTGGGAATGTATTTTAGTTGATGATGGTTCTACAGATAATACAGTAGAGCTTATAGAAAAATGGAGTCTTAATGATAGTAGGTTTAAGGTAGTTACCAGACCCAAAAATCGAAAAAAGGGAGCAAATGCATGTAGAAATTTAGGTTTTGAAATTTCAAAAGGAGACTTTATTCAGTGGTTTGACAGTGATGATATCATGAGCCCTCATAAAATTGAAGAAAAGGTTAAAATTTTGGAAGAGTTTAAAACCAAAGATTATGTTGTTTGTGAAGGAATAGAGTTTAATGAAACTATTTCTAATACTTTTAATAAATGGGATACAATATCTTCTGTAAACCCTATTCTAGATCATATAACAGGCAAAGTAAATTTTCATACAAATGGGCCACTTTTTAGAAGAACCTTTTTAGAAAATAAAAAGTTGTTTAACGAAGATTTACAGAGAAAACAAGAATGGGAATTTTATACAAGACTTTTATTTAATTCTGCTAATTATTATCCATTGCATAAAACATTATATTATTTTAGAATTCATCCATGCAGTATTAATGGTAAAGACTCTTATAAGACCGTAAAATCTAGAATTATTGCAAATAATTTAGTGTTTAAAATGTTAAAAAATGAAAAAAAAATACTTAAAAAAAACTATTTCTTAAGAAAACATTTTTTGTATAAATATGCTTACAATATAAAATTAGTAAAGTTGAGTAAAAGTTACACAAACTTTTTTTACATTGTTAAAGGAGTTTTAATGACTTTAAATTTTAAAGTAATATCAGACTTATTTTTAACATTAATAAAGAAGGTAAATATTAAGTTTACATAAAAATAACTTAAAGTATAATGAGAATAGGGCAGAATCCTGAAAAAAAGAAATTTAATAAGATAGAGTATAAACAGCATAGAGTAATAATTCCTGTTTATATTCCAGATTCTCATGACCAATATTTTAATAATTTATTTTCAGTATTAAAAATCTCTATAGATTCTTTACTTAAAACAACCAATAAAACTCAAACAAATATTACCATAATTAATAATAATTGTAAAAAAGAAGTCACTAATTATTTAGACAGTTTATTACAAGATAAAATAATCGATAAACACGTTAAACTATCTACTAATTATGGTAAGGTTTACACAATTCTATCAGAAGCAAAAGCAAGTTACGAGCAATTAATAACAATAGCAGATGCAGATGTTTTTTACTTTTCTAATTGGTTAAGTAATACAATTCAAGTTTTTAATAATTATAAGAAAGCAGGTGTTGTAGCCCCATTACCAATGCCACAATCTGCTTATTATTGCAATCATTCATTATTTTTTGATAAATTACTAAAAGTAAAAAAAGGTAAAGTTGTATTAGATGAAGACATTTTATTGTTTGAGAAAAGTGTTAACAGTAAAATTTCAATTGAAAAAAATAATTGGTTTAAAAATCAACTATATTTAGAAAAAAATAGGAGTAAAACGTGTGTAGGAGCAGGTCATTTTATTGCAACTTATAGAAAAGAAGTTTTAGATAAAATTAACGTAGAAAAACCAAAATATATCTTTGAAAACGGAGCTGAAACATTTCATTTAGATAATCCCATAGACAAATTAGGTTATTATAGACTTTCAACTATAAAAACGTTTGCTTATCATTTAGGTAATAACATACCAAATTGGGTAAAAGAATATAAATTTAGTGAGTTAAATCTTACAGAAAACAGTAATAAAATTAAGTTCAGTAATTCTTTTATACCTTATAAAATAAAAGAGATTACTGCAAAAATATATAGAAAATTAACAACCATTTAGAGATATTTTGAACAATTATATAGAAATACAAGGCAGAAAAATAGGAAAAGATTACACTCCTTTTGTAATAGCAGAAATAGGTATTAATCATGAAGGCTCATTAAAAGTTGCCAAAGAAATGGTAGATGCAGCTCATAGAGCAGGGGCAGAATGTGTAAAACACCAAACTCACATTGTAGAAGATGAAATGAGTGGTGAAGCTAAAAAAGTTATTCCAGGTAATGCAGATGTTTCAATTTATGAAATTATGAAACGTTGTGCATTAGATGAAGAAGATGAAATTGCATTAAAGGAATATGTAGAAAGTAAAGGTATGATTTTTATTTCTACACCTTTTTCAAGAGCCGCGTCAGAGAGATTAGAAAGAATGAACGTTTCTGCCTATAAAATTGGTTCTGGAGAATGTAATAACTATCCATTATTAGAGCACATTGCATCTTTTGGCAAACCAGTAATTTTAAGTACTGGTATGAATACAATTAAAAGTGTAGCCAAAGCTGTAGCAATTTTCGATAAAGCTAATGTGCCTTTAGCTTTATTACATACTACAAACTTATATCCAACACCAGTGCATTTAGTTCGTTTTGGAGCCATGCAAGAACTGTCAGAAGCATTTCCAAAAAATGTTTTTGGCTTATCAGACCATACACTTACAAATCATGCTTGTTTAGGTGCTGTAGCTTTAGGAGCTTCAATTTTAGAACGTCATTTTACAGATCACAAACAAAGAACAGGGCCAGACATCGTTTGTTCAATGGACGAAAATGATTGTAAAGAATTAATAGAAGGAAGCAATTTAATTTGGCAAATGCGAGGAGGTACAAAAGAACCAGCCAAAGAAGAACAAGTAACTATAGACTTTGCTTTTGCAACAGTAGTTACTATAAAACCAATTAAAAAAGGAGACATTTTTACTAAAGAAAATATTTGGGTTAAAAGACCAGGAACTGGAGAGGTTTTAGCAGAAGAATTTAATTCTATTTTAGGTAAAATTGCCACAAACAATATTGAAAACGATCATCATTTAACCTATAAAGATTTTTAAAAATGAAGAAGTTATACAATCTAGAGAATCAATTCGATTATGAAAATGGTTTTTACGCCACTGCAGATCCTTCTCGTTTTGGGAAATTTATGACACATTTAGAACTTTTTAAATTATCTTCATCTATACCTGGCGAAATTGTTGAGTTAGGTGTTTTTAAAGGAAATTCTTTTTTTAGATGGATAAAATTAAGAGAAGTTTTAGAGCAAACTAAAAGTAGAAAAATTATAGGTTTTGATGTTTTTGGTGAATTTCCAGAAACAGATTTCGAAAACGATAAAGGTAGAAGAGAAGCTTTTATAGATGAAACAAATGGTGGTGTTGGTATTTCTTTTGAAGAAATAAATGAACTGTTAGAAAAACAAAATTTAAAAAAGAATGTAGATATAATAAAAGGAAACATCTTAATTACATTAGATAAATACTTGGATGAAAACCCACATTTAAAAATTTCACTTTTGCATATAGATGTAGATATTTATGAACCGGTAAAACATATTTTAGAAAAACTATATCATAGAGTTACCAAAGGCGGAATAATTATTTTAGATGATTATGGTACTTTTTCGGGAACAAATAAAGCTGTAGATGATTTTTTAGATGATACTGTAGAAATTAAAAAACTTCCTTTTTCGCACGCAATATCATACATTGTAAAGTAACTTATGAAAAAACTGGTATTTTTAACAGGAACTCGTGCAGATTTTGGGAAACTAAAATCACTTATTAAAATCACCCAAGAATCTTCAAATTTCGATGTGCAAATTTTTGCAACAGGAATGCATTTAGATGAAAAATATGGTTTAACTGTTAATGAAATTTATAAAAGCGGATTCAATAATGTTGCAACATACAAAAATCATGCAGGAGCAGAATTTATGGATAGAACTTTGGCTAAAACCATATTAGGTTTTTCTGAATATATATCAAAACAAAAACCAGATTTAATAGTTGTTCATGGAGATAGAGTAGAAGCTCTAGCAGGGGCCATAGTTGGTAGTTTAAATAATATTTTGGTTGCACATATAGAAGGAGGAGAAATTTCCGGAACTATAGATGAGTTAATCAGACATTCTGTAAGTAAATTAGCACATCTTCATTTAGTATCAAATGATGAAGCTAAAAAAAGGATTATTCAAATGGGAGAATTAGAAAGCTCCGTTTATGTTATTGGTTCGCCAGATTTAGACTTAATGAATCCTAACAACTTACCAGATATAGATAAGGTAAAAGAATATTATAGTATTTATTTTAATGAATATGCAATTGCAATGTATCATCCTGTAACTACAGAATATGAAAACATTAAAGATCAAGTTGCAATTTTTGTAGATAGTTTATTAGCGTCAAATAAAAACTATGTTGTTATTTTCCCTAATAACGATTTAGGTACAGAGGAAATTTTAGAGGAATATAAGAGATTAGAAAATAATTCAAAATTCATAATATTTCCATCATTGCGTTTTGAAAATTTTTTAAGATTACTTCAAAATGCAAATTTTATAATAGGCAACTCTAGTGCGGGTATTAGAGAAGCACCATTTTATAAAGTTCCAACTATAGATATTGGTTCTAGACAAAATAATAGATCTAAAGGAAGTTCAATCTTAAATGTTGCACACAAATCATCAGAAATTTTAACTGCAATAGAAAATAGTGTAGCATTAAAATCTGAAAAAATTGATATTTCTGAATTTGGAGAAGGTAATAGCAATACTGTTTTCTTACATTTGTTAAATTCTGAAGAAATTTGGAATGTAAATTGCCAAAAGCAATTTCAAGATTTGTAAAAAGTAATTTTAAGATTTAGAAATTTGTCAAAAAAAATACTAATTGTTGGTTTAGGCTCAATTGGGCAAAGACACTTAAGAAACCTATTGTCTTTAGGCTATAAAGATATTTGTTTGGTAAGAAGAAATGCTGCTGTTTTAAAAGAGTTTCCAGATTTAAAAGTTTATAAATCAATTAGAGAGGCTTGTGAAAATATGTCTTTTAATACTGTAATTATTGCAACTCCAACAGCAAATCATTATAAAGATTTTTTAGAAATATCGAGTTTTAAAATTCAAAATATTTATATTGAAAAACCAATAACACATTCCGTAGAAGAAGCATTAAAAATTAATGAGATTTCTAATAAACTTAACTTAAACGTTGTTGTTGGCTATGATTTACATTTCGATTTAGGTTTATTAAAAATAAAAGAATTACTAGAAGAAAATAAGGTTGGGAAACTTTGCTCATTTCAAGTTGAGGTTGGGCAGTACTTACCAGATTGGCGACCACATGAAGATTATAGAAATGGAATGAGTGCAAAAGTTGCACTTGGTGGTGGAGTTATGTTAGATTTAATTCACGAATTCGACTATGTAAATTGGCTTTTTGGCCCCATAAAATATATTTTTGGTAAGAATAAGCAGATTAGCAATTTAGAAATAGAAACCGAAGATGTTTCTATGAACATTGTTGAAACCAAACAAGGAGTATTAGGAACAATCTCTTTAGATTACTTACAAAAAGAACTTTCTAGAACTTGTAAAATTGTGGGTGATAAGGGAACAATCATATGGAACTATAAAGAGTGTAAAGTTCTTTGGATGACTCATGGTAATTTAACTTGGCAAGAATTCGAATACTCTCACATCGAAAGAAACGATAGATTCATCAATATTATAAAAACTTTTATGAATGCTGATTTTAAAGATTTAGATGTAAGGTTGTCTACTGTAAATAGTGCAATAAAGTCTTTAAATATGGTTATAAATGTAAAAAAGTCTAACATAGAAAATAAATTTATTGAATTATGATAGTTGGTAGTATTTGTATGAGAGGAGGCTCTAAAGGTGTTAAAGGGAAAAACTATCGTAATTTGTTAGGGAAACCTTTATTAAGTTATACAATTAATTGTGCAAAATCTTCTAAACTTTTAGAAGATGTTATTATTTCTTCAGATAGCGACTTAATTTTAGATTTATCTAGCAACTATTTAGAAAAAGAAAAATTATTCAAAAGAAAACCAGAGTTAGCAACAGATAATGCATCAAAATGGGAAGTTTTTAAAAATCTTGTTTTAGAATATGAAGCAAAAAATAAAGTAAAAATTACACATTTGGTAGATTTAGATGTTACTGTACCAAGAAGATTGCCAGAACATATAGATAGTTGTATAAAATTATCAAAAGAAACAAATGCAGATGTTATTATAACGGGTTATGAACCGGAAAGGAATCCGTATTTTAATATGATGGAAGAGCAAAAAGACGGAACAGCTGTTATTGTAAAAAAATCTGAAACACCTATAAAAAACAGACAAGAAGCACCCAATGTTTATAGCTTAACACCAGCTGTTTACGTCATAAAAAGAGAAGCTTTGTTTAATTACGACCATTGGTCAGATGCAACTTGTAGAATTCATCCAATTCCAAGAGATTTGGCAATAGATATAGATACAGAATTAGATTTTAAATTAGTAGAATTTTTAATGAATGAAGATGGAAAATAATTTATTCGATTTATCAGGAAAGATAGCTTTAGTAACTGGTGGCGCAGGATTATTAGGTTCAGAACATGCAATTGCATTAGCTTCACACGGAGCAAAAGTATATCTAGCAGATATAAATGAAGAAAAATGCCAAGATAAAGCTGCTAAAATTGATTTTGATGAAATTTATCCAATAAAGTTAGATGTAACTAGTAAAGAAAATTGGCAAGAAGTTGTTTCTAAAATTGTAGAAAAAGAAGGTAGTTTAGACATTTTAGTAAATAATGCAGGTTATACAAACAGCACTAAAACTTCTGCTTTCGATAAAACTTTCGAAAACTTCTCTTTAGACGATTGGAATTCAATTATGAATGTAAACTTAACTGGTACGTTTTTAGGTTGTCAAACTGTTGGTAATCAAATGATAAAACAAAAAAAAGGGTCAATAATTAACATTGCATCTTTATATGGAGTTGTTAGCCCTAATCATAAAATGTATCCAGGAACTGGTATTGTACAACCAGTAGCATACACAGTTAGTAAACATGGTGTTGTAGCTTTAACAAAATATGTAGCAACTTGGTTAGCAGAAAAAGGAGTTCGTGTTAATTCTTTAACTCCTGGTGGAATTTTTGATGGTCATGATGGATTGTTTTTAGAGCGTTTTAAGAATCTAAATCCAATTGGTAGAATGAGCGATAAAAGTGAATTAAGAGGAGGAATTGTTTATTTAGCTTCAGATGCAAGTTCTCATATGATAGGCCATAATTTAGTTATAGATGGTGGTTGGACAGCTTGGTAAAGCATAAACTAAAAAAATAAATGCTTACAATAGTTAATTACCATTACATAAGAGAATCTTTTAATACCAAATATCCAAGTATTTTTGGGATGACAAATGTTCAGTTTAAAAAACAATTGTTATTGTTGAAAAATCAAGGAGATTTTCTTTCTATCAATGAGTTTAATAACAACTACCAAGATATTATTGCATCTAAAGATAATTTTAATTTAATTACTTTTGATGATGGCTTAAAAGAACAATATATTAATGCATATAGTATTTTAAAAGAATTGGATTTAGAAGCCTACTTTTTTTTAAATGCATTAAATTTTAAAGAAAAAAAAGTAAGTTTAGTTCATAAAATACATCTTTTAAAATCAATTTTAGAGCCCAAACTTTTTTTAGAAAAACTAAAAAAAGAGTTGAAGTACACCTTTTCTAAATCAGATACAGAAAGAAGCTGTAAAATTTATAGGTTTGATACTATTGTAAATGCAGAACTTAAATATTTATTAAATTTTTTATTTCCTAATGACAGTAAGGCTACTATAATTAATAAACTATTCGATAATTATTTTGATGAAAAAGAAGTGAATAGTAGCTTATATATGGCAGAATCTGAAGTTTTAGAATTATCAGAAAAGAATATGATTGGTAATCATACTTACAGTCACAAACATTTAGGTGTTTTAAATAAAGATGAATTAAATAAAGAAATTGTTGAATCAAAAAAATATTTAGAGAAGGTAACTAAATCTGTTATTAATACAATTTCTTATCCTTATGGAACAGAAGAAGTAATTAATGAAAATGTTTTAGAAACTGCAACAGAATCATATCACAAATTCGGTTTTACTACAGAAAAAGGAATAAATGATTCAAATCAAAATTTATTATTATTAAAAAGATTCGATTGTAACGACTTAATAGGAGGCAAAAGTTATGAAGGTTAGAGAAGCAAACATAGAAGATTGGAATAAATTATATACTTTCTACAAAAGAATTTATAGGGAAAATCATCCATTACACCAAAGAGAGTTTTGGCTTTGGCAATATGGAGAAAAAAAACATGGTAGAGCTTTTATTTGTTTAAATGATAAAGATGAAGTTGTTGGTCATGTTGGTGCAAATTTCGGAAATAATATTGCTTGGATTATTAACGTGTTTTTAGATGTAGAATGCAGAGGTAAAGGTGTTTTAAGACAATTATACGATTTAGCTAGAGCATATTACCCTTTAGCAGCAACAGCTGCTAATGAAGCAGGACTTGGTTTGTACAGAAATATGGGGTGGATTAGATATTACGATCTTGTAAGATATGTAAAGGTAAACCCTAATATTAAAAATATTACTACCGAAAACGTTTGTAAACCAATAGAAGTAGATATTAATTCAATAGTGTATAATCAAGGACATTATTTTAATCAACCAACTTTACAAGGTATAAAAATAGAAAACTCTACAGGGATTTCTCAACCAAAAGTAGGAGGTTTAAGATTTGTAGATTTAGAAAATGTTAAACTTACAGAAGAAAAAGCTTGGGAGTTAGGTTTTCTTTGGGTTGATTATATTACCTCTTGGAATGATTTAAAAGTGAAAGAACTAGAGAAAAATAATTGGACATTAGATTATAAAAATGTGGTTCCTTGGAGATTAGATCCTATAGTTGAAAATTACTTTTGTGATATTACATTCCTATCAGAAAAACCATTAGATAATAAGTTTATTGTTCATAGGTCTTATTCAGATCATGGTAGAGTAGGTAGTATATAATTTATATTATGAGAATTTTAATTATAGTTCCAGATGGAGTTGGTGTAAGAAATTATTTGTTTTCTAATTTTGTTAGTAATTTAATACAAGAAAACAATGAAGTTTTTATTTATCATAAGTTATCTAAATCTGCTGTTAAAGAAATAAAAAAAAGCAAACCAGAAATAGTTAATTTTTCTGAAATACCTCATTTTGTTGAAACTCCTAAATTAAGAATTTTAAGAGAATCTTTAGCATATGCTAGACTATTAAGAGGAAAAAAATTACTAAAAAATAATACAATATTAAGGTTTTGGATACCTAGTAAAAAAGGGATAAAAAAGAAAAGTTTATATTTTTTAGCAGAAAAATTAGGAATTATTCTTTCTAAATCTCAAAGGCTTATTAGAACTTATGATAAGATTTACGAAGCAGAAATTTTAAAAAATAAGAACACAGCAATACACAAGAAAAAACTTTTAGAAGTAAACCCAGATTTTGTTTTAAATCTACATCAAAGATCACCAATAGCTTCACCAATAATAGCTGCTGCAAAAAAGTTGCGTATTAAAACTGCAACTGTAATTTTTTCTTGGGACAATATGCCAAAGGCTAGATTAGTTGCCAGATATGATTATTATTATGTTTGGTCTCAATTAATGAAAAATCAAGTAGAATTATTACATAAAGAAATAAATCTTTCTAATGTTATAGTTACTGGTACACCACAATTCGAATTCTATTTCGATAAAAATAACTTCGAAGAGAAGAATGTTTTTTTTAATAAATACGGTTTAGATTCTGGTAAAAAAACAATTTGTTTTTCTGGGAATGATACATCATCTCCTTACGAAGCAAACTATTTAAAAGATGTTTGCGAAGAAATTAGTAAAATAGACAAAGCAAGTAGACCGCAAATTATTTTTAGAAAATGTCCTGTAGATAAATCTACTAGGTTTAATAAAATATTAGAAGATTATAAAGAATTGGTTTTTTCTATAGAACCAGATTGGAAAACAGAAAAAGATCAAGAAGATTCTTTTACTTCAATTTACCCAACTTCATATGATAATTACTTATTAGCAAATACTGTAAAACATTCAGATGTTGTTATTAATTTAGGTAGTACAATGGCACATGATTTTGCTGTTTTAGATATACCTTGTTTATATTTGAACTATAATCCTGTTGAGAACTCAGTATTTAAGGTAGAAGATATTTATGGTTTTGAGCATTTTAGAAGTATGAATGATTTAGAAGCAGTTGGTTGGCTTAATAGTAAAAATGAAATAAAAGAAAAAACGCTATTAGCTATTGAACAACCAAATAAAATTGGAGAAGACAGAAAAAAATGGTTAGAAAAAATTGTATTACATCCTCTTGATAAAAATTCAGAAAAATTAAAAAATACAATTTTAGATTGTATAAAATAATATAAAGAACGTTTAAAATTTATGCATATTTGTTTTATTTCTAGTGAGTTTCCGCTACCAAATATATCTTTTGGAGGTATAGGTACCTTTTTGTTGACTTACACAGAATTACTCATTAAAAACGGACATAAAGTTTCTATTGTTGGTGTTAATTCTAATGAAGTTGACACAAAAATAAATGATGTATCAATTTATTATGCAAAAAAATCTACTATTAAAGGATTCTCTTGGTATTTTAACTCTAAATCTGTTTCTAAATTAATTCATAAAATTCATCAAGAAAATAAAATAGATATTTTAGAAGCACAAGAAGGTGGTTTTGCGTTTGTAAAAATCCCCACAGGTGTAAAAAAAATAGTACGCTTGCATGGAGGACATCACTTTTTTCATGCTTTCGAAAACAAAAAACTAAATTTTAAAAAAGCTTTTCTAGAAAAAATAACTTTTAGAAAAACAGATGCTGTAATTGCAACATCAGAATTTGTAAAAAAACAAACTTCAAAATTTATAGATTTTTCTAATAAAAATAACATCACTATAAATAACCCAATTCCTGTTTCTCAATTTTATCCAGCAGATAAAAATAAGGTTATAAAAGGAGCAGCCGTTTTTGCTGGTTCAATTTGTGAAAAAAAAGGAATTAGACAGCTTTGTTTAGCTATTCCTAAAATAATTGAAAAATTTCCTGAATTTCACTTGTATATTTATGGTAGAGATTGGTTTTTTCCAGACGGAACATTATACAAAGATTGGATGTTAGCTCAATTTTCTGATGAAATAATAAATAAAATTACTTTTAGAAATACGGTTACCTATGCAGAATTACCAAAAGTATATGAATTTGCAGAAATTTGTGTGTTTCCCTCACACATGGAAGTTCAAGGTTTAGTTGCTCCAGAAGCTATGTGTATGGAAAAAGTAGTTGTTTTTACAGAATATGGACCAGGACCAGAAACAATAGATGATGAGGTTAATGGGTTTTTATGTAAACCTTTAGAAATAGAAAGTATTTCTAATACAATTATTAAAGTTTTTAATAAAAGGGAAGAACATAATGAAATTGGAGTAAATGCAAGAAAAAAAGTAATTGGTAAATTTTCTCCAGAAAACATCTATTTAAAAAACAATAATTTTTACAAATCTCTAATTAAATAAATTTTGAAATTTGCAATCATAACACATGCTTTTCATAAAAAGGATTCAAATAACATTTATGCCTATGAACCTTATGTTAGAGAAATGAATTTATGGTGTAAATATGTTTCTGAAGTAAAAATTGTTGCGCCTATCTCAGTTGGTGAAATTTCTACAATTGAAGAAAAATACCTTCAAAAAAATATTTCTATTACTAAAATACCAAGTTTTAATACACTTAATTTTAGTAATAAGTTAAAATCTGTTTTCTTAATTCCGGTAATTCTATTTAAAATTTTTAGAGCAATGTTATGGGCAGATCATATTCATTTAAGATGCCCAGGAAATATTGCATTATTAGGCTGTTTTGTTCAAATTCTTTTTCCTTTTAAACCGAAAACAGTTAAATATGCTGGTAATTGGGACCCTAAAAGTAAACAACCTATAAGTTATAGAATTCAAAAATGGCTTGTGTCAAATACTTTTCTAACCAGAAACTGTAAAGTTTTAGTTTATGGAAAATGGGAAAATCAATCAAAAAATATTATTCCATTTTTTACTGCTTCTTATAATAATAATGAAATTGAGGAACTAGAAAAGAAAGATTTATCATCTTTAATAAAATTTATATTTGTTGGTGCTTTTTCTGAAGGAAAACAACCATTAGTAAGTGTAAAATTGATTGAGGCATTAATTGCGAAAAACATAGATGTTAGGTTAAATATGTATGGTGAAGGTTCAGAGTTTGAAAAGGTTTCTAATTATGTTTTAAAAAATAATCTTTCAGATAAAATCATTTTACATGGTAATAAACCGAAAGAAGTTATAAAAGAAGCTTATAAAGATTCTCATTTTTTAATTTTTATATCAAAGTCAGAAGGATGGCCAAAAGTGGTAGCAGAAGCTATGTTTTGGAGTTGTTTACCAATTTCCACAAAAGTTTCTTGTGTAGATTATATGTTAGATTATGGTAAAAGAGGTACTATTGTATCTCCAACAATTAAGGTCGAAGAATTATTGAAGATTGTTATAGCTTATATTAATAATAATGAGATTTATTTAGAACAAAGTTTACAAGCAAAAAAATGGTCTCAAAACTATACTTTAGATAATTTTGAAAAAGAAATTAAGAAAATTTTATTAGGTGAATAAACTCGGAGTTATACAAATTATAGATTCGTTAAATACTGGTGGTGCAGAAGTTCTAGCGATTAATATTGCAAATTCTTTGTCTAATGAAAAAGGAGTAAATTCTCATATTTGTGTCTCAAGAAAAGAAGGTGAATTATTAAATAATATTAATAAAGAAGTTGGTTATCTTTTTTTAAATAGAAAAAAAGTAATAGATTTAAAGGCATTATTTGCCTTAAAAAAATATATAAAGGCTAATAAAATTAGTGTTCTTCACGCGCACGCAACTTCATTTTTTTTAGCATTTTGTGTAAAAGTAATTGCACCAAATATTCAAGTAATTTGGCACAACCATTTTGGAAATAACATAAATTTAAAAGGGAAAAAGCTTCAAGTTCTAAAAATAGCATCTTTATTTTTTAGATCTATTATAGTTGTTAATGAAGATTTAAAAAAATGGTCAATTAAAAGTTTATTTACTAAAAACGTTTATTACTTAAAGAATTTTCCTGTTTTTGTAAATAAAGAAACAATAACCAAATTAAAAGGTGTAAAAGATAAAAGAATAGTCCATTTGGCAGCTTTTAGACAAGAGAAAAATCATCCGTTTTTAATAGAAGCTTTTCAACAATTTATTAAATTAAATAAAGATTGGTCTTTGCACCTAGTAGGTAAAATTAATAAAGATGTTTATTCAGAAAATATTATCCGATTAATAAAAAATAAAGGTTTAGAAAAGCATATTTTTGTGTATGATAGTTGTTTAGATGTTGCTAATATTTTAAATCAAAGTACTATTGGTGTTTTATCTTCTAAATTCGAGGGTTTACCAATAGCTTTATTAGAATATGGATTGGCAAAATTGCCAGTTGTGGTAACCAATGTTGGAGAGTGTTCAATTGTAGTAAAAGATAATGAATCTGGTATTGTAGTAGAATCTGAAAATATAACACAATTATCCGAAGCTTTTAATTTGTTGGCAAATTCAAAAGAAAAAAGAGATTATTTTAAGAATCAGCATAATAACAATGTTGTAGAAACATATTCAAAAGAAAAGTTTATAAGACAACTTGTAAAAATTTATACCGCATAATTTGATAGAAAAAGTATTAAATAATAAGCTACTATTTATAGTTGTTCACATAATATTTGGTTTTTTAGGAACATTACCCTTCTTTCCAAAAATTATGGGGGTATTGTGTATTGTTGTACCTATTTACTATATATTTTCTTCAAAGAATAAAAATGAAGAAGCTTTTATTTTTGCATCATATTTAGTTGGTGCAGAGGTTTTTATTAGAATGACTAGTGGTTTTGTGTTTTATGAAACGGGTAAGTATGGTGTAATATTATTTCTGTTATTAGGTATATTTGTTGGTAGGTTTAAACAGGTCTTTTCTGTACATTATGTTTTTTATATTCTCTTACTTTTACTAGGAATAATTTTCACCCAAGTTCCTGAAGGAGAGTCATTAAGGAAGAATATTTTATTTAATTTAAGTGGACCTATAGTTTTAGGTGTTGCTGCTTTTTACTTTTATTTAAGACCTATTAGTAAGAAAAAACAATTAGATGCATTATTTTTTATGCTTCTTCCCTTGTTTTCTATGATTTGTTATCTTTATTTTAGAACTCCAGATTTAGAAGAAATTGTTTTTGGTGGTGAAGCTAATTTTGCAACTTCTGGTGGATTTGGACCCAACCAAGTGGCAACAGCAATAGGTTTAGGAATGTTTATTCTAACCGTATTTATTCTTCTTAAAGAAAAGTTATCAGGGTATTTAATTTTAGATTCAATATTTCTTATCTATTTTACATTTAGAGGTTTACTAACGTTTTCTAGAGGAGGAATTATAACATCTGCAATTACACTTTTATTGTTTGCCTTCTTTTTTCTTTTGTATAGAAAACTGAATTTCAAAACACTTTTTAAATATTTACTTGTAGCACTTTTTTTTATTTTTGCTATTTGGGTCTATACATCTGGGATTACAGGAGGAATGTTAAACAACAGATATACAGGTAAAAATGCAAGAGGTATTCAAAAAGATATTACTACTGGTAGAGGAGATTTATTAGAAATACAGTTTAGTAATTTTTTAGATAATCCTTTAGGAATAGGAGTTGGAAATGGTAAATATAAAAGACTAGAAAGAACTGAACATGTAACTGCTGCATCGCATAATGAGGTTGGTAGATTGTTAGAAGAACATGGTTATATTGGTTTTTTCTTACTTTTATTATTGCTTTTTGTACCTATGTTTAATTTCTTTAGGTCAGATTTATATAGAAAGGCTTTTATAATATCCTTTTATACCATGTGGTTTTTAACGATAAACCATTCTGCCATGAGAATTGCTCTTCCTGGATTTATATACGCTTTAAGTTTGATTAGAATTACCGAAGATGAAGAAGCTTAATATTCTATATATAGGTAATAATTTAGCCAAAAAAACTAAATATTTAACAACATTAGAAAACCTTTCTAATCAACTATCAAAAGAGAATTTTAATGTTATTATATCATCTAATAAAATCAATAAAGTTATTAGATTATTAGATATGTGTATGTCTATAATTAAAAACAATAATAGTTTAGATTATATTTTAATTGATACCTATAGTACAACAAACTTTTACTATGCTTTTTTTACATCACAATTATCTAGGTTGTTTAAAATCAAGTATATACCAATATTACATGGAGGTAATTTGCCAGAAAGAATAAGAAAAAGTAGTTTTTTATCAAAAAAAATATTTGAAAATTCTTACAAAAATGTGGCGCCATCTAATTACCTAAAAAATGCCTTCGAAAAAGAAGGTTATTCTGTAGAATATATACCAAACACAATAAATATTAAAGATTATCCATATAAAAAAAGAAAAAACAGCAAACCAAAATTATTATGGGTTAGAGCTTTTAAAAATATTTATAACCCAACTTTAGCAATAGAAACTTTGCGATCGTTAAAAGAAGCTTATTCAGAGGCTATTTTATGTATGGTTGGTCCTTTTTCTGATGATTCTTATACAGAAACTATACATCTTGTAAAAAAATATAATCTAGAGGATTCTGTAGAGTTTACAGGTGTTTTACCTAAAGAAGATTGGCTAAAAAAAGCTAAAGATTTCGACATTTTTATAAATACTACAAATTTTGATAATACTCCAATAAGTGTAATAGAAGCTATGGCTTTAGGCCTGCCAGTTATTAGCACAAATGTGGGAGGAATACCCTTTTTAATTAATGATAAAGTTGATGGTTTATTAGTTGATAAAAACAACGAAAAACAAATGTCATTAGCAATTATGGCTATTTTAGAAGATAATTATTCTAATTTAGCTGACAATGCAAGAAAAAAAGTAGAAAATTTCGATTGGGAAATAGTGAAACATAAATGGTTAAATATTTTAAATTAAATAGAGGATGAGCATAATAGATTATTCTTTAAGATTTAATAATTATCCTATAGTTGAAGCTAGAAAAAAATTAAAGGAGATTCATAATTTACAACAAAATAATTTTGATTCTTATGTTGATAAACAAAAGAAAAAAATTGTAAAATATCATTTAGATAATACTCCTTTTTATAGGGAATTAGTTAACAATAAAGACTGGAATTGGAACTCTTTACCAGTTCTTGAAAAAAAAGAATTGCAAGTTTCTTTACAAGAAAGATTAAGTAAAGATTACACGTTAAAAAATGTTTTCAAAAATAAAACATCAGGTTCTACAGGCAATCCTTTTTCTTTTGCTAAAGATAAATTTTCTCATGCGCTCACTTGGGCTATTATAACCAATAGATTTAATTGGCACAATTTGTATGGTAAAAAGCAGGCACGTTTTTATGGATTTCCAAAAGATAAATTATCAAAAAACAAAGAACTTTTAAAAGATGTTTTTTCTAACAGATATAGATTTAATGTTTTTGATGTATCTGATAAAGCACTCGAAAATTGGATAGAGAAATTTAAAACTAAAAACTTTGTTTATTTAAATGGATATACAACTGTAATATTAGTTTTTGCTAAATATTTAATATTTAAAAATATTGTTTTAAAAGATATTTGTAACACTTTAAAAGCTTGTGTTGTTACTTCAGAAATGTTATTTGAAAATGATAAAGAGATACTAAAAAAAGCATTTGGAGTTCCAATTATAAATGAATATGGAGCGTCTGAATTAGATTTAATAGCCTTTGAAGACTCCAATAATAACTGGATTTTAAATACAGAAACTCTTTTTGTTGAAGTTTTAGATGATAACAACAATATACTTGAAGATGGCAAGATTGGTAACCTTGTTATTACATCTTTATATAATAAAGCAAATCCTTTCATACGCTATAAAATAGGCGATAAAGGAGCTATTAAAAGAATAAATAAAACTCAATTTATTCTAGAGAAATTACAAGGCCGAAGTGAAGATTTGGTAAAATTGCCAAGTGGCAAAATTGCACCAGGATTAACCTTTTACTATATTACAAAATCTATTATGGAAGATTCTGGCGAGGTTAAAGAAATAAAGGTAATTCAAACTCATTTAGATACTTTTAAAATTGAGTATGTTTCTATACGCGAATTAGAAAGAACTCAAAAAGAAAAGATAGAAAAAGCATTATTAGATTATTTAGAACCAAATTTAAAAATAGAATTTTTTAAATTAGATGAACTAGAAAGATCTAAAAGCGGAAAATTAAAGCAGTTTACTTCATTAATAAAAAACAATTAACCTCTTGTAATGCAAAGAATTGTAATAATTTCTAACTATTACCCTCCAGAAATGGGAGCCGCAGCAAATAGGATTAAGAATCTGGCTGAAGGTTTACAACGAAGAGGAAATGATGTTACAGTAATTTGTCCTTTACCAAATTATCCTCAAGGAAAAATTTTTAAGAACTATAAGAATAAATTAAGCGTAAAAGAGAATATTAATAATATAGAGGTAAAAAGATTTTGGATTTTTCCATCTAAATCTACAAATGTCATAGCTAGATTATTAAGTATGTTGTCTTTTTCTTGGTCTTTATGGTTTTCTTTTTTTAGCTTTATTAAGAAAAAACCAGATATATTTATAATACAATCTCCACCATTATTTGTGGCACTTTCGGGTTTATTATTTAGTAAATTTTTAGGTTGTAGAAACATTTTAAATGTGTCTGATATTTGGCCTTTATCTGCTTTAGAATTGGGTGTTATTAAAAAAGGTGTTTTTTATAATTTACTAGAAAAAATAGAAAAAATCAATTATAAATTAGCAAATAAAATTATTGGTCAATCAAATGAAATTATTGACCATATTAGTAAATTAACACAAAAAGATTCTTTAGTTTACAGAAATGTTTCTGATTATAAAGAATATAGTCCAAAAGAAAAAAGCAATGGCAATTTAAAAATTATTTATGCTGGTTTATTGGGTTATGCTCAAGGAATTTTTAAAGTTTGTGAGGATATTAATTTTACAGAATTAAATGCAGAGTTGCACATTTACGGAGCAGGTCTAGAAGAAGAAAAAATTAAAGAATTAACTAATATTAAAGGAAATAATATTTTTTTTCATGGTGTTAAAACATCAAAAGAAATTAAAAATGAAATAAGAAAATATGATGTTGGTTTTGTTCCTCTTAAAAACAGAATCTATGGGGCAGTTCCTTCAAAGATTTTTGAATTAATGCAATTAGGTGTTCCCATTTTATTTTTTGGAGAAGGAGAAGGGGAGCTTATTGTTAGAGAAGAAAAAATTGGCTTTACTTGTAATTCTAATGATTTTAAAGGTTTAAGAAATAATATTTTAAAGTATATAAAATTAAATCAAAAAGAATATAGTGGTATGACTAATAGGTTGTTAGAGCTACATAGAGAGGAATATAATTTAGAGAAACAATTACAAAAATTATTTGGTAATAATTTTCTTAAATAATGAACTATCACATTCTTTTTTATAAATTTGTTTTCTCCCAAAAAATTAAATTTATTTTTTTCATAAATTTAAACAACTCAAAAAAACATTAATATTGGATAAAAAATCTTCATACTATAATTTGTCTGAAAGAAAGTTTCTTTTAAGAGTAGTAGATATATTACTAGTTACAGTTTGTTTATTTCTTGCCACATTATTTTTAAATTTTAGTTATTTAAATTTTTCCAAGGAGCCTATTTTTACATGGATATTTTTACTTATTTTTTATTATTTAATCTTCGGAGAAGTTTTTCAATTATACAATTTAAATGTTTCAAATAATAGATATTTAATTGTTAGAAGTGTTGTTTTAACAGCTTTCTCAACTACAATTTTTTATATTTTTACACCATTCATTTCTCCAGAGTTACCTACAAACAGGTTACAGATAGTTTATTTCTTTTTATTAATATCTGTACCAATAATACTATGGAGGTTTTTATATACTTGGTTAATATTTTCACCCAAATTTTTTAAGAATATTGTGTTTATTGGTAAATCTGAAAGGATTGAAAAAATACTTAATAAAATAAAAAATGATAATTTTCACAACGTAATAAGTTATATTTCAGACAAAGAAATAACTGGAATAAATGGGTTTCAAAATATATCTTCTGCAAAATTAGACTCTTTTATTAAGAAAAGTTATATAACTGAAGTAATTGTTTCTAAAGCCGGTTTTTCAAAAGAAATTATAGACTCGTTAAATAAAGAGCTTATTTTATTATTTGAAAAAGGTGTAAATATTATAAGTTATGAAGGCTTTTATGAAGATCTTACAGGAAGAGTTCCTAAAGAATATCTAGACCATAACTTTTATAAATATATAAATTTTAGTAAAAACAATGAAAATAGGTTTTATCTTTTCTGGGTTCGATTTATAGATATAGCAATATCTTTATTTGGTTTAATATCTTTTACTGTATTAATTCCTTTACTACTGCTTGGAAATTTAATTGGTAATAGAGGTCCATTATTTTATACACAAATTAGAGTTGGTGAAAATGGTAAGTTTTTTAAAATTTACAAATTGCGTTCTATGGTTAAAAATGCAGAAATCAATGGTGCTGTTTGGGCAAAAAAGAATGATGCAAGAATAACATCATTTGGTAAGTTTTTAAGAAATACTAGATTAGATGAAGTTCCTCAATTCTTTAATATTTTAAAAGGAGAAATGAGTATTATTGGACCAAGACCAGAAAGACCGGAGTTTGTAAAAGATTTAGAAGATAAAATACCATTTTATGCAATTCGTCACGTAGTTAGACCAGGTTTAACAGGTTGGGCACAAGTTAATTATCCGTATGCAAGTACATTAGAAGAGCAAAGAATAAAATTAAGGTACGACTTGTATTATATTAAAGAAAGGAACTCTTTTCTAGACTTTAAAATCCTTATTAAAACAATAACTACGATATTATATTATCGCGGACAATAACATTTTTTAACAAGTATAAATATCTTACTAGCAATAATATTAGTAGTGGAATAACTGCAATTGGAAAACCTTGAACTCTAGCTAACCAAAGAATTGGAATTACTATTAAAAATAAGATTAATAGTTGTAAATATTTCTGCAACCATTTATGTTGATGATTTTTTAACAGTATAAACGAAACAATTAAATTCGGAGCAAAAGCCCATAAAAAATTAAAGTTATTTGGTGCAGTAGAATGACTTGAGAAAAACCATAAAAAAGCAATAACACAGCCAATAACTCCTGTTATAAAAAACAAAATAAAGTCTAATACTTTAGTTCTTTTATTGTTTTTAAAATCTTTAGAAGTTATAAAAATACCTAGAATAGCTAAAATACTAAAAATTATAAAAGGATTAAAAAGACCCGATTTTTGCTTATTTTCTTTAAAATTTAGAAGAACATCTTCTCTTTTTACTAAATTTTCAGGTTGATTTTTAATATAAATTGTTCCATGTTTAAAAGCATCATAAACATAGTCAGGTAAATACATATATTCAGATGTTGTTGCTTTTTTATCTAAAATTGTTCCTGCAATTAAATTAATGCCAAAGCTACCCCATGTGTTCCAGTATAATTCTTTATCCATTAAACTTCTTAAAGTTTGGTCTTTTACTAAATGATTATCATTAAAAGCAACTTTATTTTTTAAAATAGATTTTGTTATATCTCTTAATATGGTGGCACAATTATTAAAGTACGGATCGTAAGAATAATTTGCATTAGAAGGTTTGGCATTATCTTCTAAAAATAAAAAATAAGCTTGTCTTTCATCTCTAGTTAGGTTTAAAACTTGCTGTTTTACCCAACGTTTTTCATTATTATAGGTTCTTAAAAAATATTTAAAATCATAACGAGCTAACGTATAAATAAGATTTCCTTTTGCAAAATTTGAATAAAAATTAGGAGCATTAAAATCGAAAACTCCATAATTATAAATAATATCTAAATTTAAAACAGGATCTTTTATTCTAACAGCAGAATGGCCAAAAGCCGAGTACAACTCAGTACCTGGACCAGCAGTTACTATACTAACTTCTGAATAGACAGAAAGTTCTACTTGAGAATAAATTGGTTTTAAAAAGGATAAAAGTAAAAGAAGAAAAAAGTATTTTTTTTTCATAAAAACTAACGTCTAAAAAAAGTATAATCAAAAGTAATTGAAAAAATATTAGAATACAAAGCATTACCAACACTACCAATATTTGTTAATGCGTAATCTATTTTTATACCATTGTATTTAAACCCAACTCCAAAATTTGGTTGCATAGAAAGAGATTTACTGTTGTCAAATTCAGTTATATATTGAAAATTCCCAACACCAGCTCTTAAATATACCAAATCGTCATAATCTAATTGAAAACCTGCAGCAGGGTCTATACTTGCTGCTTCAGAAGAAAAAATATCATTAGTTTTAGCAAAACGTACATTTAGATCTACTTCTGTAAGCAAATTTAGAAATCTTCCAACTCTCCAATTTCTAGCAACTCCTAATTGTAGTTTTGGTTTTGTAATTTCTGTTGTTTCTGGCAAATCTTGGTTTTGCCCAGGAATTGCATCTTTAATTTTATTAAATTCATCTTCATCAATTGCCCAACTGTTAAAAGTGGTAGTAATATCTCTTACCATTACACCAAACTTCCAATCATTTCTTTCAAATTGAATTCCTGCATCAAAACCAAAACCCCAAGAAGAAGCAAAGTCGCCAATAATTCTTCTAACTATTTTTGCATTTACACCAAATTTTAAATCTTTAAAAATTAGGTTTCTGGCATAAGCCATATTAAAAGCATAGTCTACTGATGAAAAAAGTCGAATCCTATTAAAATCTATATTTCCATCACTATCTATTAATTCTGTTGTATTTAAGATATCATCAACTCCAAAACGAATAATAGAAATTCCAATAGCACTTTCTTTATCAATTGGCATTGCAAAACCTACGTGATTATAATTTGCAATTCCTGCAAAATAAGAAGCGTGCATTAAAGAACCTTGGTAATCTTCAATGCCAACTAAACCTGCTGGATTCCAGTAAATTGCGTTAACGTCATTTGTAGTGGCAACAACAGATTTACTCATTCCTAAAGCAGCAGCATCTACACCAATTGTTAAAAATTCGTTAGAGTAATTTCTTAATGCTTGTGCATTTAAAAATAGCGGAAAAATGAATAAAAAAAGTAAAATTTTATATTTCAAAAGGCGAAAAATTATCAATAACAAATATCTTAATTCTTACTAAAATAACTGATGTTTTCTAAAGATATTGTTTGCTAAATATCAATCTGGATATTTTCTTCTATAAAACGCGCAATTCTATTTTCTAACCATCTGTTTTCAGCAGGTTTAAAAGAAGACATAAAACCTACATGACCACCATAATCTGGTACTTCAAGATGAAAGAATTCAGAACTATTTGCTTCTTCAAAAGGAAAACATTCTTTGGATAAAAAAGTATCGTCTTTTGCATTAATTAAAAGTGCTGGTCTATCTATATTAGAAACAAATTGTTTAGAACTTGCTTTTTCCCAATAATCTTCTGGACTTTTAAAACCAAAAACAGGCACTGTATATAAATATTCTAAATGTTTAAATTTGGTTGCTTTAAACAATTTATCTTTATCTAAATTATATTCTGGAAATTTATGGGCTTTTTCTAAAAGTTTGTTTTTCATGGTTTTAAAAAACACTTCCATATACAATTTGTTTTTTAACTTGTCCATTTCTTTTTCTGCGGAAGCAATATGAATGGGAACAGATACAGCAATGCCACCTTTTATTTTTGGTGATAATTTAGAGGTATTTTCACCCAGATATTTTAGAGTTAAATTTCCACCTAAACTAAAGCCAACCATTACAATATTATCATAATCGTAATTTCTAATTAAATAGTTTAATACAAAATCTACGTCTTCAGTTTTTCCACTATGGTAAGTTGCCAGCAATTTGTTGTCTTCTCCAGAACAACCTCTTAAATTAAAACAAACAGCATCTAAACCTAAATTATTAAGGTGTTTTGTGTTAGATGTTATATATTTAGATTCAGAACTTCCTTCTAAACCATGTATCAATAAAACCAACGTTTTAGAACCTACCAAAGAAAAATCTAAATCTATAAAATCATTGTCCCAAGTTGTAACTCGTTTTCGTAAGTACTGACAGGTGTCTTTCATAAAAAGTGGCCTGTACATGGTGTTAAAATAACCATTTCTGAAAGGTAAAGTAGGAGAGAAGTCAGAAGTAAAAACAGGCATGGCTTTTATATTTCTACAAATATGACAAAAATTAAATGAATTAGAAAACTAACAAAATAGGATTTCTTATTTTAGCGATATAAACGATAAAAAACTAATGAAAAAACACATTCCTAATTTATTAACGCTTGGTAATCTTTTTTGTGGAACAGTTGCAACTATTTTTGCTGTTCAAGGTGATTTTGTAACTGCAGGATTATTAGTTGTAATAGGAATATTTTTTGATTTTTTCGATGGATTTGCAGCACGTTTGCTAAATGTTTCTGGAGAATTAGGTAAACAGTTAGATTCTTTAGCGGATATGGTTACAAGTGGTGTTGTTCCTGGAATTATTATGTTTAATTTATTAATTGATAAACAAATTGAAACCGGAAGTTTTACAGATGAATTTACGCTTCCAACTTTTTTACCTTTTTTGGGTTTACTATTAACTTTAGGAGCTTGTTACAGATTAGCAAAATTTAATATAGACACAAGACAATCAGATTCTTTTATAGGTTTGCCAACACCAGCTATGAGTTTATTTGTAATTTCTTTGCCATTAATTCAAATGAATACAGAAATTGAATTTGTACAAAGTTTACTGTCTAATAATTACTTTTTAATTGCTATAACATTGCTTTTAACGTATTTAATGAATGCAGAATTACCTTTATTTTCTTTAAAATTTAAAGATTATTCAGTAAAAAATAATGTTGTTAAGTATTTGTTTCTAGTAATTTCTTTGCTGATGATTATTTTCTTACAATACATTTCTATTCCATTAATTATATTGCTTTATGTAGTTTTATCAATAATTAGTAATTATGGAAAAAAAGCAACTGTTTAAATCGATAAGAGCGTTTATTGGCGCAAAAGATTTCGATGAATCTCGAAGTTTTTATAAAGATTTAGAATTTACTGAAGTTGTTATATCAAAAAATATGTCTTTTTTTAAAGTTGATGAAAAATTAGGTTTTTATCTTCAAAAAGCATTTGTAAAAGATTGGGTAGATAATTCGATGTTATTTCTAGAAGTAGAAGATTTAGAGACTTATCTAGTAAAAATGAAAGCTAAAAATCTACCAAAAAAATATTCTAAAGTCAGACTGTCTGAAATTGTTGTTAACGATTGGGGAAAAGAGTTTTTTTTACACGATCCATCAGGAATCTTGTGGCATTTTGGTAATTTTAATCAATAAAAATTTATCAAAATTTATTTAGATTTTTCCTTATAAATTGTGATTGCTGCGAAAATAGAAATTTAAAATATTTTCTTCTTTTTCAATTCAAAATCTTTACCTAAATACACTTTACGTACCATTTCATCTGCAGCTAAATCTTCTGGAGTTCCTTCTTTTAAAATTCCTCCATTGTACATTAAATAAGTTTTATCTGTAATTGCTAAAGTAGCTTGTACATCATGATCTGTAATTAAAATACCAATATTTTTATTCTTTAATTGCGCTACAATACTCTGTATATCTTCCACAGCAATTGGGTCTACACCTGCAAAAGGTTCATCTAATAAAATAAAATTTGGGTCAGAGGCTAAACAACGAGCAATTTCTGTTCTACGTCTTTCTCCACCAGACAATAAATCTCCTCTGTTTTTACGAACGTGACCAATGTTAAATTCTTCAATTAAAGATTCTAACTTTATTTTCTGTTCCTTTTTAGACAATCCTGTAAATTCTAAAACAGACATAATATTATCTTCTACAGATAATTTTCTAAAAACAGATGCTTCTTGTGCTAAATAACCAATTCCTTTTTGAGCACGTTTGTACATGGCATCTTCAGTAATTTCTTCGTCATTTAAGAAAATTTTACCAGAATTAGGTTTAACCATTCCAACAATCATATAGAAAGAAGTTGTTTTTCCTGCACCATTTGGCCCTAAAAGCCCAATGATTTCTCCTTGCTGTACTTCTAAAGAAATTCCTTTTACAACTTTTCTACTTCCGTAAATTTTTTGAATATTTTCTGCTCTTAAAATCATATTTCAAAGATAGTAAAACTGTTAAAGTTAACTCTTAAAGTAATTATAATTTATCTATTTCTGCTTAACTTTCGTGTTTTTTCTAGCTTCTTTGGCTTGTTTTTTCAATACCATTTTAGAAACTCTAATACTTACTTCATATAAAATAAGAATAGGAATTGCCACAATAATCTGACTCGCAATATCTGGAGGCGTAATAATAGCAGCTAAAATTAGCACAACAACCAAGGCATGTTTTCTATACTTCTTTAAAAATTCTGGAGTTATCAAACCTATTTTTGTTAAAAAGTAGACTAAAACAGGTAATTCAAAAAGAATTGAAACACCTAATAACATATTGGTAACTAGACCAATATGAGAATCCATTGTAAAGTTATTCTGAATTAAATCTGTTATCTGGTAATTGTATAAGAAGTGAATTGAAATTGGAGCAATCACATAAAAACTGAATGCAATTCCGCAGAAAAACAAAAAGGAAGCTACAAAAATAAAACCTCTGGATTTATTAACTTCATTCTTTGTTAATCCTGGAGCTATAAACCTCCATATTTCCCATAAAAGATAAGGAAAAGCTAGAATTATACCTAATATTAATGAAGACCAGATTGAGTTCATTAATTGTTGTGTAGGTTTTAAACTTATTAAATTGTCTTTAAAAACTACGTTACAAAAACTACTATCTAAACCAAAGAACGAAAAGAAATCACAGAATAATCTGTACGTTATAAAGTCTGGGTTTCTATGTGCTAATAAGAAATTCTCATAGACTTCTTTCTGAAAGACAAATAAGATAATTCCTATAATAAATATTGCTGATGCACCTCTTACTAAATGCCATCTTAATTCTTCTAGGTGACCTAGAAAAGACATTTCTTTTTGTTTTTCTGCCATTAGAAAATTCCTTCTTTAATTAAATCGTGTAAATGCACAACACCAACATATTCGTTGGTGTCATTCACCACTAAAATTTGAGTAATACTAGCATTTTCTAAAGCATCTAAAGCTTCTATTGCCATTGCATTTTCGTGAATTGTTTTTGGGCTTTTACCCATAATATCTTTTGCTGTAAAATGATTGATATCAGTAGTTTTACTTAACATTCTTCTAATATCACCATCTGTAATAATTCCAACAATTTTGTTGTTATTTAAAACAGCAGTAACACCTAATCTTTTTTCTGAAATTTCTACAATTACTTTTGCAATCGCATCATTTTCTTCAACTTTAGGTAGTTGATTATTTTTTATTAAATCTGAAACTCTTAAGTATAAACGTTTTCCTAATGCGCCTCCAGGATGGTATTTTGCAAAATCTTTGCTGCTAAAATTATTCAATTCTAATAAACAAACAGCTAAAGCATCTCCCATAACTAATTGCGCAGTTGTACTTGTTGTTGGTGCTAAATTATTAGGACAAGCTTCTTTTTCTACAAAAGTATTTAAAGGGAAATCTGCATTTTTTCCAAGAAAAGAATCAATATTTCCTGTAATTGCTATAATTTTATTTCCGTAATTTTTAATTAACGGAACTAATACTTTTATTTCAGGCGTATTTCCACTTTTAGAAATACAAATAACAACATCATCTTTTTGCACATTCCCTAAATCTCCATGAATAGCATCTGCTGCATGCATAAAAATAGCAGGAGTTCCTGTAGAATTAAAAGTGGCTACCATTTTAGTTGCAATATTCGCACTTTTTCCAATTCCGGTAACAATAACGCGTCCTTTAGAATTTAATATGAATTTAACGGCTTTTTCGAAATTTTCATCAATTAAATTTGCTAAATTAGCAATAGCATTACTTTCTGTTAAAATAGTTTTTTTTGCAGTAATTAAAATGTTGTCTAAATTTTTCAAGCTTTAAGTATATTTTATCAGAATAAAAAAAAGTTATATCTTTAGATAAGAAAACAGGACAAATTTACTACAAAAAATAGTTACAACAAACTATAATAGGTTGGTAATTTGTTTTTTAATATTAAACGAATATTTATATAAATGGATTTACATAGTCCTCTCAAAAAATTCTTTGGATTCAACAAATTTAAAGGATTACAAGAACAGGTAATTAAGAGTATTGTTAACAATGAAAATACTTTTGTAATAATGCCTACAGGAGGAGGAAAGTCTCTTTGTTATCAACTACCAGCTTTAATGAAAGAAGGAACAGCAATTGTTGTTTCTCCTTTAATTGCATTAATGAAAAACCAAGTAGATGCCATAAGAGGAATTTCTGAACACAATGGAGTTGCACACGTTTTAAACTCTTCATTAAATAAAACGGAAGTTGCACAAGTAAAAGAAGATATTTCTAACGGAATTACTAAACTTTTATATGTTGCACCAGAATCTTTAATAAAAGAAGAATATGTAACTTTTTTAAGAACGCAAACTATTTCTTTTGTTGCAATTGATGAAGCACACTGTATTTCTGAATGGGGACATGACTTTAGACCAGAATATAGAAATTTAAAACACATTATAAAGGCCATAGATAATGTTCCTGTTATTTGTTTAACAGCTACAGCAACTGAAAAAGTTCAAGAAGACATCTTAAAAACTTTAGGAATTACAGATGCTAACAGATTTAAAGCTTCTTTTAATAGAGCTAATTTATTTTATGAAGTTAGACCAAAAACTGCAGATGTTCAAAAAGATATTATTCGTTTTGTAAAACAGCGGGAAGGAAAATCTGGAATTATTTATTGTTTAAGCCGTAAAAAAGTTGAAGAAATAGCCCAGATTTTACAGGTAAATGGTATTAAAGCAGTTCCATATCATGCAGGTTTAGATGCTAAAACTAGGGTTAAACATCAAGATATGTTTTTGATGGAAGATTGTGATGTGGTTGTTGCAACAATTGCATTTGGAATGGGAATTGACAAACCAGATGTACGTTTTGTAATTCATCATGATATTCCTAAAAGTTTAGAAAGTTATTATCAAGAAACTGGTAGAGCAGGAAGAGATGATGGTGAAGGATATTGTTTGGCTTTTTACGCTTATAAAGATATAGAAAAACTAGAGAAATTTATGTCTAGTAAACCAGTTGCAGAACAGGAAATTGGTCATGCATTGTTACAAGAAGTTGTTGGTTATGCAGAAACTTCTATGAACAGAAGAAAATATTTGTTGCATTATTTTGGTGAAGAATTTGATGAGAAAAATGGTGATGGAGCAGATATGGATGACAATTCTAGAAATCCGAAGAAAAAACATGAGGCAAAAGGAGATGTTGTTAAATTACTTTCTGTTGTAAAAGACACATTACAGCAATATAAATCTAAAGAAGTTGTAAATACAATTATTGGTAAAGAAAATGCACTTTTAACATCACATAAAACACATTTACAACCACATTTTGGTATAGGCAAAGATAAGACTGCTTCTTATTGGATGGCACTAATTCGTCAGGTTTTAGTGGTAAACTATATTAGAAAAGAAATTGAACAATATGGTGTTGTTAAGTTAACAGAAGAAGGAGAAAAGTTTATGAAAAACCCTACTTCTTTTATGATGACAGAAGACCATTCTTATTCAGAAGAAAATGATAATAACATAATTACAAATGCAAAATCTTCTGGAGGAGCTGCTGATGAAAAGTTAGTAAAACTATTAAAAGATTTACGTAAAAGAGTTGCTACTAAACAAGGAGTGCCACCTTTTGCAGTTTTTCAAGATCCGTCTTTAGACGATATGGCTTTAAAATATCCTATCAATTTAGAAGAAATGTCTAAAGTACATGGAGTAGGAGAAGGGAAAGCTAGAAAATTTGGTAAAGACTTTGTAAAATTAATTGCAGATTATGTTGATGAAAATGACATTTTAAGACCAGATGATTTAATAGTAAAAAGTACAGGGGTTAATTCTGGCTTAAAACTATATATTATTCAAAATACTGATAGAAAATTGCCTTTAGAAGATATTGCAAAATCTAAAGGAAAAGAAATGAATGATTTAATTAAGGAAATGGAGGCAATTATCTATTCTGGAACTAAATTAAATATAGATTATGCTATAGATGATTTGTTAGATGAAGATCAGCAAGAAGAGATTCATGAGTATTTTATGGAAGCAGAATCTGACAGTATACAAGAAGCTTTAGATGAATTTGATGGCGATTATGATGAAGATGAACTGCGTTTAATGCGAATTAAATTCATTAACGAAGTAGGAAATTAGATTTAAATATAAAAAAAGCTCTTTTATTTAAAAGAGCTTTTTAGATAATAAAACTGGGGAAATATAAAAGTTACTTTATCTAATTACATGAATATTAGTATCAGGTTGGTTTTTATAGTAAGCCAAAGTAATCTCTTTAATAGATGCTATTCTCGCTTTTTCCATAGAAACTTTATCATTATAAATTTTCATAGTTATATCTAGTGCTTGTTTGTCTTCTTTATCTATTTTAGACTCAATTTTTTTCATTAAACTTAATGCAGCACTTTTACATTTAGACTCTGGGTCTATTGTTCTTAAAATATCTAGAGATTTAGAATAGTTTTTCTCGCTATAATAACCATTTGCAATAACTATTTTTTTATCACAAACACTGTTGGAATAATTTCTGTAATACTGAACTATTCTAGAATTAATTTTTGAATTGCAATTAGTAACTCCTGCAGGAATAGATAAAAGCTTTAAAAGTGCTTGTTCATATTGTTTACTAGCGTTTAATTTATCTGCTTCAGAAACATATAAATTGCAATTTTTTTGATAATAATTAACAATTTTTGATTTTACATTTTTAAGAAATGTTTGAAAATCATTGTGATTAGAATTAATTTTTGAAACTCCGTTTTTTATGGCTTTAGATCTACTATTTCCAGAACCTTTAAACTTTACAGAAATACTACCAAATTGATTATTTGTTGAAGCCTGTTTTACAAATAAAGTGAAGTCTCCGCTAATAATAGTAATTGGCTGTAAACCAGCATCAATTGTTTCTTCGTCGTAAATTTCTATACTAGGATAAATTAAAAAATCTGAATAATAATCTGTTGCAGCAACATCATTTTTAGAAATTATCTGTTTTATTTTAGATTTTATTTTAACAAAATTAGAAGTGGTAATTTTCTCTTCATTTTGTGGCATTACTATAGATAAAACAATTCTAGAATTTAGTAATTCTTGGTTTTCTTGAGAGTTTATATTGGAAATTGAGATACAATATAAAACGATAATTAGTATTTTAATTTTCATGATACAATTTTTTAAGGTAAAATAATTCTTATAGTTCCTTCAGATACAGAAGGTTTGCTTCTTTTAGCTTTTACACCATCTTTTCTGCAAATTTTTGCAATTGCTCTAGATATGCTTCTTGCAAAGTCATTTACAGAATAATTATTGCCACTTTCCGTTTTTAAAGGAATTCTTACTTCATCAAAACTTAAAATGTTTTCTGAATCTTGCTTAATTCTATATTGATTTTTATTAGCGTTTTGTTTGACCCATTCTGTTATTAATTCAGACACAAAATCTGCATTATCACCAATTTCATCATCTAATTTAAAAACACTGTCTTCTGTTACTAAAATTTCTATAGTAATGGCTTTTCCAAGAGATACAATTTGTCCGAAAGCTTCATTTAAACCATCCACAAATTTTTCTATTCTATTTTCTTCAGTTAAAACTCTGTCAACTAAATACCCATAATCTGTTGTTTTAAATGGAGGAGAAGAGGCTGTTGGCATATCGTATAAAGACATTCTAGAAGAAGCTTCTATGGCTTTAAGTGAAACTTGTACGCTATTGGTAGCTCCACCATCTTCTGAATGAATATTAATAAAAGCTTTAACAATAATATCTGTTCTTGCTTCCATATAAATTGCCTCTTCCACATTAAAATTGGCATTCTTTAAAGAACTTATAGCTTTTGTTCTTTTAACTTGATTTATAGTTTCTTGTAAATCTTTTGGTCTAAAACCTCTTTCTTGCAGAGAATTATTTACTCTTGCAATAATAGATTGCCATTTAAAATCATTTTCGAATAATTCTAATGCATTTTCACCAGATTTTGTAAAAGGCATAACCATAATTGTTGGTTGTACTTGCTCTACATTCTGACTATATGTTTTTGCTGATACAATTGCTATTAATGCAATTATTATAATTTTTAGTTTCATGT